>JBJTZN010000116.1:0-31925 GCA_046087245.1 Rubrivivax sp.
GCCCAGGCACCCTCAATGAGCTCAACACCACCGCTCGCAGCAAGCTCCAGAGCGCTCAGCGCCGGCCCGCAATCATTGCCGCCTGCTGGAAACAGGCCAGCTTGTGGTGATGTCACCATTTAGGGAAATCTCAATAGTTCAACGGTGAACGTGATCATGGGCAGATTTTGATGCACGTCAATCAGCCATCAGAACCCGGCAGACGACAAGGTATGCTTTCCTTCGGCCCTGTTCGGGATGCCTCTGCCAGTGGCAACTCTGGGGCAGGGGGACGGGCTGTCGAGATTCAGTTTGTCGGCCAAGGAACACCTCTTTGCCGGGAGCTTGATGCCAGGTGCGCGGATGCGAATTTGGCTGCCATGTAGCTCATGGGGCGAGCCAGCGCGTGCCGACACGTTGGAAGACTTCTACCGTGCCCCCGGCCACGACGTCTGCCCCCGCCTCGCCCCTCAGCCCTCCAACGCCACCCACAAGGGCTGGTGGTCCGAGCCCGTCGCGGCGTGATCTATCCAGCAGCGGCGCACGCGGTGGGCCAACTCGGTGCTGAGCAAGCAGTGGTCGATGCGTCGGTGGCGCTGCGGGGGTTCGCAGCTGTCGCAGGTCCAGGCGGCGGGGTCGTGCTCGGCGCCGCCGGCGGCCACCCAGGCGTCCACCAGGCCGCCGTGGTGGCTCATGCGGCCATAGTCGGGCGACCAGGGGCCCACCAGCCGGGTGTACAGCGGCGAGTCCGGCGCCAGGTTGAAGTCGCCCAGGTAGACGGCATCCGAGGGCATGGGCGGGGGCGGCAGGCCCAGCGTCCAGTCGGTGTCGGCGTGGGTGCCGCACCAGGCGCCACCTTCCAGCGGTGCTTCACGGTGCAACTGCAGCAGGCGCTCCACCTGGGCGGCCCGGTCCCCATCGCCCACGTGGCTGAGGTGCAGGCAATGCACGCGCAGCGGGGCGGTGCCGGGCGGGGCGATGACGGCCTCGATCACCGAGCGTTGCAGGCTGAACTGCCGCGTGAGGCCCATCTTGGGCAGCAGGTGGTGGCGCGACGACAGGATGGGCCAGCGCGACAGCACCATGTTGCCGAACTGGCGCCGCCGTGCGCCGGGGGTGCCGCCGCCGGCATCGACGTCGAAGCCGGGGCCGTAGACCCCGTGGTACGCCCCGCCCAGCAGGCGCGCGAGTTCGGCCGGTTGGTCCTGGTCGCCCGAGCGCGGCCAGTGGCGCTCCACCTCCTGCAGCGCGATCACATCGGCGCCCTGCAGCGCAGCGGCGATGCGACCCAGGTCGAAGCGGCCGTCCTTGCCCTTGCCGTACTGGATGTTGTAGCTGACGAGCTTCATCGGGGAGCCTTGAGGTGGGTGTGGAGGAGTTCATTCTGAGAGAACTCGCGCGGTGGTATCGGGCTTGCGTGGCGAGCCACCTCGGCGTTCGGTGCCGTTGTGAGGGGCAGGGGCGCGGCCCTTCAAGGCACACTAGCGCCGACTTGCCGCACCGCTGCACCCATCGAAGGATGACCCATGCCCATCGACCTCTACACCTGGAACACCCCCAACGGCCGCAAGATCAGCGTGGCGCTGGAGGAAATGGGCCTGGGCTACCAGGTCCACCCCATCAACATCGGCAAGGGCGAGCAGTTCGGCGAGACGTTTCTGAAGATCAGCCCGAACAACCGCATCCCCGCCATCGTCGACCCGGACGGTCCGGGTGGCGGGCCGATCAGCGTGTTCGAGTCCGGCGCCATCCTGCTGTATCTGGGTGAGAAGACGGGGCGCTTTCTGCCCCGCGACCCGCGCCAGCGGGTGCCGGTGATCGAGTGGCTGATGTGGCAGATGGGGGGCTTCGGTCCCATGCCCGGGCAGGTGCACCACTTCCTGACGGTGGAGAACCCGCAGGACCAGCGCTACGGCCTGGAGCGCTACCGCAAGGAGACCCATCGCCTCTACGGCGTGATGGACCGCCGACTGGCGCAGCATGAGCACATCGCCGGCGAGATTTCGGTGGCGGACTTCGCCATCCTGGGGTGGGCCTGGCGCCACGAGCGCCACCAGGTGGACCTGGCCGCCTACCCGAACGTGAAGCGCTGGTACGAGCAGATGATGGCGCGGCCCGCGGTGCAGCGCGGCTTCGCGGTGTCGCTGGGCTGAGGCCTTGTCGCCCACGCGCAGCGCCGCGCTGGCGAAGCTGGCCCAGGTCAGGCCGGCCGCCTACGCCCGCACCCGCAACCATCTGGACGGGGCGGTGACGGGTTTGTCGCCTTACGTCACCCATGGTCTGTTGACGCTTCCGCAGGTGCTGGCCGACGTGCTGGCGCGCGGGCCGCTGCCGGTACAGCACAAGCTGGTGTTCGAACTGGGCTGGCGCGAGTTCTTCCGCCATGTCTGGGGCCACCGGGGTGAGGGCATCCTGAACTCCCTGCACCCCGGGCCGCGGCCTGAAGAAGACTACGCCAGGGCACTGCCGGCCGACATCCGCCAGGCCGGCACGGGCGTGCCGGTGGTGGATGAGGCGGTGCGTACGCTGTACGCCACCGGCACGCTGCACAACCACGCCCGCATGTGGCTGGCCAGCTATGTGGTGCACGTGCGCCGGGTGCACTGGCGCGCCGGAGCGGACTGGATGGTGGCCCACCTGCTGGACGGTGATGTGGGCAGCAACCACTTGAGCTGGCAGTGGGTGGCGGGCACCGGGAGCCACAAGCCCTACCTCTTCAACGCCGAAAACGTGGCGCGCTACGCGCCGGCACCCTGGCACAGCCCGGGTACGGTGGTGGACCAGAGCTACGAGGCGCTGGAACGGCTTGCCCGCGCGCCCAGTGTGGCGCTCGCTGGCGGCGTGCCCGCCTCGCCGGTCGCGCAGGTGCATGGGGTCTTCCCGGGGGTGAACGAGCCAGCGCTACTGTCCTCACCGCCGGCCGACTTGCGCCTGGACGCGCCCGCAGCTGCGCAGGTCGAGGCACTGCAAGGCCGCGAGGTCTGGCTGGTACACCCCTGGGCGCTGCGGCCGCCGCCCGCTGACCTGCCGCAGGACGTCGTGGTGGTGGGCTTGTACCTGGAGGAGCATCACCTGAAGTGGCCCTGGCCCGAGGCACGTTGGCGCTGGGTGGACGCTGCCATGTCGGCCCTGACCGAGCAGCGCTGGTACGCCAACGCCGCCGGCCTGGCCCGCGCGCTGGCCGGCGCGCCACGCGTGCGCAGCGTGGATGACCCTCATCTCAGGCCCTGGATCCCTGGCGTGGCCCAATGGGACCCCGCGCCGAACCTGTTCCCGCCCGTGGAGCGGCCCTGCAGCAGTTTTTCGCAGTGGTGGACACGGGCCACGCGCGGCTTGCATCAGGCTGAGGAACTGCTTTGACCACCACCGCATCGAAAGAGACGTCCGAGGACACGCTCACCGTGCTGTACGACGGCGGCTGCCCGCTGTGCCGGCGCGAGATGGCCCATGTGCAGGGTCTGGCCAGCCGGCACGGCGACAGCGGACTGCGCTTTCTGGACCTCAGTTCTGCGGCGGGATGCGCACGGGTGGATCCGCAGGAGCGCGCTGCCCTGCTCGCCCGCTTTCATGTGCAGCGTGCGGACGGCACTCGCCTGGTCGGGGCGGCGGCCTTTGTCGAGATGTGGAGCCGCCTGCCCGGCTGGCGCTGGGCTGCCAGGCTGGCACGCCTGCCTGGAATGATGCCGCTGCTGGAGCGAGCGTATCGCAGCTTCCTGCGGTTGCGCCCGGCGCTGCAGGCGCTGGCCCGCAGGGTCTGGCGGGTCTAGCCCGGCCGGTTCGGCGTTCCGGGCATGCCCGATCCGTGGCGCCCGGACTTCGCGGTCCTCGCCTGCGTGATCTGCGCGTCAGCGCAGACCGCCGACGTGGCCTTCCAGGAAGGGCGGGCACGGGCGCACGACCCCAGCGGGCCAGGCTTGCGGGGGGGGGGGCGGAGGGCGTCGAGCGGGCAGATGCGGGCTCACAGACCGGCCGTCAACGACAGTCGCAGGGTGCGCGGCGCCATCGGGTACAGGTAGACATGGCCGTACTGCAGGGGTGCTTCCTTCCAGGCCCGGGTCTCGGTGAGGTTGTCCAGGCCCGCGCGCCACACCAGTGTGCTGCCGGCAGCCTTTCGGGTCCAGCGGGCCCCGATGTCCAGGCGCGTCCAACCGGGCGTGGCCATCCGGTTGTCGGGCAGCACCATGCGCTCGCCTTCGTGCATCACGAAGCCGAGCAGGGCCAGGCCCGGCACGGCGCGCACGTTGTACACGCCCTGAAGCTTCAGGCTGGTGGCCGGCACGTTCACAGGGCGCAGGCCGTTGACGCTTGCGTCCAGCGCACCGTCGCGCCGGGCTTGCAGGGCCATCGCGCTGCCGCGCACGGACCACACGCCGCCGCGCCACTCGGCCTCCAGCTCCAGCCCACGGTGCTGGGCTGTGCCGTCCTCGCGCCGGGTGCAACTGCCGCTGACGTCGCAGGTGCCTATGTCGCTCCAGACCGGGCGCTGGATGTCGAAGGCCGCGGCGCGCCAATCCAGCTGTGCGCCGGACTGCTTGAAGCCGAGCTCGGTCTGCCGGCTCTTGAGCGCCGGCAAGGCCTGCCCGGCGTTGGTGTAACGCGAGCGCCCCGGCGCCACTTCCGACTCCACGCCCTGACCCCAGCTCAGGTAGGCCAGGGTCTGCGAACCCAGGGCGTGGTTCAAGGCCAGCCAGGGGGTGGTGAAGGACTGCTCGTAGCGCGTGGCCCGTGAGCCGTCGGTGCGCACGCTCTCGCGGTGCAGCCGGCTATGGCGCAGGCCGGCCCACAGGCTCCAGCGCGGGCTCAGTGTGATGGCGTCCTGCAGCCGCCACTCGGTGCTGCGCTCGTCGCGCTGGGTGTTCTCGTCGGTCAGCGTGGGATCAGCCGGCAGTGCGGTCAGGCCGTCGATGGAGCCCGAACCCGCGTAGTTGTAGGCCTGTCGATTGAAGCGGGCTTCGAAGCGCGTGAACAGCACGCCGGCCGAGAAGCGGTGCGCCATCCCAAGGGCCATGGCGCGGCCCTTGATCGACAGGTCGATGGCGTCGGACGTGCGGCGCTCACCCTCACTGCGGTAGTCGTAGAGGTCGAAGCGGCCGTCCGGGCAGTAACGGTCGGCGTAGTAGACGTCGGCTGCGGCGTCGTAGCAGCCGAACGGGAAGGCCACGCGGTCGTCGCTGCGCAGCCGCTGGCGCATGGCATGGGCCACCAGATCGACGTCCTTGCTCAGCGCCTGTGTCAGGCGTACCGAGCCGGTCTGCCCGTCCATCACCACTGGCAGCGACCAGGCCTGGTTGTTCAGGTTCGTGCGCGGGTCGATGCTGCGCGCCCGCGGCAGCACATCGCCCAGCAGGCTGAAACCCGGGGTGCTGGGCTGGCTCTGCCGGCTGGACTCGATCTCCACCTCCAGCAGGCCGCCCTTGCCCAGCCGGGCCTCGCCAGCCAGGGCCAGCAGGCCGCGGTGGCCCTGACTGCTGTTCTGGCTCGGGTCCAGCCGCTCCAGGCCGGCGTTCACGCGCCAGCCCAGGGCGCCATCGGTGCGGGCCCGGTCGCCGAGGTCCAGCGCCAGGCCCAGGCTGCCGTCCTGTTCCCAGCCCAGATGCACCTGGCGGATGCGCTCGCCGGGGCGTTTGACCACCAGATTGACCAGGCCGCCGGGCGCGCTGGTGCCGGCCTGCAGGCCGCTGGTGCCCTTGAGGATTTCCAGCGCCTGCTTGTTGCCCTGGGCGATCACGGTCTCGGCATTGATGGGCAGCCCGTCGCGACGGTAGTTGAAGCGGTTGTCCAGGGTGAAGCCGCGCACTGCCAACTGCCCCCAGTAGCCGGGAGCGTTGTAGGCGTCGGTGGTGCCGGCGTCCACGCGGGTGAGGTCGCCGATGCCGGAGATGCCGGCGTCCTGCAACTGGCCCAGGGTGATGACCGTGGCCGAGAACGGCGCACGCGACAGCGGCATGTCGCCGAAGCCCGCCACGCTGGCGGCATTGCCGGCGCTGCGGCCGCTGACGGTGATGGTCTGGCTGGGTGGGTCGGTCCGGGTTTGGGCCCAGGCCGGGACGGGCAACGCCAGCGCCATGGCCACGGCCACGGCCACGGCCGGGCGGGACGGCGCAAACAGGCCACGGAGGTCTTGGAATGCCATCGTGATGCTTTCAGAAGCGATGGCAGGTCGGCAATCGCTGGAACGCGGCGCCCGGAGAACCCGTGCAAGCTGTCTCAGCGGCTTCCCTGCGCGAGGATTACCTCAATCAGGTTCAAAGGGACTGTCTCAGTCGCCACCGGTCAAGCCGGCGCCAACACCCCTAGCGGAGCGCTGGGCGACCGAAGTCGCCCAGCGATGCGGATTATGTGCTCGGTGGCGTCACCCCCAGAAGCGCATGGAGCCGCGGGCTGGTGGTGGTGTACTCCAACGGCACCTTCTGGTCTGGAAAGACGTAAGCGCAGGCCGCATAGGCCGCCAACGTGGCCTCGTGGAAGCCGCACACGATGAGCTTCTTCTTGCCGGGGTAGGTGTTGACATCGCCCACGGCGAAGATGCCGGGCTCGCTGGTCTCGAAGCTCTCGGTGTCCACCACCAGTTGCTTGCGCTCCAGGCACAGGCCCCACTCCGCGATGGGCCCGAGCTTCGGGCTCAGCCCCAGGCAAGGCAGCAGGATGTCCACGGGCACGGTGCGGGTGCGGTCGTCCGCTCCGGTGACCCGCAGATGCGTGAGCCTGCCTTGGGTTTCCGCGAAGCCGACGATCTGGCCGGCCATGAAGCGCATGGCGCCCGATACGCACAGGGCGCGCATGCGCTCCACGGTGGCCGGGGCGGCGCGGAAGGCATCGCGCCGATGCAGCAGTGTGACGCTGCGCGCCCGGTGTGGCTCATCTTGCGCGAAGTGGATGGCCCAGCCCAGGGCGCCGTCGTCATCGCCCATCACCACCAGATGCTGGCCGGCAAAGGCGGCCGGATCGCGCACGCGGTAGAAGACCTGCTGGTCGTGGAAGCTCTCCAGCCCCGGCACCTTCAGCGTGCGCGGCTGGAAGGCGCCCACGCCGCCAGCGATGAAGACCGTCTTGCTCAGCAGGCGGGTGCCCTGGCTGGTCTGCACCAGGAAGCGCTGGTCAGTCTGCCGCTGCACCGAGGCCACTTCCTGGTTCAGGTGGAAGGTGGCGCCGAAGGGCTGGATCTGTTGAACCAGGCGTTCAGTGAGCTCCCGCCCGGTGCAGAACGGCAGGCCCGGTATGTCGTAGATCGGCTTGTCGGGATAGAGCTCGATGCATTGGCCGCCGGGCACGGGCAGCGTGTCGATGACATGGGCCCGGATCTCCAGCAGGCCCAACTCGAAGACCTGGAACAGGCCTGCCGGGCCGGCGCCGATGACCACGGCGTCGGTCTCGAGGGGCGGTGCCATGGCCGCGCGACGAAGCAGCGGGCGCCGGCCTCAGCGCTGCAGTTCGCTGAGCTTGCCGGCGCGGTCTTTCCAGTCATCGGCGTCAGGCAGCGGGGCCTTGCTGCGCGTGATGCTGGGCCACTTGCGTGACAGTTCCGCGTTCAGCTGGATGAAGTGCTGCTGGTCACCGGGGACATCTTCTTCGGGCAAGATGGCGTTGACTGGGCATTCCGGGATGCACACGGCGCAGTCGATGCATTCGTCCGGATCGATGGTGAGGAAATTGGGCCCCTCGCGGAAGCAGTCAACGGGGCACACATCGACACAGTCGGTGTACTTGCAGCGGATGCACGATTCGGTGACGACGTGGGTCATGGCGGAGTGGTCCGGAGGCCAAGGGCGCCCAGGCGGACGAAGCCCGGGCGGCGGAAGCTGACATCTGCCGGGGGGCATGTCCTCCGGCCGGGTGTGAGTTTACGGTGCCGGGAGGACCCCGGTGGCAGAACCCGCTGACGGAAGCTTCCACCCGGCGGGCTTCCTCGCTGCTGCCCGTTCCCCGGCCTGCCGAGCGTCGAGGCCGGGTGCCCGGGGCAGGGCCTGCGCTCCCACGCCCACGATCACCACGGTGGGCCGCCCGCTGTGCATCAACGCGGCCTGCGCCAGCGTGCTCACCTGGTGGTCGGATGCGATCTGGTCGGGCCATCCGGCACGGGACACCACGGCCACTGGCGTGTTCTCGGCCCAGCCGGCCTCTCGCAACCGGCGGCCCAGGGCAGCAAGCTGGCGCCCGGCCATGTAAAACACCTCGGTGTCCGCGGTACGGTCGGCCTGCAGTTCGCCGGCGCGTGTCATGGCCGTGGTCAGGCTGACGCTGCGTCCTCGGCCGCGGCGCGTCAGCGGGCGTTGCGCGGCGGCCGCCGCGGCCAGCGCCGAGGTCACACCGGGCACGACTTCGCAGGCGATGCCGGCCGACTCCAGGGCCTCGAGCTCTTCTTCCAGGCGGCCGAAGACGCTGGGGTCGCCGCCCTTCAGGCGCACGACCAGCCTCTGCCGCGCCCACCGTACGAGCTGGGCGTTGATCCGCGCCTGACCGATCGCGTCGCAGAACCCGCGCTTGCCCACATCGACCCAGCGGGCCTGCGGGGCCAGCTCTCGCAACGCGGGGTCGGTCAGTGCGTCGTGCAGCACCACATCGGCGCGCCCTAGCGCCCGGGCACCGCGCAAGGTGATCAGGTCGGCCGCGCCGGGGCCGGCCCCCACGAAGATCACCGGCATGAGCGCTCCGACAGGGCCGCCTCACGGCGGAACAAGGGGCTGGGGTCCAACACGTCACCCTGGTAGTGGGC
The DNA here is from genome assembly GCA_046087245.1 of Rubrivivax sp. Classification (GTDB taxonomy): domain Bacteria; phylum Pseudomonadota; class Gammaproteobacteria; order Burkholderiales; family Burkholderiaceae_C; genus Rubrivivax. Next base: position 8,693 of record JBJTZN010000116.1, read on the forward strand.
GGCGAAGAATCGAAGCGCCCGCTGGGCGGAGTCCAGGCGCTGATCTGGTCGCAACTCAACGGCGTCGAAACCGGTGCGCTGCAGCAGGGGCAGCATGTCCACCAGCACCTCACCCGTGGCGCGGATCTCCCCCTGGAAGCCCATGCGCATGCGCAGCAGACGGGCCTGCGTGTAGGCGCGGCCATCGGTCCACTTGGGAAAGGCCAGGGTGATGAGGGCCAGCCGTGGCAAGTCCGGTTGCAGGGCCTGGACGTCGGCGTCGTTGTCCAGATGAAGGCCGATGTCGTGGCCGGCAGTGAGCTGCGCGCTCCGGGGGTCGCGCGCGACCTGCCACTGCTCCAGGGTCAGCAGCACACCTTCATCCGGGCGGAGCGGGGGCAGGAGACCGCCCTCGCTCGGGGCCAGGCGCCAGCGGTCCCGGTGAGGGTCGATGAACTTCATGGGGTGTACCGCGCCATCACAGAGGAAGACGTGTTCAGGCCGTCGTGGTCAGGCGCGCCTGGTCGGCGGACGCGCGAAAGGGGGTCACGCCCAGGCGGCGCACGGTGTCGATGAAGCGCTCGCCCGCGCTGCGCTCGCGCCGGTATGTATCGATCACGGCTTCCACCGCGTCAGCCACCTCGTCGGCGGCGAAAGCGGGGCCGATCACCTTGCCCGGGATGGCAGGCCCCGACCGCGTCGAGCCGTCGGAGCCTCCCAGCGTGATCTGGTACCACTCGGTGCCGTCCTTGTCCACGCCCAGGATGCCCAGGTGCCCGCTGTGGTGGTGCCCGCAGCTGTTGATGCAGCCGCTGACGTGCAGGTCGATGTCGCCGATGTCGTGCTGCAGGTCCAGGTCCTGGAAGCGCTCGGTGATCTCGGCGGCCACCGGGATGGAGCGCGCATGGGCCAGTGCACACAGGTCACCGCCGGGGCAGGCGATCATGTCGGTCACCAGCCCGATGTTGGGTGTGGCGAACCCGCCCTCCTTGGCCGCCAGCCGCAGCGCGCGCAGGTCGGCCTCGCGCACCCAGGGCAGCAGCAGGTTCTGCTCGTGTGTCACGCGCAACTCCCCCTGGCTGAAGCGCTCGGCCAGCGCCGCAGCCGCGTCCATCTGCGTGGCGGTGACGTCGCCGGGTGGCAGGCCGGCGCGCTTGAGCGACAGGACGACGCTGCGCAGCCCCGACAGGCGGTGCGGCAGCACGTTGCGCTGCGCCCAGCGCAAGAAGGCGCGCGGGGCGTCGGCATCGCCCAGGGGCAGTCGGGTGCCGATATCCAGCTGGGCGACCTGGGCAGGATCTTGAGCCGCCACTGCGCCCTCGGGTACCGTGAAGCAAGCCGACACGCGGTCGAGCTCGGCCTGGGGAATGAGGTGCTCGGCGCCCGCGGCGTCTTCGTGGAGGAGTTTCTCGAACTCGCTGTCCACCTCGTCAAGGAAGCGCTGGCCTTCGGCCTTGACCAGGATCTTGATCCGCGCCTTGTAGAGGTTGTCGCGTCGGCCGAAGCGGTTGTAGACGCGCACCACTGCTTCGATGTAGACGAGGATCTGCTGCCAGGGCACGAAGGCGCGGGCCAGCGTCGCGATCACGGGCGTGCGGCCCATGCCGCCGCCCACGTAGACCCTGAACCCCACGTCGCCAGAGGCGTTCTTCAACAGTTGCAGGCCGATGTCGTGCCAAAGGATGGCGGCGCGGTCTTCCCGGGCGCCGCTGACGGCGATCTTGAACTTGCGCGGCAGGAAGGCGAACTCCGGGTGCAGCGTGCTCCACTGGCGCAGCACCTCGCAGTAGGGTCTTGGGTCCACGATCTCATCGGGCGCCACGCCGGCCTGCGAGTCGCTGGTGATGTTGCGAATGCAATTGCCGCTGGTCTGGATGCCGTGCATGTCCACCGAGGCCAGCAGGTCCGTCACGTCCGCGCTGCGCTCCAGCGCTATCCAGTTGAACTGCAGGTTTTGCCGCGTCGTGAAGTGGCCGAAGCCCCCACGCTCTCGCGGCGTACCCGGCTCCTGCAGGTCGAACTCGCGCGCGATTCGCGCCAGCATCCGCAGTTGCGTGCTGGACAGGGCGCCGTAGGGCACGGCCACCCGCAGCATGGGCGCGTGGCGCTGCACGTACCAGCCGTTCTGCAACCGCAGCGGGCGGAAGGCGTCGTCGGGCAACTCCCCGCTCAGATGACGCTGCAACTGGTCGCGGTACTGCGCCGCCCGGGCATGCACGAACTCGCGGTCGAATCTGGTGTATCGGTACATGGCGGGTGCCGGCGCGGATTCTGTGGCGGACGCTGGGGTGGGTGGCTTGGCGCTGGCAAAGCGGCACGGGGGCACCTCATCGGTCTGGGGCGACAATCCGCGTTGTTCCACCACGGCAGTCCGGTGGTGCGGAAAGGCTGCGATGGGCTGCTATCCAAACTCTAGGCGGGCATGACCTGCTTGGAAACAACTGATTTGTTGGAACGTCATTCAAATGGCTGATAAGGCCTCGGCGCACCAAGAGGACCTGCACTCCCGGCGCGGGATGCTCGCGCTGCTGGTGGGCAGCCTGCTGGCCGGCTGCCAGTCGGTTACGCCGACGTCGCCTGTTGCGTCCGTACTGCCGCCCGCGCCCGCGCCCCCGACCCCACCCAGGGCGCCGCGCATAGGGCTGGCCTTGGGGGGCGGTGCAGCACGGGGCTTTGCGCACATTGGCGTCATCCAGGTGCTGGAGGAAGCAGGCGTCAAGCCCGACCTGGTGGTGGGCACCTCCGCCGGCAGCCTGGTGGCGGCCTTGTATGCGGCCGGTCGCAATGGGGCGGAACTGGCGGCGTTGGCTCAGTCCATGGACGAGGGGGCCATCACCGACTGGGCCTTTCCGGGCCGCGGCTTGATCCGAGGCGAGGCCCTGGCCCGCTACGTGCGCGAGCTCACGGGTCAGCGCGCCATCGAGCAGATGAAGCTGCCGCTGGGCATTGTGGCGACCGATCTGGACAGCGGCGCGCCGATCCTGTTCCAGCGAGGCGACACGGGCATGGCGGTGCGCGCCTCCAGTGCCGTGCCGGCGGTGTTCCAGCCGGTGAAGATCGGCACGCGCGAGTATGTGGACGGCGGACTGGTGTCGCCTGTGCCGGTGCGGTTTGCGCGCGAGATGGGGGCCGAACTGGTGGTCGCCGTGGACATCTCGACACCCCCCGATGGCGCACCCACGGGGGACCCTCTAAAGATGTTGCTGCAGACCTTCTCCATCATGGGCAAGCGCATCAGTCACTTCGAACTGCGCGATGCCGATGTGGTCATCAGGCCTCGGCTCCAGGGGGTGGGCAGCGCCGAGTTCGCCGCGCGCGCCAAGGCCATCTTGGCCGGTCGGGAGGCTGCGCAGCAGATGTTGACGACACTGCGCGGCCGCATCGGTGCCCTGACGCGCTGAGCCCTACAAAGGGAACGTGGCCCGGGCAAGCCAAGTCCCACGAAAAAAAGTGGCCCGGGCAAGCCGGGCCACATGCAAGTTCGACAGGCGTTTCCAACAAGCTGATCAAACCCCACTTCGCCGGGACGGGGCTTGCGTTGATGCAAGCCCTGGTCTGATTCGCCGCGCCAGAGCTTGGGGGCCGGCGCCGTCCGTACGCCCTTGCGGGCGGTGTCGACGGTGCTGGCAAGCCAGCCGGCTCAGGCGGCGCGACGGGTGCGCGCCTGCGCCTGGGTGGCCTTGACGGCCGTGCTGGTCATGGCCTGGAAGTTGGCTTCTGCCACGTCGGTGGCTTGCTTGGCCGCCTTCTGCACGGTATCGAACCAGTTGTTGGCGGCGGCCGCTGCGGACTTCACCAGGGTCACGGGGCCTTCGGTGCCCGCCGGGGCGTTCTTCACCGCGGTGTTGACCATCTCCATGAACTTGCTCTGCGTGTCGGCCATCTGGCTCTCGGTCACCTTGGCCACTTCGCCGTGGGTCGCTGCCGCGATCTCGTAGAAGTGGCGCCCGTAGGCGGCTGCCTTCTCGGCAGCGGGTTGCAGCAGCCTTTGCTGCAGGGCCAGCAGTTCCTGGGCATCCTTGACGGACAGAGCGGCCTTCGTGGTGTCAGCCACCTCGACCATCGCGGTCCTGGCGACTTGGATGTTCAACTCGACGAGCTTTTCCACGCCTTCGAAGGCCTTTTGCGTCAGACCGAAGAGGGTCTCGACGTTGGCCTTGTGGGTGGCAACCATTTGTTCGGCGGTCAGATAGGACATGGGGATCTCCTGGTGTTGAGGGCTAAGGGGAACAGATGAAACCGGCTTGAAGACGGCATGAAGCAGCGTCTGAGCAGATTTGCTTCACCGCAGCATGAGATGAAGTATAGGGGTTACCCGTAGCTTTGCAAGAGAAATTTGCTGCATTGCAACAATCTTTTCGCGATTCCTAGAATCCCGCGTCAGATGCAGGCTTTCCACAGCGACCGCTTCGTACTGCCGCTGCCCGACGGGCACCGTTTTCCGATGGCCAAGTACCGCCTGCTGCGCGAGGCGGTGCAGGCAAGGCTGCCCGACATCCGTATCCGCGAAGCCCCGCCCGCCACAGACGGCGAGTTGGCCCTGGCCCACGCCCCGGACTGGATTGCCGCAGTGGCGCAGGGCCGCACGAGTGCTCACCAGCAGCGGGAGATCGGCTTTCCCTGGAGCCCGCAGATGGTGGAGCGGTCCCGTCGCTCTGTGGGTGCCACCATCGCAGCGGCGCGCTGTGCCCTGTTCGACCAGGAGGGTGTGGCGGCCAATCTGGCGGGTGGCACGCACCACGCCTACGCCCACAAGGGCTCGGGCTTTTGCGTGTTCAACGACGTGGCGGTGGCTGCACGCCTGATGCAGGCCGAGTGGCATCGACGCCACAAGCGCCTGCTGCGGGTGCTGGTCATCGACCTGGACGTGCACCAGGGCAATGGGACCGCGTCCATCTTCCAGGACGATGACAGCGTGTTCACGCTGTCGCTGCACGGGGCGAAGAACTTCCCGTTTCGCAAGGAGCGCAGTGACCTGGACGTCGAACTGCCCGACGGCTGCACCGACGCGCCCTACCTGCAGGCCCTGGACAGCGCCTTGCAGGCGGTGGATCGGCGCCTGCAAGCCCGACCGCCAGGCCTGGCGTTTTACCTGGCCGGAGCCGACCCGCACGAGAATGACCGGCTCGGGCGGCTGAAGATCACCGCTCCCGGCCTGGCCGAGCGTGACCGCCGCGTGCTGGACTGGCTGCGCGTGCGCCGCATTCCCGTGGCTGTGTCGATGGCCGGGGGCTACGGGCGCGAGCTGCCGGTCACCGTGGGCGTCCAGGCGCGTACCCTGGAACTCGCCTGGCAGGCGTGGCGGCACTGGCCCGGGCAGGCGGCACAATCCACCGGCGGGTGAGCCCGACCCGATGTGCCTGCCGGCGCCGCCCCCACCAGCTGACGCAGACCCGCCCAAGATGCCGGACCGCCCCCTACAGCCTTCACGTCAGGGCTACCCGCATTTCGAGACGATGTCCACCCGCTGGATGGACAACGACGTCTACGGGCATGTCAACAACGTCGTGTACTACAGCTTCTTCGACACGGCGGTCAACCGCTACTTGATCGCGCACGACGCGCTGGATCCGGTCCATGGATCGGTCGTCGGGCTGGTGGTGCACACCCACTGCGACTACTTCAGCGCACTGTCCTTCCCGCAGACTGTCCAGGCCGGCGTGCGCGTTGCGCATGTGGGCCGCAGCAGCGTGCGCTACGAGGTGGCACTCTTCGGGCAGGGGCTGGACGTGGCTGCCGCTGCAGGCCATTTCGTGCATGTCTATGTCGACCGGGCGTCGCGCCAGCCGGTGGACCGTCTTCCTGGGGCCCTGCTCCAGGCCCTGCAACCCTTGAAAGGCTCGGCTCCATGATTGCTGATTCCCCAGGCGTGGCGCAGGCCGCAGCCGCCGTCGACCAGGCCATCACCTCGCGCCGCTCGATCCGCGCTTACCTGCCCACGCCGGTACCGCAGCAGACCATCGAGGAACTCCTGGCGGTGGCCTCTCGGGCGCCCTCAGGCACCAACACGCAGCCCTGGAAGGTCTATGTGCTCACCGGTGCCGCCCGCCAGCGGTTGAGCGCACGCATCCAGGCAGCCTACGACGATCCCGCGCAACGCAGCCAGCACAGCGAGGAATACGCCTACTACCCCACCGAGTGGCGCACGCCTTACCTGGAGCGTCGCCGCCAGGTGGGCTGGGACCTCTACAGCCTGCTGGGCATTGCCAAGACCGACAAGGCCCGCATGCATGCGCAGCACGCGCGCAACTACGCGTTTTTCGATGCACCCGTGGGCATGATCTTCACCATCGACCGCATCATGCAGCAGGGCAGCTGGCTGGACTACGGCATGTTTCTGCAGAGCCTCATGGTGGCTGCCCGTGCACGGGGGCTGGACACCTGTCCGCAGGCCGCCTTCACCCAGTTTCACCGTCTGATCAGCGAGGAACTGCAGCTCCCCCCTGAGGAGATGGTGGTGTGCGGCATGGCGTTGGGCCATGCCGACCCGAAGGCCATCGAGAACACCCTGGTCACGCAGCGCGAACCGGTAGCGGGATTCGCCCGCTTTCTCGAGTGAGGGCATGAACCGGACCCCAACCCCAACCCTCATGGACCGCGAAGCCGTTCCCGAGGCGGCCCGGCAATCTGGCGGTGCCAGTGGGAGGGATGCCGGCCACCATGGGTGGCCCGTGCCTGCCCTGAGCCTGTTGGCGGTGCTGCTCGGCCTGCTGTTGCCAGCGCCGGCGTGGGCTGCAGAGGTGGATGGTCGCAGCCTGTCGGCCTGGTGGGCGCTGCCCTTTGCCGGGATGCTGCTGTCCATCGCCATCATGCCGCTGGCCATCCCGCAGATCTGGCACCACCATTTCGGCAAGATCGCGGCGGGCTGGGCGCTGCTGTTGCTCGTGCCCTTTGCCGTGACCCAGGGCCCGGGACTGACGGGCGGCATGCTGGTGCACGTGCTGCTGGCCGAGTACATCCCGTTCATCGTGCTGCTGACCGCCCTGTTCACCGTCGCCGGCGGCATCTTCATCCGCGGCAACCTGCACGGCAGCCCCGGGTTGAACACCGCCATCATGGGCATCGGCGCGGTGCTGGCCAGCTTCATGGGCACCACGGGCGCATCGATGCTGCTCATCCGGCCCCTGATCCGCGCCAATGACAACCGTCAGCATGTGGCGCACGTCATCGTCTTCTTCATCTTCATCGTCAGCAACGCCGGGGGCTCGCTCACGCCGCTGGGTGATCCGCCGCTGTTCCTGGGCTTTCTCAAGGGCGTGGACTTCTTCTGGACCGTCAAGACCATCTTCCCGGAAACGCTGTTCCTGGTGGGCGCCTTGCTCGCCATCTTCTACGTCATCGACAGCTACTGGTACCGCAAGGAGGGCGTGCAGCGCGCCGACCCGACACCGGACGACCAGGCCTTCGGCATCCAGGGCGGGGTGAACTTCCTGCTGCTGCTGGCGGTGGCGGGCCTGGTGCTGATGAGCGGCACCTGGAAGCCCGGCATCAGCTTCGATGTCTTCGGCACCGATGTCGAGTTGCAGCAGATCGTACGCGACGGCCTGCTGATCGTGGTGACCTTCGTGTCGCTGGCCCTGACGAAGCGTTCAGTGCGCCAGGACAACCAGTTCTCCTGGGCACCCATGCAGGAGGTGGCCAAGCTCTTCATCGGCATCTTCGTCACCATGGTGCCGGTGCTGGCCATGCTCAAGGCCGGCGAGGCCGGCCCCTTTGCCGCCGTGGTGCGATCGGTCACCGGTCCAGGCGGTGAGCCGCTGCCCTGGGCCTACTTCTGGTTCACCGGTGCCTTGAGCTCCTTCCTCGACAACGCGCCCACCTACCTGGTGTTCTTCAACCTCGCCGGGGGTGATCCACAGGTGCTGATGACCACCGGTGCGGCCACGCTGGCGGCCATCTCGGCGGGTGCCGTGTTCATGGGCGCCAACACCTACATCGGCAATGCGCCCAACTTCATGGTCAAGGCGATTGCCGAGGATCGCGGCATCCGCATGCCCAGCTTCTTCGGCTACATGGCCTGGAGCGGCTGCATCCTGATTCCGCTGTTCGTCATCATGACTTTCATCTGGTTCCGTTGAGGGGGCGACCACCCATGAGCAGACCTGCCGTCCTGGTGGCGCGCGCCGTCTTCCCCGAGACGGTGGCACGCCTGCGCGAGCATTTCGACGTCGAGGACAACCCCGGCGACACCATCTTCACCAAGCCGCAGCTGACCGAGCGCCTGCACGGCAAGGCGGGCGCCTTCACCACCGGCAGCGAGCGCATCGACGCGCAGGTGCTGGACGCCAACCCGCAGTTGCGTGTGGTGGCCAACATGGCGGTGGGGTACAACAACTTCGACGTGGAGGCCTGCACCGCGCGTGGCGTGCTGGCCACCAACACGCCCGACGTGCTGACCGAGACCACGGCCGACTTCGGCTTCGCGCTGATGATGGCCACGGCACGGCGCATGGCCGAGAGCGAGCATTTCCTGCGCCGCGGAGACTGGACCCGCTGGGCCTACGACATGTTCACCGGCAGCGACGTCCACGGCGCCACGCTGGGCATCCTGGGCATGGGCCGCATCGGCCAGGCCATCGCACGGCGCGGTGCGCTGGGCTTTGGCATGAAGGTGATCTATCACAACCGCTCCCGCCTGGCCGCTGATCAGGAGGCTCCGCTGGGGGCGCGTTACGTGGACAAGGCCACGCTGCTGCGCGAGGCTGACCACCTGGTGCTGGTGCTGCCGTACTCGGCCAGCAGCCACCACGCCATCGGTGCGGCCGAACTGGCGCAGATGAAGCCCACGGCCACACTCACCAACGTGGCCCGGGGCGGCATCGTCGACGACGCCGCGCTGGCCGTGGCCTTGCGCGAGCGCCGCATTGCAGCGGCCGGGCTGGACGTGTTCGAGGGCGAGCCCCAGGTGCACCCGGACCTGCTGACAGTGCCCAACGTGGTGCTCACGCCGCACATCGCCAGCGCCACCGTGACCACGCGCCGGGCCATGGCCGAGCTGGCGGCGGACAACCTGATCGCGGCGCTCACGGGTGGCGCGCCACCCACCCCCCTCAACCCGCAGGTGTTGCCGCTGCGCCCCGCATGACGACGAACGCCTGGACGCTTGCGCTGGTCACCTTGGCCGCGGTGAACCTGCTGGTGCTGGCAGGGCTGTGGCTGAGAAGCGGCCGCGGCGATGGCGGCGCCCACGAGCGCCGACACGCCGAAGCCCTGGCGCAGATGGAGCGGCTGGAGCGCGAGCTGCGTCATGAACTGGGCCGCCAGGCGCAGGCCTCGCGTGCCGACCTCGCCGGCTTTCAGCAGACCCTGCTGGCCCAGGGGGCGGAGGCCTCCCGCACGCAGAACGAGCAGCTGGGCCACCTGTCGCTGCGCAACGAGCAGCGCCTGGGCGAGGTACGCAGTGCGGTACAGGAACAACTGAAGACCCTGCAGGAAGGCAACGAGCGCAAGCTCGAGCAGATGCGCGCGACGGTGGACGAGAAGCTGCACGCCACGCTGGAGCAGCGCCTGGGCGAGAGTTTCAAGCAGGTGGCCGACCGGCTGGAACAGGTTCACAAGGGCCTGGGCGAGATGCAGACGCTGGCGCGTGACGTGGGCTCGCTCAACCGCGTGCTGAACAACGTCAAGACCCGCGGCATCTTCGGCGAGACTCAGCTGGCCGGCCTGCTGGAGCAGGTGTTCACGCCCGAGCAATACGCCGCCAACGTGGCCACGGTGCCGGGCAGCAACGAGCGCGTGGAATTCGCCATCCGCCTGCCGGGCCAGCGCAGCGATGGCGTGCCGCTGTGGTTGCCCATCGACGCCAAGTTCCCGCGTGAGGACTACGAGCGCCTGCTCGACGCCCAGGAGCGCGCCGATCCGCAGGCCGTGGAGGCCGCGGCCAAGGGCATCGAGGCGCAGCTGCGCAAGGAAGCCCGCACCATCCGCGACAAGTATGTCGCGCCGCCGCACACCACCGACTTCGGCATCCTCTTCGTACCCACCGAGGGCCTGTACGCCGAGGCGCTGCGCCGCCCGGGGCTGCTGGAGGCGCTGCAGCGCGAGTTCAAGGTCATGCTGGCGGGCCCGACCACGCTGCTGGCCACGCTGTCGAGCCTGCAGATGGGCTTTCGCACCCTGGCCCTGGAGAAGCGCAGCGCCGAGGTCTGGCAGGTGCTGGGCGCGGTCAAGACCGAATTCGGCAAGTTCGGCGAGGTGCTGGCCAAGACGCGCAAGAAGCTCGCGGAGGCCACCAGCAGCATCGATCTGGCCGAGGTGCGCACGCGGGCCATGGCCCGTCAACTGCGCGGCGTGGAGTCGCTGCCCGAGGCGCAGACCCAGGCTCTGCTGCCCGGGTCGCTGGAGGCCGGAGCCGAAGCCGAGGACGAGCGCATGGACGACGGCGGCGCCGCCCGTGTCTGAGCCCGAAGTCGCCCGCGCCGGCCCGGCGCACCATCTGGCAGGACGCACCTTGGTGGCGCTGGTGGTCGGGCAGGTGGGCATCCACGCGGCCATGGCTGGCCTCAGGCTGGCGGCCCCGTTGCAGACCCTGCGCGAAGGCTACAGCGCCTGGTCGGTGGGGTTGCTGATGGCCTTGTTTGCCGCCGCGCCTGTGCTGCTGGCCATGCCCGCCGGGCGCCTGGCCGACCGCCACGGATACCACCGCCCTGTGGGCATTGCCGTGCTGTTGTCGCTGCTGGGCGCGGTGTGTGCGCTGGGTTCCACCTTCCTGGAGGGACCGCTGCACTTTGGCTTGCTGTGCCTGTCGGCCACCCTGTGCGGCAGCGGCACCAACATCGGCATGCTGGCCATCCAGCGCACGGCAGGCCTGGCCTCGCGTGACAGTACGGAGCGCGTGCGCATCTTCAGTTGGCTGGGCGTGGCCCCTTCCTTCGCGAACGTGGTGGGACCGGTGGCCCTGGGCTTCATGATCGACTGGGCCGGCTTCGCAGCGGCCTATGCCCTGATGTTCCCGCTCATCGGGTTGACGCTGTGGAGCGCGCGAAAGGTGCCCCCCATGCCCCGGTCCGCGGGCGCCGCCCGCCCGGCCCGGTCGACCAGCGCGTGGAGCCTGTTGGCTGCACCGGGCATGAAGCGGTTGCTGCTGGCCAACTGGCTGCTGTCCACATGCTGGGACGTGCACTCCTTTGCGCTGCCCATCATCGGGCACGACCGGGGGTTCAGTGCTTCCACCATCGGTCTGATCCTGGGCAGCTTCACGCTCAGCGTGAGCGCGATCCGCCTGGCCATCCCCGTCCTGGCACACCGCATGGAGGAGACGGCCGTGATCCGCTGGGCCATGGTGGGCACGGGGGCCATCTTTGCCCTGTACCCACTGGCCACGAGCCCTTGGCAGTTGGGCGTGTGCGCCGTGCTGCTGGGCATCACCTTGGGCTGTACCCAGCCGATGGTGATGTCCACCTTGCATCACCTCACGCCCGACAACCGCCACGGCGAGACGCTGGCCTTCCGGTCCATGGCCATCAACTTGTCCAGCACGCTCATGCCGCTCATGTTCGGCGCCGCGGGTGTGGCCGTGGGGGCCAGCGCCTTGTTCTGGGTGGTCGGGGCCTCCGTGGCCTCAGGGTCATGGGCAGTGGGCGGGCTCAAGCGTCATCTGGTGCCCTAGCCGCAAGGCGGGAGGGCATCAGACCAAGCCCTGGTGCCGCAGCAGCGCGTCGATGCGAGGTTCGCGACCGCGAAAGGCCTTGAAGCTGTGCAGGGCGGGCCGGCTGCCGCCGACCTCCAGCACTTCCTGCAGGAAGCGCTGGCCGGTGGTCGCGTCCAGCGGATCCGTCTCCTCGAAAGCGCTCCAGGCGTCGGCACTGAGGACCTCGGCCCATTTGTAGCTGTAGTAACCCGCCGCGTAGCCCCCGCCGAAGATGTGGGAGAAGGCGTTCTGGAAACGGTTGAACGCCGGCGGGTGCAGCACCGCCACCTCGGTGCGCACCTGGTCCATCACTCCTTGCACGTCGGCCTGGCTGCCGGGCTCTGCATGCAGGCGCATGTCGAACAGGGCGTACTCGATCTGGCGCAGGGTGGCCAGACCGCTGTGGAAGTTCTTGGCTGCCAGCAACTTGTCGAACAATTCGCGTGGCAGCGCCTCGCCCGTGTCCACATGCGCGGTCAGGCGGCGCAGCACGCTCCACTCCCAGCAGAAGTTCTCCATGAACTGGCTGGGAAGTTCCACCGCATCCCACTCCACCCCGGCGATGCCAGAGACCGCAAGGTCTTCCACTTTCGTCAGCATGTGGTGCAGGCCATGGCCGAATTCGTGGAACAGCGTGATCACGTCGTCGTGGGTCAGCAGCGCCGGCCGGCCGTCCTGCGCAGACGCGAAGTTGCAGATCAGGTGCGCCACAGGCGTTTGCAGCCCGCCCGCGGCGTCGGGCCGGCGCCAGCGCGAGCGTGCGTCACTCATCCAGGCGCCCGGGCTCTTGCCTGCACGCGCGTGCAGGTCCAGGTAGAAGTGCGCCACGGTGACGGGCGGGGCATCGCCGGGGCGGTCCGCGGGCCGCTCGATGCGGTACACCTTCACGCTGTCGTGCCACACAGGCGCCTGATCGTCGACGATGCGCACTCGAAAAATCGTCTGGATGATCTCGAACAGGCCCCGCAGCACGTGCGGCAGGGTGAAATAGGCGCGGACCTCCTCCTCGCTGTACGCGTAGCGCGCCTCGCGCAGGCGCTCACTGGCGTAGGGCACGTCCCAGGCCTGCAGATCGGGCAGGCCCAGTTCGGTACGGGCGAAGGCCTGGAGTTCCTCGACATCCTTGCGCGCCGATGCTCGGGCACGCTGCGCCAGCAGGCGCAGGAATTGCAGCACCTCCTGCGGGCTGCCGGCCATCTTGGGGGCAAGTGACACCTGGGCGTAGTTGTCGCGCTGCAGCAGCCGCGCCTCCTCCTGCTTGAGCGCCAGCAGTTCCTGGATGACGGCGGTGTTGTCCTGGGCCGGCGGCCCGTGCTCGCTGGCCCGGGTGACATAGGCCCGGTACAGCGCCTGGCGCACGCTGCGCTCGTGCACATGCTGCATGACGGGCAGGTAGCAGGGCGCGTGCAGGGTCAGGCGGCAACCCTGGACGCCCGCCGCCTGGGCGGCCTGTCGCGCGGCAGCGCGTGCATCGGCGGGCAGGCCGTCCAGTTGCGTCTCGGGTACGTCCAGGCAGAAGGCGTCGGTGGCATCGAGCACGTGTTCGGAAAACTGCTGCGACAACTCGGCCCGGCGCGCGCGGATCTCGGCGAAGCGTTGCCTGGCAGCACCCTCGAGCAGGGCACCCGACAGCTCGAAGTCCTGCAGGGCCAGGTCCAGCGCGTGGCGGCGCGCAGGGGTCAGCGTGGGGTCCTGTTCGCGCACCTCGCGGTAGCGCTGCAGCAAGCGCTGGTCCGAAGACAGCCTGGTGTGAAAGGCGGTGACGGCGCCCAGGCTGCCGCTGTAGGCAGCCCGAATCTCCGGGGTGTCCGCCACGGCATGCAGGTGCCCCACCAGGCCCCAGGCGCGGTCCAGCCGCTCGGTGGCCACGTCCAGCACCGCCGACAGGGCATCGAACGCTGGCGCGACCTCGGGGCCTACTGCGCGCTCCAGCGCCTGGTTCGCCTCACCCAGCAAGGCGTCGATCGCAGGCTTGACGTGCTCGGCCCGGATGCGGTGGAAGGCCGGTGCGTGCCCGAAGTCCAGCAGGGGATTGGGTGCAGAAGGCAGGTCGGTGTACATGGCGGGGGGTGATGGATGAGGCCTGGTCACGCAGCCTGCAGGCTGCCCTCGGCAGCCTGCACGGTGTTGGCCAGCAGCATGGTGATGGTCATGGGGCCGACCCCGCCAGGAACGGGGGTGATCCAGCCCGCCACTTCGCGCACGCCTTCGAAGTCCACGTCCCCTTGCAGCTTGCCCTGCGCGTTGCGGTTGATGCCGACGTCGATCACCACCGCGCCGGGCTGGACCATGTCGGGCGTGACGGTGTGGCGCCGCCCCACCGCTGCCACCAGGATATCGGCGCGGCGCGTGTGGGCGCCCAGGTCCGGCGTGGCACTGTGGCACACGGTCACGGTGGCATGGGCCTGCAGCAGCAGCAGCGCCATGGGCTTGCCCACGGTGTTGCTGCGGCCGACGACCACCGCATGCCGGCCGCGGATGTCCAGACCGGTGCTCTCGATGAGCTTCATGCAGCCGTAGGGTGTGCAGGGCCGAAATCCCGGCAGCCCGCTCATGAGTTCGCCGGCCGACAAGGTCGAGAAGCCATCGACGTCCTTGCGCACATCAATGGCCTGGATGACGCGGTGCGGGTCGATGTGGCGGGGCAGGGGCATCTGCACCAGGATGCCGTGGATGGTCGGGTCGGCGTTGAGCGCGCGGATGCGTGCGAGCAGTTCCGCCTCGGTCAGGCCGGCCTCGTACCTCTCCAGCGCCGAACGCAGACCAAGGGCCTCGCAGGCCTTGACCTTGTTGCGCACGTACACGGCGCTGGCAGGGTCTTCGCCCACCAGGATCACGGCCAGCCCCGGGCGCCGGCCGCGGGCAGCCAGTGCCTGCACGCGTTGGCCCAGGTCTTCACGCAGTTCGCGTGACAACTCCACACCGTCGATGATCTTGGCTGTCACAGGGACTCCGCAATGAAGAAGGCCGCTGGGATCAGCGGCCTTCGAGGGATGAGGGACATCAGGACTTGGGAACGGCGCCCAGGGCAATCTTCAGCAGATCGGCCACCGTGTTGGCGTTGAGCTTTTCCATGATGTTGGCGCGGTGGGCTTCCACGGTCTTGATGCTGATGCCCAGGTCATCGGCGATCTGCTTGTTCAGGCGTCCGGCCACGATGCGCTCCAGCACCTGCGCCTCGCGTGTGGTCAGCCGACCCAGCAGGGCCTCGCGGCTGACGGCCTCCTGGTGCAGGCTGAAGGCGTCACGCGCCTGATCGAGCATGCGCTCCACCAGACCCAGGAGCTCTTCTTGCTTGAAGGGCTTCTCGATGAAGTCCATCGCACCCTTCTTCATCGTGGTCACGGCCATGGGCACATCGCCGTGACCGGTGATGAACACCACGGGCAGCGGACTGCGTCGCTCGATCAGCCGGTCCTGCAATTCCAGGCCGCTCATGCCGTCCATGCGGATGTCGGCGATCAGGCAGGCTACCTCGCGGGGGTCGAAACGCGCAAGAAAGGATTCCGAGGAATCGAAGCACTTCACCCGGTAGTCCTTGCCTTCCAGCAGCCACTGCAGGGAATCTCGCACCGCCTCGTCGTCATCGACGACGTACACGGTTCCTTTCTTCGGGATCAGGCTCATGACGTGGTCTGGGCGGTCATTTCCAGGGAGGTGTCGGGCTCGGCAGGCTGCGGCTGAGCCAAGTCGGTTCTGCCGGGGAGTTCCACGGGCAGCGAGAACGCAAACCTGCAGCCCACAATGGCCCCGGCATTGTAGAGGTTCTGGGCCTTCATCCGGCCTCTGTGCGACTCCACGATCGAGCGGCAAAGCGACAGGCCGATGCCCAGGCCCTCGGCCTTGGTGGAAAAGAAAGCCTCGTACAGGCGCGACAACACTTCCTCCGGTATGCCCGGACCCGCATCGGTGACGCTGAACTCGATGGTGCCGCCTTCCTCCCGCGAATGGCGCGGAACCACTCGGAGCTCGATGTGGCGTCGCGATGCCGGCAGTTGCGCCGCGTCGATGGCCTCGGCGGCGTTCTTCATCAGATTCATCAACACCTGTTCGATCAGGATGGGGTCGACCTGCAGAGTAGGCAGGCGTTGCGCGACGTAGGTGCGGATGGCCACCTGCCTGCGCCGCAGTTCGATGCCGGCCAGCTCCACGGCGTTCTCGACGATCGTGCGCGCATCGGACGGCTGACGCTGGGGCTCGCTGCGCTTCACGAAGGAGCGTATGCGGTGGATGATGTGTCCTGCACGCTCGGCCTGGTTGGCCGTCTTGCGCAGGGCGGCGACGAGGTCCTGCTTGTCGATGGTTTCGGCGGTCACCCGCGACACCATCCCGTTGCAGTAATTGGTGATGGCGGTCAGGGGCTGGTTGAGCTCATGCGCCACGGAGGACGCCATTTCGCCCATGGTCATGAGCCGGCTGGTGACGGCCGCCTTCTCCGCCTGCAGCTTGGCCTGCTCCTCGGCGCGCAGGCGCGCCGTGATGTCGGTGGCAATCACCATCTGGGCCAGCCGCCCGTCGGTCCATTGCAGATAGCGCGAGCGCACGTCGAACCACTTGTTCAGCGACTCCACGAAGACTTCGCGCAGATCGCCTGACGACTCGGTCAGTTCCTGGACCGGCAGGCCGGACATCGAGTCCAGGTCGTCCTCCGGGTCGTGCTCGAACGGCGCCTGCGCATGGCCGGCTGTCAACAGCGCATGTCCGCGGGCTTCGGCGCCGAACCACAGGCGGTAGGACCGGTTGGCGAACAGCAGGTCAGCCTGCTGCACCGACAGCACCGACACCGAGGCGTCCAGGCCCTCCAGCACGGTGGTGAATCGCTCGTGCGAGGCGGAGAGCTGATCGCGGATGCGCTTGGCCTCGGTGATGTTGGTCATCGAGGTCATCCAGCCCGTCTGCTGGCCTTTGGGGTCGATCAAGGGCGAGACGTACATGCGTGCGTCGAACTGCTGGCCGTCCCTGCGCATCAGGCGAACCTCGATGCCGCCCGCAGGGCTGCGCCCCTGCATCTCCTGCAGCAACAG
Source organism: Rubrivivax sp. (assembly GCA_046087245.1). Taxonomy (GTDB): domain Bacteria; phylum Pseudomonadota; class Gammaproteobacteria; order Burkholderiales; family Burkholderiaceae_C; genus Rubrivivax. Next base: position 25,325 of record JBJTZN010000116.1, read on the forward strand.
CCGGTTGTTCTCCTCGATGCGGTCCGGCGGCCAGTAGGGGTAGGGCGGCTTGCGCCCCAGCAATTCACCTTCGGAAAACCCGCTCATCTGGCAGAAAGCGGCGTTCACGTAAGTGATGCGGCCCTCCATGTCCAGCGCGCGCATCCCCGTCAGCATGGAGTTCTCCATGGCGCGGCGGAACTGGGTCTCCTGCACCAACGCGGCCTGGATCTGGGCGCGACGGCGCATGTGCCTCCAGGTGCCCAGCAGCATCCACAGGGTCAGGATCGACAGTGCCACGACCATCCAGAACAGGGTGTTGCTGATCAGGCCGATGGAGGTGCGCCAGCCTTCGCCGCGCAGGATGATGCCGTTGAGCGCCGGGGTCAGGGGCAGGTCATGCACCAGCGCGCCGCGTTCGCGCTCACGTCCGGGCATGGGGGTGCTGGTGCTGGCCAGCGCGGTGGAGTCCGAACCCAGCGCCGTGATGCGGTGGCGCAGCGCCACGTCGGCCGGCACCAGGCGCCATACCAGCGTGGGCACCGAGTACTCGGCCACCAGCGAGCCGGCGAAGGTCCCGCGGTCGATCAGGGGCACGTGCAGCTGGAAGACGGGATGGCCCGCGGGGTCGTTGAAGGGCTCGGAGTACGCAGGCTGACGGCGTTCGCGGGCAGCAGTGAATGCCGCCTCGCTGGCATGGCTGGAGCCCGCCACAGGCAGGGTCAGCCCAGGCCACTGTCCGGGCGGGTCGACCTCACCCTGCATCGGCGGGCCCCGCAGCGTGGCGCGCACAGCCCGGCGCGCACTCAACCAGGTGATGTGGGTGATCTCGGGGCGGTCGCTGGCCAGCGTTTGGGCTTGCTGGCTGAACTCCGGGCTGCTGATCTCGCGCGCGACCAGTTCCCGCGCCAGCCGCACCAACTGCTCCTGGTTTTCGATCAGTCGCAAGCCCACACGCTGCTGGGTGATCTCGGTGTCGCGCACCACCGACTCGAGCTCCCGGCTCATCTCCTCCTGTCGCAGGTACCAGAACGCGCTGGTGATGGCCGCCAGGAAGAGCACCACCGACACCAGCGGCCCGATGGTGGCCAGACGGTCCTGGCGGGAAGGCGGTAGCCGGCCCCACCACCGGGCCGCCAGCCGGCTGAGCCGCGCAGGCCACAAGGCCCCAGGTGTCTGCACGGCGGCGCGGGTTTGCATCGGGGAATTATCCTGGTGTCACGAAGATGGCGGGAGCGCTAGTTTTTTGGCTGCTCCCTATTCCACTATGTGGAAACAATAGTCACTATTTGAAAAATAGTCGATCTGTGCCAAACTTCGGAGCGCAACGATGCCAAGACAGGAGACCGTGTCATGTCCGACGTACCCGCCCCCCCCGATGCCGCCACCGCCCTGGACGTCGATGCCCAGGAGACCCGGGAGTGGCTCGATGCATTGACTGCTGTCATCGAGGCCGAGGGGCCGGACCGCGCGCACTTCCTGCTGGAGCAATTGCTCGAAGAAGCGCGGCAGCACAGCGTGGACATGCCTTTTTCCGCGAACACGGGCTATGTCAACACCATCGAGCCCGACCAAGAGGAGCACAGCCCCGGCAACCTGGAGCTCGAAGGGCGCCTGAGGGCCTACATGCGGTGGAACGCCATGGCCATGGTGGTCAAGGCCAACCGCCTGGACCCCGCCGACGGCGGCGATCTAGGGGGGCACATCAGTTCCTTCGCGTCGTTGGCGCACATGTTCGCTGCCGGCTTCAACCACTTCTGGCACGCCGATGGCAACGGGCATGGCGGCGATCTGCTCTACATCCAGGGCCACAGTGCGCCGGGTGTCTATGCCCGCGCCTTCCTGGAGGGGCGCATTTCCGAGGAGCAGATGCTGAACTTCCGTCAGGAAGTGGGCGGCAAGGGGTTGTCGAGCTACCCGCATCCCAAGCTCATGCCCGAGTTCTGGCAGTTCCCCACCGTCTCGATGGGCCTCGGCCCCCTCATGGCCATCTACCAGGCGCGGTTCCTGAAGTACCTGCATGCCCGGGGCATCGCCGACACGGCCAAGCGCAAGGTCTGGGTGTTCTGCGGCGACGGCGAGATGGATGAACCCGAGAGCCTGGGCGCCATCAGCCTGGCCGCGCGCGAGAAACTCGACAACCTCATTTTCGTCATCAACTGCAATCTGCAGCGCCTGGACGGACCGGTTCGGGGCAACGGCAAGATCATCCAGGAACTCGAAGGCGAGTTCCGGGGTTCGGGCTGGAACGTCATCAAGCTGATCTGGGGAGGCAACTGGGATCCGCTGCTGGCCCGCGACAAGGAAGGCACGCTGCGCCAGGTGATGCTGGACACGCTGGACGGCGACTACCAGGCCTTCAAGGCCAATGATGGCGCCTTCGTGCGCAAGCACTTCTTCGGTCGCGATGCACGCACCCTGGAGATGGTGTCCAAGATGAGTGACGAAGACATCTGGGCCCTGCGCCGAGGCGGCCATGACGCGGCCAAGGTCTATGCCGCCTTCCACCGCGCCAACAGTGCCCAGGGACAGCCCACCGTGCTGCTGGTCAAGACCGTGAAGGGCTGGGGCATGGGCAAGGCGGGGGAGGGCAAGAACACGGCGCACCAGGCCAAGAAGCTCAGCGACGACGACATCCGCCACTTCCGAGACCGCTTCAACATCCCCATCCCCGACAGCGAGCTGCCGAAGATTCCGTTCTACAAGCCGGCTGACGACACGCCGGAGATGCGGTACCTGCACGAGCGCCGCAAGGCCCTGGGCGGTTACCTGCCCCACCGGCGTACCAAGGCCGACGAGAGCTTCACCGTGCCTGCGCTCGAAACCTTCAAGGCCGTGCTGGAACCTACCGCTCCCGGCCGCGAGATCAGCACCACGCAAGCCTATGTACGATTCCTGACGCAATTGCTGCGCGACCAGGCCCTGGGCCCGCGCGTGGTGCCCATCCTGGTGGACGAGGCGCGCACCTTCGGCATGGAAGGCCTGTTCCGCCAGATCGGCATCTACAACCCCGAGGGGCAGAAGTACACCCCGGTCGACAAGGACCAGGTCATGTACTACCGCGAGGACAAGGCGGGGCAGATCCTGCAGGAGGGCATCAACGAGGCCGGCGGCATGAGCAGCTGGATCGCCGCGGCGACGTCTTACTCGACGAACAACCGCATCATGGTGCCGTTCTACATCTACTACTCGATGTTCGGCTTCCAGCGCATCGGCGACCTCGCCTGGGCCGCCGGCGACATGCAGGCGCGCGGTTTCCTGCTCGGAGGCACCTCCGGGCGCACCACGCTCAATGGCGAGGGCCTGCAGCATGAGGACGGGCACAGCCACATCCTGGCCGGCACCATCCCCAACTGCATCAGCTACGACCCCAGCTTCGCGCATGAGGTGGGGGTGATCCTGCACCACGGACTGAAGCGCATGGTGGAGAAGCAGGACAACGTGTATTACTACCTCACGCTGCTCAACGAGAACTACCCCATGCCCGGGCTCAGGCCCGGCACCGAGGAGCAGATCATCAGGGGCATGTACCTGCTGGAGGAAGGCGAGGGTGCCAAGCGTGCCCCGCGCGTGAACCTGCTGGGCAGCGGCACCATCCTGCGAGAGAGCATGGAGGCCCGCAAGCTGCTGGCAGGGGACTGGGGCGTGGCGGCCAACGTGTTCAGCTGCCCGAGCTTCAACGAGCTGGCCCGCGACGGTCAGGACTGCGAGCGCTGGAATCTGCTGCACCCCGCCGAGACGCCCCGCGTGTCCTTCGTGGAGCAGCAACTGGCGGGCCATGCTGGCCCGGTGGTAGCTTCCACGGACTACATGAAGAACTACGCCGAGCAGATCCGCGCCTTCATCCCCAAGGGTCGCAGCTACAAGGTGCTGGGCACCGACGGATTCGGCCGCAGCGACTTCCGCAGCAGGCTGCGTGAGCACTTCGAGGTCAACCGCCACTACATCGTCGTGGCAGCGCTGAAGGCGCTGGCCGAAGATGGTGCGGTGCCTGTGGCCAAGGTGGCCGAGGCCATTCGCAAGTACGGCATCGACGCCGACAAGCTCAACCCGTTGTACGCCTGAACCGGCGCCGACCCTGCACACACTTCAAGGAGAACAGGACATGGCCCTGGTCGAAGTCAAGGTCCCGGACATCGGCGACTTCAAGGACGTGGCAGTGATCGAGCTGCTGGTCCAGCCCGGCGACGCGGTGAAGGTCGATCAATCGCTGGTCACGGTGGAGAGCGACAAGGCGTCGATGGAGATTCCTTCATCGCATGCCGGCGTGGTCCGGGAGCTCAAGGTCGCCGTGGGCGATGTCGTGAACCAAGGTTCGCTGGTGCTGATGCTGGAGGCGGCTGACAGCGCCACGGCCCCGGCCCCATCTCCGGCCCCATCTCCGGCATCTTCCCCGGCTTCCGTCACCGCGGCTCCCGCGCCAGTGGCCGCGGCAGTCCTTGCGCCGTTGCCCGAGCCCGTGGCGGCCGCCCCCGCATCCGTTCCCGCGCCCGGCGAAGCCCCTGCAGCCGCCCCGGCCGTCAGCGCGCAGCACCACCAGCCCGCTGCCGCGCTGGCGCTGGGGCTTCCCCACGCCTCACCCTCCGTGCGCCGCTTCGCGCGCGAGCTCGGGGTGCCTTTGCAGGAAGTCCAGGGCACGGGGCCCAAGGGTCGCATCACCCAGGACGATGTGCAGGCCTTCACCAAGGCGGTGATGGCCGGGACCGCGCAGACACTGGCCATTTCGGCTTCCGTGGCAGCGGCCGTGGCCAAGTCGAACCCTGCTGCCGGGGCGGGCGGGGCCGGCGCGGAGTTGGGTCTGATCCCCTGGCCCAAGGTGGACTTCGCCAAGTTCGGCCCCATCGAGCGCAAGGAGCTGGGTCGCATCAAGAAGATCAGCGGCGCCAACCTGCTGCGCAACGCCGTGATGATCCCGGCCGTCACCAACCACGACGACGCCGACATCACCGAACTCGAGGCCTTCCGTGTGTCGACCAACAAGGAGCACGAGAAGATCGGCGTCAAGGTCACGATGCTGGCCCTCCTCATCAAGGCCTGCGTGGCGGCGCTCAAGAAGTTCCCGGAGTTCAACAGCAGCCTGGATGGCGACGCGCTGGTCTACAAGCAGTACTGGCACATCGGCTTTGCCGCGGACACGCCCAACGGGCTGGTGGTGCCGGTGATCAAGAACGCCGACCAAAAGGGCGTGCTGGCCATCAGCAAGGAAATGTCCGAGCTGGCCGCCAAGGCCCGCGAGGGCAAGCTGGGTCCGGCGGACATGTCGGGTGCCACCTTCACCATCAGCAGCCTGGGGGGCATCGGCGGGCGCTACTTCACGCCCATCATCAATGCGCCCGAGGTGGCCATCCTCGGGGTGTGCAAGAGCGAGATGGCCCCGAAGTGGGACGGCAAGCAGTTCGTGCCGCGCCTGATGCTGCCCTTGTCGTTGACCTGGGACCACCGCGTGATCGACGGCGCCGCAGCCGCCCGCTTCAACGCCTATCTGGGCCAGATCCTGGCGGACTTCCGCCGGGTGCTGCTGTAAGGGGGCGGACCATGAACCCCCACGCTCACATTCGTTCGCTGCCCCCCGAGGGGGCGCAAGCCTCCCTTGAGGCGGCTCGGCGGGAGGCTTGACATGGACCCCCACGCTCACATTCGTTCGCTGCCCCCCGAGGGGGCGCAAGCCTCCCTTGAGGCGGCTCGGCGGGAGGCTTGAACATGTCCATCATCGATATCAAGGTGCCCGACATCGGCGACTTCAAGGAAGTGGCCATCATCGAGGTGCTGGTCAAGCCTGGCGACACCATCAAGGTGGAGCAGTCGCTCATCACGGTCGAGTCCGACAAGGCCTCGATGGAGATTCCGTCGTCCCACGCCGGCGTGGTGACCGAACTCAAGGTCAAGCTCGGCGACATGGTCAGCGAGGGCTCGGTGGTGCTGTCGCTGGAGGTGGCCGGTGAGGCCGTGTCGGCCCCGACACCCCCCGCGGCGCCAGCGCCCAGCGCGCCTGCGGCCGCTCCTGCGGCCGCTGCAGCTTCGGTTCCATCACCGCCAAGCGCTAGCGCCGCGGCCGCAGCGTCAGCGCCCGTGGTGGCGACTGCTGCAGCCAGCTTCACCGGCACGGCCGATCTCGAGTGCGATCTGCTCGTGCTGGGGGCCGGCCCCGGCGGCTACTCCGCCGCTTTCCGTGCCGCCGATCTGGGCCTGAAGGTGGTGCTCGTCGAGCGCTACGCGACACTCGGCGGCGTGTGCCTGAACGTGGGCTGCATCCCGTCCAAGGCCTTGCTGCATGTGGCGGCCGTGATGGACGAGGTCAGCCACATGGCCGACCTGGGAGTGGCGTTCGGCGCGCCGCAACTGAACATCGACAAGCTGCGCGGCCACAAGGAAAAGGTCATCGGCAAGCTCACGGGCGGTCTGGCGGCCATGGCCAAGATGCGCAAGGTGACCACCGTACGCGGCTACGGCGCCTTCGTGGGCCCCAACCATGTGGTGGTGGAAGAGACCGCGGGCACCGGCCAGGACAAGACCGGCGCCCAGAAGGTCGTGGCCTTCAAGCGCTGCATCGTGGCGGCCGGTTCCCAGGCCGTGCACCTGCCTTTCATGCCCGACGACCCGCGCGTGGTGGATTCCACCGGTG
>JBJTZN010000117.1:0-24772 GCA_046087245.1 Rubrivivax sp.
GACTTCGTACCCCTGCCCGGCGGCAGCCCGGCGGCCATGCTGGACAAGAACTATCTGAAGTCGCGTGCGGCGCTGATCAACTCCAGCCGCAGCATGGGTACGGCCAAGGCGGGCGTGCTCGGGCCCACGAGCAACGGGCAGCATGGCCCGGCCACTGACAACGGAACGACCCATTTCTCCATCGTCGACAAGGCCGGCAACGTGGTGTCCATGACCACCACGGTGGAGTCCGGCTTCGGGTCCTTCCACATGACCAAGGGCGGTTTCCTGCTTAACAACCAGCTCACCGACTTCTCGGCCACGCCCACCGACGCGCAAAACCTGCCCATCGCCAACCGGGTGGCCGCCGGCAAGCGCCCACGCAGTTCCATGGCCCCCACCCTCGTGTTCCAGCAATCGGGCGGACAGCGCGGCGAGTTCCTCATGGCCACCGGCTCGCCCGGCGGCTCCACCATCATCCAGTTCGTGACCAAGACGCTGGTGGGCGTGCTGGACTGGGGCCTGAACGCGCAGCAGGCCACCTCGATGATCGCCTTCGGCGCGGCCAACAGCCCCACCACCAACGTGGGTGGCGAGCATCCCAACGTCAACGTGGCCAACAGCGGCAACGACGACCCCCTGGTCACGGGGCTGCGGGCCCTGGGCCACACGGTCAACCTGGCCGCCCAGTCCAGCGGCATCTCCACCATCGTGGCCCGCACCAGCGGCGTCGGCACCAAGGTCTACGACGGCGGCGCCGATCCCCGGCGTGAGGGCGTGGCCCTGGGCGACCTGTTCGACTTCTATCCCTGAACTCTGTCCGGGGGCGGCGTATCCTGGGCGCTCCCGTGCCACGGCTGACCAAAAAAGGGGCCGCCGCCGAGCGGCCCTTTGCTTTGGAATTCGCACCATGCTGATCCGCCACGCCACCCTGCCCGACGGGCGCACCGACATCGACGTGCTGGTGCAGGACGGCCGCATCGCCGCCGTGGGCCCGCACCTGCCGGCACCTGCGGGCGTGGAGATCGTCGATGCGCAGGGCTTCCTGCTGTCGCCGCCTTTCGTGGATGCGCACTTCCACATGGACGCCACGCTCAGCCATGGCCTGCCGCGGGTGAACCGCAGCGGCACCTTGCTGGAAGGCATTGCGCTGTGGGGGGAACTCAAGCCGCTGCTGACGCAGGAGGCCCTGGTGGAGCGCGCCCTGACCTACTGCGATTGGGCCGTGGCCAAGGGCATGCTGGCCATTCGCTCGCATGTGGACGTGTGTGATGACCGGTTGCTGGCCGTGGAAGCACTGCTGCACGTGAAGGAGCGGGTGCGGCCGTACCTGGACCTGCAACTCGTCGCCTTTCCTCAGGACGGTCTGCTGCGCAGCCCGACCGCCCTGCGCAACCTGGAGCGTGCGCTGGACATGGGCGTGGACGTCGTGGGCGGCATCCCGCATTTCGAGCGCACCATGGCCGACGGGGCCGAGAGCGTGCGCATCCTGTGCGAGATCGCTGCCGCGCGGGGCCTGCGCGTGGACATGCACTGCGACGAGAGCGACGACCCGATGTCACGCCATGTGGAGACGCTGGCCCTGCACGCGCACCGTCTCAAACTGCACGGCCGGGTGAACGGCTCGCACCTGACGTCCATGCACTCCATGGACAACTACTACGTCAGCAAGCTGATACCGCTGATGGCCGAGGCGGGCCTGTCGGCCGTGGCCAATCCGCTCATCAACATCACGCTGCAGGGCCGCCATGACAGCTACCCCAGGCGCCGCGGCATGACGCGCGTGCCGGAGTTGATGGCCGCGGGCCTCCACGTCGCCTTCGGCCACGATTGCGTGATGGACCCCTGGTACGCGCTGGGTTCGGGCGACATGCTGGAGGTGGCCAGCATGGGCCTGCACGTGGCGCAGATGACCTCGCAGGACGGGATGCGGGCCTGCTTCGACGCCGTGACCGTGAACCCCGCGCGCATCCTGGGCCTGCAGGGCTACGGGCTGGAAGCAGGCTGCCGCGCCGATTTCGTGCTGCTGCAGGCGCGCTCGCCGCAAGAGGCCCTGCGCCTGCGGGCCCATCGCCTGCTGGTGGTGCGTCAGGGCCGTGTGCTGGCGCGCTCGCTGCCCTCGCGCACCGAACTGCATCTGCCCGGCCGGCCCGCATCGAGCGTGGACTTCACACGGCCGATGTCATCCTGAGCCTGCAGCGGGTCCAGCCGAGCTGTCTGCCAGCGCAGGCGCTGCCCCCTAGAATCTTTCGTGAGCAACCCAGACCATGCCCTCATGTCGATGAAACTGATCGGTTCGATGACCAGCCCTTACGTGCGCAAGGTGCGCATCGTCATGGCGGAAAAGAAGCTCGATTGTCAGATGGTGGTGGAAGATGTCTGGAACAAGGATGACATCCTGGCCTCCAACCCGCTGGGCAAGGTGCCCTGCCTGGTATTGGAAGGCGGCGAGGCGGTCTTCGACTCGCGCGTGATCGTCGAGTACCTGGACACCCTGTCTCCCGTGGGCAAGTTGATCCCGCCCTCAGGACGCGAGCGCGCCGAGGTACGCACCTGGGAGGCGCTGGCTGACGGCATCCTGGACGCCAGCATCCTGGCGCGCCTGGAGGCCACCTGGGCCGGGCGCAGCGCCGACCAGCGCTCGCAGGCCTGGATGGACCGCCAGATGAGCCGGGTGGACGCGGCCCTGGCAGCCCTGTCGCGGGGGCTGGGTGAGCAAGCCTGGTGTGCCGGCAGCCACTTCAGCCTGGCCGACATCGCCACGGGCTGCGCCCTGGGTTACCTGGACTTCCGGTTCCCCTACATCGACTGGCGCGCTCGCCACGACAACCTGGCGCGCCTGGCCGACAAGCTGTTCGCCCGACCGACTTTCGTGGACACGGCGCCGGCTTGATCCGATCTGCGCAGGCCTGAGGGCCTGTGCTCATGTACCGACCGGGCCGAACGAGTCCGCCCGCGCCATGGGCCAATACTGGCTGAACACTGCCGAAGGCCAGGCTGCCTGGCCTTCCATGGCCTGCAGCAGCACGCCCGGCGCCACGAAGCCGAGTTCGTTGGCCAGCAGGCGGACCTGGTGCTGGCTGGTGCGGCGCACGATGTGCTGCGGGCTGATCTCGCGCGGATGGCGCAAGCCGGCGGCCTGCACCAGATCCTTCAAGGCGTGCAGCGTGTTCTGGTGAAAGCGGTAAACCCGCTCGGCCTTGTCGGGCACCACCAGCGCCTGCTGGCGCTGCGGGTCCTGCGTCGTCACCCCCGTGGGGCACTGGCCGGTGTGGCAGGTCTGGGCCTGGATGCAGCCCAGCGCGAACATGAAGCCGCGCGCCGAGTTGCACCAATCCGCGCCCAGCGCCATGGCCCGCGCGATGTCGAAGGCACCGATCACCTTGCCCGCGCAGCCGATGCGGATGCGCTCGCGCAGGTTCAGCCCCACCAGGGTGTTGTGCACGAGCAGCAGCCCTTCCTGCAGCGGCGCGCCCACATGGTCGGTGAACTCCAGCGGCGCCGCGCCCGTGCCGCCCTCGGCCCCGTCCACCACGATGAAGTCCGGCAGCAGGCCGGTCTGCAGCATGGCCTTGCACAGTGCGAACCACTCCCAGGGATGGCCGATGCACAGCTTGAAGCCCACGGGCTTGCCGCCCGAGAGTCGGCGCAGTTGCTCGATGAACTGCAACATCTCCACGGGCGTGGAAAACGCGCTGTGCCGCGCCGGGCTGATGCAGTCCACACCCTGCGGCACGCCGCGGGCGAGCGCGATCTCGGCCGTCACCTTCGGTCCCGGCAGCACGCCGCCGTGGCCTGGCTTGGCGCCCTGGCTGAGCTTGAGCTCGATCATGCGCACCTGCGGGTCGCGCGCGTTCTCGGCGAAGCGTTCGGCACTGAAGCGACCGTCGGCGTCGCGGCAGCCGAAGTAGCCCGAGGCCACCTGCCAGATCAGGTCGCCGCCGTGGCGCCGGTGGTGCACGCTGATGGAGCCTTCGCCCGTGTCGTGCGCGAAGCCGCCGCGCTTGGCGCCCGCGTTGAGCGCCAGGATGGCGTGGGCCGACAGGGCGCCGAAGCTCATGCCGGAGATGTTGAAGACGCTGGCCTCGTAGGGCTGGGTGCAGGAACTGCCGCCCGCGCCGATGGTCACGCGGAAGTCGTGGGTGGGCACGTCAGTGGGCGCCATGGAGTGGTTGATCCACTCGTAGCCCGCGGCCTGCACGTCGAGTTGCGTGCCGAAGGGGCGCTTGTCCGCCTGGCCCTTGGCCCGCTGGTACACCAGCGAGCGCTGCTGGCGTGAGAAGGGCGCGGCCTCGTTGTCGCTCTCGATGAAGTACTGGCGCAGCTCCGGGCGGATGAACTCCAGCAGGAAGCGCAGGTGCCCGATGACGGGGTAGTTGCGCAGCACGGCGTGGCGGGTCTGGGCCACATCGCGGCACCCCAGCAGCGTCAGCAGCGCTGGCGGCAAGGCCCACAGCGGATGCAGCAGGCCCCATGCCGCGCCGGCCAGCATCACCACGAAAGCCGCTGCGCACAGCAGCCAGGCAAGCCTGCGCAGGGGAAACCACTGTTCCAGCGCCTGGAGCCCTGTCGTCATGCGCCGCCTCCTGTGTGTCGCCGTGGCATCCTAGCCTCGGGTCGGCGCGAGCGGCATCGGGCTCACCCTGATGTGGCGGCCTCCCGGGCAGGCTCAGCGCCGCTCAGGTGCTGCGGGGAGGACGGGCCGGTGGGCGTGAATCGTTCACACGCTCTCAGCCCAGGAATCGCAGCAGCGCCCGGGCCGTTTCCTCGGGCTGCTCTTCAGGAATGAAGTGCCCGCAGGGCAGCGCCTGCCCCCGCACAGGGGCGTTGCACTGAGCCTGCCACAACGCCAGCGGATCGAACAGACGCTGCACCACGCCGCGTGCGCCCCACAGCACCAGCAACTCGCACGCGATACGCTGGCCGGCCGCGCGCGAAGCGCGGTCATGCGTGAGGTCGATGCCGGCGGCGGCGCGGTAGTCCTCGCAGGCGGCATGGATGGCCTCGGGCGCGCAGAAGCAGCGCTCGTAATCGGCCAGCGCCTGCGGCTCCAGGTGGGACAAGCCGGCGCTGCCCCAGCCCCCCAGCTTGGCGTGCAGGTAGTCACGCGCGCAGCCGCCGATCATCCTCTCCGGCAGGGGCGCGGGCTGGATCAGGTGGAACCAGTGGTAATAGGCACGGGCGAAGTCCATGTCGGTGGCGCCGTACATGTCCAGCGTGGGGGCGATGTCCAGCAGGCACAGGCGGCTGACGGCCAGCGGATGGTCCAGCGCCAGGCGGTGGGCGACGCGGCCACCGCGGTCGTGACCGCAGACCGCATAGCGCCTGTGACCCAGCTGCGTCATCAGCGTGGCCACATCCCCGGCCATGGCGCGCTTGCTGTAAGCGGCATGATCCGGCCCGCCCGCAGGCTTGTCGGAATCCCCGTAGCCGCGCAGGTCCGGCAGCACCAGTTGGAAGTGGGGTGCCAGGTGACGCGCCACACGGTGCCACATCACGTGGGTCTGCGGGAAGCCGTGCAGCAGCAGCAGGGCCGGGGCCTGCGGCCGCCCGCCCGTGCGCACGCGCAACGTGACCGCGCCGACGCTCAGGCGCTGCTCCTCGAAGCCGTGGAACCAGCCGAGGTCGGCAGCGTGCATGGGCGAACCTGCGGAAGAGGGGTCAGGGGGAGGATCGGGTGAGCGATCCGGCTGCACAGCGGGGCGCTCAGGCGCCGTGCCTCGGGGCTGGCCTGGGGCGTCCCGCGGCCGATCCGTTCATCAATCCACCGCGGGCCGATCCGAACGCATCCAGGTCCACTGCAGGCCCACGCCAGCGCTGTAGCCCGTGGTGCGTGACACCAGCGGACTGTCGGCGTTCGCCGCTCCAGCCACGCTGTCCAGGCGGCCGAAGCCGAAGACGCGCCAGTCGCGCGTGAGGCGGTGCGAGGCGGTCAGCCCCAGGCGCCAGGCGATCAGGCCGGCCTTGGCGTCGTAAGCGGGGCGCAGCGCGGTGGCGTAGGCCGGGGCCACGTCGTAGAAAGTGCCGGCCAGTTGTCGGTCACCCAGCAAGGCACCGACGCTGGCGGTCAGGCGCCAGCCCGCCAGGCCCGCATGGTTCCACTGGAGCTCGGGCTCCAGCGCCACTCCGCGGGAAGCGAAGCGATCGCTCACGTCAAACACACCGCGCAGGGGCAGTTCCAGGCGCCACTGACCGCCCCCAGGGGCGCTGCCCAGGTTCCAGCGGCCGCGCGGGCCGAACTCGACCAGGGTTCCCAACTCATGCATGCCCAGGCGCGCCCGTGTGTCCTTCGCGCTGGAGCCCAAGGAGCCGGACAGGCCGACGTCCAGTTCGAAGTCCGACTTCTTCACCGCGCGCAGGCCGAAGGCGCCGCGGTCGATGCGCAGCCAGGGCCCGCGGTACAGCACATAGGGCAGGGCGATGGCGCGACGCACGTCCTCGGACGCGCCCGGCCAGGCCTGCTGGGTCAGGCCGAAGGCCACGCCGCCCACTTCCCACAGGGGATCGGCTGAGGGCCCCGGGGCGGCGGACTGCGCCGCGGCCGGGACCGCCAGCCCGGCGGCGAGCGCCAGAGCGAGCACGTGCAGGGGGCGCAGGACAGGTGGGGAGGAGGCAGGATGCAGCATGCGTCTATTGTGTCGCCCCTCGGGCGCGCTGCACAGTGGCCACAGGGCGGGCGTGAGCGAGTGCGAGGGATATTGCTGAACCAGCCCGCTGCCAGGCGCCCGGCTGCGGGGCCACTCAGAGGCCGAACTCGTCGCGCAAGGCCCGCCCGTGGGCGTTCAGGGCCGGGGCCTCGTCGAAGGTGGCGGCATCCCACTCGGTGCCCCAGGGCAGGGCGGGCACGTCCACCGGGCGGCCGTTGACGACCATCCGCCGCGTACGCAACTGCGGGTGTTCGATCAGGTCGTGCACCGAGTTCACGCTGCCAAAGGCCGTCTGCGCCGCGGTCAATTGGTCGATCACCGTGGCGCTGGGCAGGCTGGCAAACACGTCCGCCACGGCGCCATCGACAAAATCACGGTGCGCCACGCGGGCCGCGTTGCCGATGCAGCGCGGGTCGTCCAGCAGGTCCGGGCGGCGCAGCACCTTGCGGCAGAAGTCGCCCCACTCGCGCTCGTTCTGGATGGAAATGACGATGTCGCGCCCATCGGCGCAGGTGAAGGCCCCGTAGGGCGCGATGCTGGGGTGCTTCAAGCCCACGCGCTCGGGCGCCTTGCCGCCGTAGCGCGTCTGCAGGTAGGGCACGCTCATGAGTTCGGCGGCGCAGCCGAAGAGTGACACCTTGACAGCCGAACCGCGGCCCGTGCGTGCGCGCTGCAGCAGGGCCTGCTGAATGCCCACCAGGGCGTTCAAACCGGCATTGATGTCGCACAGCGACACCCCGATGCGCCCCAGCGACTCCACGCCCCCACCCGGCGCACCGCTGATGGCCACCAGGCCGCTTTCGGCCTGCACCAGCAGGTCGTAGGCCTTCATGTTGTAGAGCTCACCGTCCTCGCCATACCCACTGATGTCGCAGGTGATGAGCCGGGGATGCCGCTCACGCAGTTCGGCCGACCCCACACCCAGGCGCTGCGCCGCCCCGGGCGCCAGGTTCTGGATGAAGACATCGGCCTGGGCAACCATGCGCTGCAGCAGGTCCAGGTCATCGGCCTGCTTGAGGTCCAGCGCGATGGATTCCTTGCCCCGGTTGATCCACACCCAGTAGGAGGCCTCGCCGTGCACGGCCCGGTCATACCCGCGGGCGAAGTCGCCTTCCGGGCGCTCGATCTTGATCACGCGCGCCCCGGCGTCGGCCAGCCGGCTGCTGCAGTAAGGCGCAGCCACGGCCTGCTCAAGCGTCACCACCAGCACGCCTTCCAATGGGCCCTTCGGGGGTGCAGAGGGAGTGTCGGTCGGGGTGGCCATGCGGTCTCCGGGCGTCGGTCAGACACAGATTGTGAAAGACCGCGCTCCACCGAGGGCTCGATATACTGACCAGAGCGCCGATTTGCTCCGGATTGCGGGCGCTTCACAAATGCCGCTAAAGAGGGACACCCGCCAACCCGGTGTCCGCTGAACGCGGCGCCGGGTTGGTTCGTTTCCGGGGCTTGCCACGGCTGTTTGCGGGCTTGCCGCCGGGCCTGTTGTTTCTGGCTTGTCTTACATGGGTTCCATCGGTCACGTCACACCGCAGCAGATGCACTTCAGCGCGCCATTGCCGCTGAAGAGCGGCGCCGTGCTGGCCGGCTACTCGCTGCACTACGAGACCTACGGCACGCTCAACGCCGAGCGCTCCAACGCGGTGCTGGTGTGCCACGCCCTGAACGCCAGCCACCACGTGGCCGGCACCTATGCAGGGCAGCCGCGCAGCGAAGGCTGGTGGGACAACCTGGTGGGCCCGGGCAAGCCCCTGGACACCGACCGGTTCTTCGTCATCGGCGTCAACAACCCCGGCTCCTGCTTCGGCTCCACCGGACCCATGCACGTGAATGCGGCCACGGGCCGCGTCTGGGGTGCCGACTTCCCCGTGGTGACGGTGGAAGACTGGGTGGACGCGCAGGCCCGCCTGCTGGACCGCCTGGGCATCACGCAGCTGGCCGCCGTGCTGGGCGGCAGCCTGGGGGGCATGCAGGCGCTGAGCTGGACGCTGCGCCACCCGCAGCGCGTGCGCCACTGCGTGGCCGTGGCCACGGCGCCCAACCTGTCGGCGCAGAACATCGCCTTCAACGAGGTGGCCCGCCGCGCCATCGTCACCGACCCCGACTTCCACGGCGGCCACTTCTACGCCCATGGCGTGGTGCCCATGCGCGGCCTGCGCGTGGCGCGCATGATCGGCCACATCACCTACCTGTCGGACGACGCGATGGAGCAGAAGTTCGGCCGCGCACTGCGCGCCGCCGAGCTCGCCTACAGCACGCAGGACATCGAGTTCCAGATCGAGAGCTACCTGCGGCACCAGGGCGACAAGTTCAGCGAGTACTTCGACGCCAACACCTACCTGCTGATCACCCGCGCCCTGGACTACTTCGACCCGGCGGCCGAGCACGGCGGGGACCTCGCCCGCGCCTTTGCCGCAGCGCGCGACTGCCGCTTCCTGCTCGTGAGCTTCAGCACCGACTGGCGCTTTTCGCCCGCACGCTCGCGCGAGATCGTCAAGGCCCTGGTGGACAACCGCATCGAGGTCAGCTACGCCGAGATCGACGCACCGCACGGGCACGATGCCTTCCTGCTGGACGATGCCCGCTACCACCGGGTGGTGCGCGCCTACTTCGAGCGCGTGGCGCAGGGGGTGAAGAACGGGATGAAGCAGGGGGCGCATCAGGAAACGGCGGCAGGAGCGCCCCATGTCTGACCGGCGCGATCTGGAGCTGATCGCCCGCCTGGTGCCTGCAGGCAGCCGTGTGCTGGACCTGGGCTGCGGAACCGGCGAGATGCTGGCCTACCTGCGCGACACGCGCAGCTGCACCGGCTACGGCATCGAGATAGCCGACGCCAACGTCCACGCCTGCGTGCAGCGCGGCGTCAACGTGGTGCAGCTCAACCTGGAAGAAGGCCTGGCGCTGTTCGACGACCGCAGCTTCGACGTCGTGCTGCAGCTGGAAACGCTGCAGCACCTGCGCAACACCGAGCGCATGCTGCGCGAGACCGCGCGCGTGGGCCGCATTGGCGTCGTCAGCTTCCCCAACTTCGCCCACTGGCCCAACCGCCTGAGCGTCATGGCGGGCCGCATGCCCGTGACCAAGGCGCTGCCCTACGAGTGGTACGACACCCCGAACATCCGCGTGGGCACCTTCGCCGACTTCGAGGTGCTGGCGCGCAAGACCGGCCTGACCGTGACCGACAGCTTCGGCATCCAGCAGGGGCGCGAAGTGCGTGCCTGGCCGAACCTGCGTGCCAGCGTGGCCGTGTTCCGCTTCGAGCGCCAGTGACGGATGGCCCCATGGTGGTGGCAGGCCCAGGGATGAACCGCGCAATCGACACGGATGACTTCTGGCCGTCCAGCGGCTTCCACCTGCTGCAGCGCAACGCGCGCGGCTGGCTGGTGCCCACCGATGCCTGGCTGGCGCGCTTCCTGACGCGGCCCGAGCTGGCGCTGGTGGACGGGTCCTGCGCGGCCGAGCGGGTGCTGCACCAAGCGCTCCATCAGGCCCCGCGCATGCCGGTCTCCGAGATACGGCTGCTGGCGCTGGCCGACGAGGACGCGCGCACCAACTACCGGCTGTTCATCGGCTTTCGTGACCGCGTGCTGCGGGCCGGCACCCTGGAAGCCTGCTACCTGGCGCTGTTCCGCGAGGGCATCACCGACACGCCGCCGCTGTTCATCGACATCCTGGCGCAGGCCATCGTGCGCAACGCGCTGGACGGCTGCCGCGAGGCCCTGGTGGCCCGCGCCGGCGAAATGCTGTTTCGCCCCCAGCGCATCAGCACCGAAGGCGGCCAGGTGCTGGCCGGCGACCGCGAGGTGCTGGACATGCTCAACGAGACCGGCGGCTTTGGCGACCTGGGCCGGCTGCTGGCCCAGGCCCAGGCCCCGTTGCGCAGCCTGAAGCTGGAGGTGCTGGGCCCGGACAACGAAGTCGACTACTGGGCCGCCGACCAGCGCCACCGCCACCTGCTGGACCTGCGCCATGAGCTGCACCAGGACCTGGGCCACGGCATCCACTTCCGGCTGAAGAACGCCCGCTCCGGCCTGCAGGCGCTGGCCCTGGTGCTGGAGCGCTGGGTGGCGCACCTGCTGGGCGTGGCAGTGCACATCGAACCCCTGGCCCGCATCGAAGACGCCCAGTGGCGCTGGCACGTGGGCCTGGACGCCACCGCCAGCGCACTGCTCAACGACCTGTACCAGGGCGTGGACGTGGCGCCCGCGCGCCTGCAGCAACTCATCAGCCTGTTCCGCCTGCAGTTCGCCCACCCGGGGGAAATGCGCGCCGACGTGGCGGGCAAGCCGGTCTATCTGGGCTTGGCCATGAACGACGAGAGCGTGGTGCGCCTGAAGCCGCAGAACCTGCTGCTGAACCTGCCGCTGGCGCGCCAGGTGTAGCGCGACCCGGCCCGCCCGGCACGGGGAGGTGGACCGCGCTGACGAGATGACGCCGCCCTGGGCGCCAGCGGCGCTACTGCGGCTGGAAACCCGAGCGCTTGATGATCTCGGCCCAGTTGCGCGTGTAGGCCTGCTCGCGTGCGGCCAGTTGCCCCGGGCTCATCACGTCCACCGTCAGGCCGAACTGGCTCATCCGCTCGCGCACCTCGGGCCGGTTGGCAGCGCGCGCCAATGCCTGCGCAAAACTCTCGACCGCGGCAGCAGGCGTGCCCGCAGGCGCCCAGAACCCGTAGTACGGCAGGTCGTCGAAGCCGGTCAGGCCCATCTCGCCGAAGGAGGGCACGTCAGGCAAGGCCGCCTGGCGGGCCCTGCCCAGCACGGCCAGCACGCGCAGCCGACCGGCGCGGTGGTTCTCGATGAAGTCAGGTACCGAGCCCACGCCCGCGGCGATCTGGTTGCCCAGCATGTCGCCCATCATGGGCGCGCTGCCGCGGTAGGGTACGGGCGTAAGGTCGAGCCGGTAGCGTTCGCCCAGCACCCGCACCAGGAACTCCGGCGTCGAGGCCGGTGCCGGCACGCCCACCGTGCCCTTGCCGCCGCCGCTGCTGCGCACCCAGGCCGCGTACTCGTCCATGGTGCGGGCCGGCGTACCGGGCGACACGGCAAAGGCGTTGACGAAGCTGGCGAAGCCGCCCATGGGCACGAAGTCCCTGGCCGGGTCGAAGCCCGGCGCCTTGGACACCAGGGGCAGGATCGAAATGGTGTGGTCATGCGAGATGAAGACCGTGTTGCCGTCGGGCGCGGCCGTCTTGAGCGCCTGCGCTGCCAACTGCCCACCGGCGCCGGCGCGGTTGTCCACCACGACCGTGACGCCCAGTTCGGCCTTCAGTGCCTCGCCCAGCAGTCGGGCGATGGCGTCGGTGCCGCCGCCTGGCGGGAAGCCCACAAGAACGCGCAGCGTACGGCCCTGGGCACGCAATGCTGTGGGCAAGCCCAGCGCGGCAGCAGACGCACTGGCAACGACGAAGTGACGACGGGACAGGGTGCTCATGAAGACTCCGTGGGCAGTTGGGTGGCGGCGCGTCACCGCACATGACAGCCTGCGACGGTCTGCGCAGTCAGGACAACGACACAACGGCGCCGCAAGCCGGGGACCGTCTCTGCGACAACTCTAGCACTCGATCATCGTCATGCAGGCACTTGCGTGTCGGCAGCGCGCTCAGGGCGAGTTGAAGTTGCCCGCCGGCGCTGTCCGCAGCGCCCTGCAGAAGCCCGCGAGCGGGGAAGCGCACAGCGCCTGAGACGCTGTCGGGCCGCTACGATGCGATGTCCGCCCTCCCACACGCCCATCTTCCCGGCCGTCCGCACTCCCCGCGATTTCCATGACCACGGCAAGCATCCCCGCTGCTTCGCGGACCGCTTCGGCAAGACGGGGTCGCTCGGGCCGATGCCTGCCTGCAGCCCCTGCCCGCCAGGGCCTGCGCCGCAGAGCGGGCGGCACCTGCGGATTCACGGCGTGACGCCATGGATGCACTGCCAGGACTGAGCTGGATCGGCTCCAGCGCGTGGGCCTACCCGGCGCTGGAGGTGGTGCACCTGTTCGGCGTGGCTCTGCTGGTGGGCAACCTGGTGGCGTTCGAGTCCCGCGTGCTGGGCTGGGCGGGGGAGCTGTCCGTGCCGGCGCTGGCGCGGCTGTCGCTGGTGCTGGCGGTGCTGGGGTTCGGCCTGGTGGCCCTGTCCGGACTGACACTGTTCGCCGCCCACCCAGGGGAGATGCTGGCCAACCCGGCCTTTGTGCTGAAGATGGCGCTGGTGATGGCCGCTGGCATCAACGCCGCGGCCTTCCATGCCCGCGACGGCATCCGGCGGCTCGACGGCATCGCCCGCGCGCAGACCCTGGTCTCGCTGGGTTTGTGGATAGGCGCGATGATCTGCGGGCGCTGGATCGCGTATGCGTGAACGACAGGAGGATCCCCCCATGAAACGACGAACGCTCATCGTCTGCGCACTGGCCCCGGCCGCCGGGCTGGCGCTGCGCCCGGGCAGCGCCCAGGCCCACCACGGCTGGAGCAGCTTTGATCAGGACAGACCGCTGTACCTGGAGGGCCGCGCCACCCGGGTGGCTTGGCGCAACCCCCACGCGGAGCTGGAACTGGAGGTGCCGCCAGAGCTGCACCTGCCGACCGACCTGGCCTCGCGCGCCATGCCGGCGCAGGCCGTTGGCGTGGACGGGCCGGCATTGCTGCGCAGCGCGCGCCTGCCCATCCGGCGCGACCGCCGCTGGCTGATCGAACTGGCTCCCCTGACGCGCATGAACGCCTGGAAGGTGGCCGAGATCAGGACAGGCGACACGGTGGCGGTGCTGGGCTTCACCTTCGCGGGCGAGAAGGGTGACGCACTGCTGCGGGCCGAGTATCTGTGGGCCGGCGGTGGCGTGTACGGCCTGCGCTCGGCACCCGCCTGAGCTGTGCACCGCGCCCCAACACCTGACCCGGGACTCTTGCATGAGCTCATCGCCTGAATCCACTCCGCCCCGCGTGGGCCTCGTCGGCCTGGGCGCCATGGGTGCCGGCATGGCCAGCTCGTTGCGTCGGGCGGGTTACGCACCGCAGGTCTTCGACATCCGCCCCGGCGTGGCGCAGACCTTTGCACAAGACGGCGGAACAGCCTGCGCCAGCGTGACCGAACTGGCCGCCGCCTGCAACGTGGTGGTCTCGGTGGTGGTCAACGCGCAGCAGACCGAGCAGGTGCTGTTCGGCGGCCACGGGGATGCGGGCGCGGCCTCGGCCATGAAGCCCGGCAGCGTCTTCGTCATGTGCTCCACCGTGGACCCCAAGGTGTCCATCGCCTTCGAGCAGCGCCTGCAGGCCCTGGGCCTGCTGTACCTGGACGCCCCCATCTCCGGCGGCGCAGCCAAGGCGGCAGCGGGCCAGATGACGATGATGACCGCCGGCACCCCCGCGGCCTACGCACGCTGCGGCGGGGTGCTCGACGCCATGGCAGCCCAGGTCTACCGGCTGGGCGACCGCGCCGGCGCGGGCAGCAAGGTCAAGATCATCAACCAGCTGCTGGCCGGTGTGCACATCGCCGCCGCGGCCGAGGCCATGGCGCTGGGCCTGCGCGAGGGCGTGGACGCCGCGGCGCTGTACGAGGTGATCACCCACAGCGCCGGCAACAGCTGGATGTTCGAGAACCGCATGGCCCATGTGCTGGCCGCCGACTACACCCCGCTGTCGGCGGTGGACATCTTCGTCAAGGACCTGGGCCTGGTGCTGGACACCGCGCGCGCCACCAAGTTCCCGCTGCCGCTGGCCTCCACCGCGCACCAGATGTTCATGCAGGCGTCGAGTGCCGGCTTCGGCCGCGAGGATGACAGCGCCGTGATCAAGATCTTCCCGGGGATCGAGTTGCCCAAGGCAGGTTGACGGGGACAACGCCGGCTTGTCGTCCTGAGGCAAGCCCGCGGTCCGGTGGCCCGCCTTCGCCGACATCCCGCCGCTCGTTCAGGCAGCCGACCGCTGGTGCAACAACGCTCGCCACGCCCGGCAGAGACCTCTATCGTGCTCAGGCCGACACCCAGATGTGCGGCTGTTCTTGCCAACTCCATGAGGTCATCGATCATGTTCCTGCGTTCTTCTTCGCTGTTGCTGGGCCCCCTGCTCTGCACCAGCCTCCTGTCCACCCCCGCCCTCGCGCAGGCGGAACCGAAGGGCTTCTACGCCACGTTGTACGGGCAGCACAGCCGGATCGGCGCCTCCAGCCTTGCCGAGTCCGGCGCGCTGGGCGCCGGCAACGGCCTGCGCGCCGAGTTTGGCAGCGGCCTGGGTCTGGGCGGTGACTTCGGCTGGCGCTACGGCAACGGCTGGGCGGCGGAGGTCGAGTGGAACTACCGCCGGCACCCGCTGGACACCCTGCGCCAAGGCAGCACCAGCCTGTCCCGCGACGGGGACTTCGCATCCAACACCCTGCTGATCAACGGCCTGCGCCGCTTTGCCGGCACCGGTGCGTGGACGCCCTACGTGGGTGCGGGCATTGGCTGGGTGCAGGAAATCGACATCGACCTCACCCCCAGCGCAGGCGGCAGTGAACGCGGGTATTCAGCCAGCAACAAGGTCGCTTTCCAGTTGATCGCCGGTGCAGAGTATGCACTCACACCCCGCTGGAGTCTGACGGGCGATGCTCGCTGGCTGCGGGTGGGGACGGTGCGGCTGAACAACGAGGCGGGCAACCCTGGGGGCTCCGCCGGCCCGCTGACCTACAACCCCTTCTCACTCCAGGTCGGTGCGCGCTACCGCTTCTGAAGCGCCGGCCACCCGGTAGACGGCGCCGTCGCCGAAGCGGGCAAGGACCTCGGCCCGCCGGCGGCGGCTGACCGGCACCTGGCGGCCATCGCTCATCACGCACACCGCGCCGCTGGCGGTGCGCCGGACGCTGACGACATGGTCGCAGGCCACCCACCAGGACCGGTGCACCCGCAGGCCCGGCACCGCCCCTTCGGCTTCGACGTCGGCCAGGGCGCCCAGGATGAGGGCGCATCCGCGTGGCGTCCAGACGCGCAGGTACTGCAACTCCGATGCGACCGCAATCACGTCCGTTCCGAGTTCGGTGGGCAGCCGCTCACACCACGCCGGGCGCGCGGGCGCGCATGCCGCGGTCCCGTCGGCCGTGGCTTGGCGGGGGGCCTGGGCGTGGGGCGGCCCTGCGGGTGGCGTCGGCGCGCGGAGCACGGGCGGCACCAGCCAGTGCAGGCGGGGCAGGCAGATCAGCGCCCAGGCCGCGGTCACCGGCCCCACGATGTCGAAGTACTCGGCCACCAGCAGATGTCCAGGGGCGGCACCTACCAAGGCGCTCCCGTCATCGTCGGGACGGGCCGGATAGCCCAGCCACCGCTCCATCAGCCCCTCGCCAATCAGCCAGTACACGGGGGCCAGCACGGCCGCGCCCAGCGCCGCCGACAGCAGCACCAGGGCCCAACTGGGCACGCGGCTGGCGCCGAAGCGGCGCGTCAGCAGGTACAACACCGACTGCAGGACGATCAGGCCGGTGGAGATCTGCAGCACCCAGAACCACAGGCGCGCTGCCGCGGGCGCGGAAAAGCCGACGTCGACTTCCAGGCTCATCATGAGCCCGAGCAGCACCAAGCCCGCCACCGTGAGGTAACGCAGGACGCCTGCTGCGGTCGCGCCGCCTGGCATCAGATTCTCAACAAAGGCAGGAGCGCTGGGCTCACCCGCACGGAGCAGGCCGCACGCCGCCCACGGCCGGCTGCACCCAGTACCCGGTCATGAGACTGGCGGCTGCGCTCGCACGCCGGCCCGGGCAACCGCAGCCGAGCCGGCACTCCTGCGCTCAGATGCCGAGCGTCTTCTTTGCCTCGGCCAGCAGCTTCATCGACTCGTCATGCTTGCCCGCCTTGTGCGCGGCCTCGCCATCGGCACGCAGCTTCTGCACCCTGGCCTTGTCGGCGTCGGACAGCTTGGGGTTGGTGGCCAGGCGCGCGTCGATGGCGGCCATCTCCTTCGGGCAGCCGTGGGCAAAGGCCAGGCCGGCGCTGCAGGCCAGAGACAGGGTGATCAGCAGGTTCTTCATGCGGTGATGCTCCAACACGCCTACGGTGGCGCTTAGGCGCGATCTTCGGTTCTTGTGTCGCGGCGATGCGGCGCTGGGGTCTTTACGCTGCGGGTCAAAGGGGCCTTCGGCTGACGGCCGACAGGGTCAGAATGCAGGCGTGAGGACCGCGATGGGGCGTACTCATGCGCACGATCGTGCACCCACCGGACCGGCCCCACCAGGAGATTCCTGATGATTCTTGGCTGCATCGCAGACGATTTCACCGGCGCCACCGACCTGGCCAACAACCTGGTGCGCGCCGGCATGCGCGTGGTGCAGACCATCGGCGTGCCCGCCACGCCCGCAGCGCAGGCGGGCCTGGGCGAGGTGGACGCCGTGGTGGTGGCGCTGAAGTCGCGCACGGCGCCGGTGGACGAAGCCGTGGCGCAATCGCTGGCCGCCTGCCGCTGGCTGCGCGCGGGCGGGGCGCAGCAGATCTACTTCAAGGTCTGCTCCACCTTCGACTCCACGCCCCGCGGCAACATCGGCCCGGTCGCGCAGGCCTTGATGGCGCATCTGGGCGCCGAGGCTGCGGCGGCGTCCACGTCGGCAGGGTCGGGGACGGGGTCGGGCTTGGGGTCTCAGGCGGGGTCGGATGCGCGGCCTGGGGCGAGGACCGAGGCAGGCCCAACGGCAGAACCCCGGATCACCCACTTCGCCATCGTCACGCCGGCCTTTCCGGAGAACGGCCGCACCGTCTTCAAGGGCCACCTGTTCGTGGGCGACATGCTGCTGTCGGACAGCCCCATGCGGCACCACCCGCTCACGCCCATGACCGATGCCAACCTGGTGCGGGTGATGCAGACGCAGTTGTCAGGGGGTGCGCGCTGCGGCCTGATCGAGCACCGCACGGTGGCGCAGGGCGTGCCTGCCGTGCGCGAACGCATCGCCGCGCTGCGGGCGCAGGGCGTGGTCTTCGCGGTGGCCGATGCGGTGGCCGACACCGATTTGCAGATGCTGGCGCAGGCATCGAGTGACCTGGCCCTGGTGGTGGCGGGCTCGGGCCTGGCCATCGGCATCCCGGCCTTGCACGGTCTGGCGCCCCGGGCCGAAACGGCGGCGCTGCCGCCGGCCAGCGGAACGTGCGCGGTGGTGAGCGGCAGCTGCTCGGCCGCCACGAACGCCCAGGTGGCAGACTTCATCGCACGCGCGCCCGCTGGCGCAGACCGCGCGGACCGCGCCTTCGCTGTGGACCCGCTGCGCCTGGCCGCCGGCGAGGATGTGGCAGGCCAGGCCCTGGCCTGGGCTGCACCGCGGCTGGGGAATGCGCCCGTGCTGGTCTACGCCACGGCAGCCCCCGAGGCCGTGAAGGCCGCGCAGGCGCAGCTGGGCGTGGAACGCGCCGGGGCGCTGGTGGAGCAGGCCCTGGCGCGCGTGGCCCAGGGCCTGGTCGCGGCCGGGGTGGGGCAATTGCTCGTGGCCGGGGGCGAGACCTCGGGGGCCTGCGTGCAGGCCCTGGGCGTGAACACCCTGCGCATCGGTCCGCAGATCGACCCCGGCGTGCCCTGGTGCCATGCCACCCCACCCACGCGCCCGCAGGGCCTGCACCTGGCGCTGAAGTCCGGCAACTTCGGCGGCACGGACTTCTTCACCCGGGCCTTCGAGGTGCTGCGATGAGCACCGACGAAGCGCGGCTGCGCGAAGAAATCTGCCGCGTGGGCCGCAGCCTGTTCGAGCGCGGCTACGTGCATGCCACCGCCGGCAACCTCAGCGTGCGCCTGGACGACGGCTACCTGATCACCCCCACCGACGCCTGCCTGGGCACGCTGGACCCGGCCCGTCTGGCAAGGCTGGATGCCCAGGGCGTGCAGAACGCGGGCGACCGCGCCAGCAAGACGCTGGCCCTGCACCGCCGCATCTACGAGGCCGCGCCGCAAGCCCGCTGCGTCATCCACACCCACAGCACGCACCTAGTGGCGCTGACGCTGCAAGGCGTGTGGAGCGACGACGACATCCTGCCGCCCATCACGCCCTACTACGTGATGAAAGTGGGCCATGTGCCGCTGATCCCTTACCACCGCCCGGGCGACCCGCGTGTGGCCGATCTGGTGGCCCAGCGCATCCGGGCCATGGCCGCACGCGGCACGCCGCTGCGCGCCGTGATGCTGGACCGCCTGGGCCCCAATGTCTGGCACGACAGCCCAGCACAGGCCAGTGCGGTGCTGGAAGAACTGGAAGAGACCGCCCGCCTGTGGCTGATGTGCCAGCCCGGCCCGCTGCCGCTGGGTGAACCGGAGATCGAAGAGCTGCGTCGGCAGTTCGGTGCACCGTGGTAACGCAATTCCGGGCAGGTTGTGTCTCGTCAGCGCCGCCGTCAGCGGAGAACCCGCCCTGCACTTCGGCCTTGCCAACCCTGTGCCCGGGTGAGGCAGGAACCGGGATTGCCACTTCCCCCCTCGCCGGTGCAGATCCGTACGTGCACAGCTGCGGCATGCATCCCTTGCTTCGGGTCATGACGCGACGCGCTCGGTGGGTACGCAAAATCACTGCAAGCGAGCCCGGCCGCAGGCCCCGCGGTGCGCGGCACGCGTCTTCAGGCGCCCTGGTCGGTGCGCGAGCTGCGACGCGATGCTGCGTCAAGCGCAGGCGCTGACGATGTGCCAGGATCTGCCGGTGCGGCAGGCCGCTCGGGCACTGCACGAACGGCTGGGCACCAGCTTCGCCAAGGTCCCAGGCAGCGCCAAGATAGGAAGACGCCACGCTCACCCGTGACCGTGCCACTCGCGGCCTGCACGCGCGTGAAAGCGACCGTGCGCCGCGCGAGCCTGGAGCGCCGGGTCGCTCAGCCGCCGCCGCGAGGGCGGGTCAAGGCCGGGCCGAGGTATCGGCAGACTTCGCCGCCGCAATGCCGCGCGGTACGTTCACCGCGCGCAGCAGCAGCAGACCCAGCACGAAGAACAGCGCGGTGCTGAGGATGGCCAGGCGGTGGTTGCCAGCGCTCAGCAGGGTGATGAGGCCGTAGGTCAGGGGCCCGATGATGGCTGACAGCCGAAGGGCAAAGGTCCACAGCCCGAAGAACTCGGCGCGCTGGTGTTCGGGCGCCAGCGCCCCGGCCAACGCGCGGCCAGCGGACTGGCTGCTGCCCATGCACAGGCCCGCGATCACGGCCGCACCCCAGAACAAGGTGGCGGTGGTGGCCAGCCCGGCCAGCACGGTCATCACGATCCAGCCCACCAGGGTGACGGCGATGGCCCGCTGGTGGCCGATGCGGTCTTGCACATAGCCCCAGGCGAAGGCACCGGCCGCGGCGGCGATGTTCACCAGGAAGATCAGCATCATGGTGTCGGTCTGCTTGAAGCCGAGCGCCTGTTCGGCATAGATGGCCGCCAGCGCCACCACCACCGAGATGCCCGCCTGGTAGGCCACGGCACAGGCCAGCAGCGCGGTGAAGTCACGGTAACGCCGCGCCTCGCGCCAGGTGCGGCCCAGTTGCGCCAGGGCGGCGGCCACGCCGGAAGCTGCTGCGGGCCCGGCAGCACCCGCGGCGGCCTGGGGAAGCGCCCGCTCGCGCAGCAGCGCAAAGGTCACCAGCGAGGCCACGGCGAACAGACCGGCGGTGATGAGCATGGTCACGGGCACGAAGTGCGCGGCGGGCAGGCCTTGTGCCTGGGCCCACAGCACGTAGCCCAGGCTGGCGCCCAGCGCCAGCATGCCGCCGAAGTAGCCAAAGCTCCAACCCCAGCCCGACACCCGGCCCAGACTGTCGGGGCGGGCCAGCTCGGGCAGGAAGGCCGCGATCAGCGATTCGCCATACGAGAAGAAAAGATTCGACAGGATGATGAACACCACCGCCCACACGATGTCCCCAGGGCCCACCGTGGCCAGCGCCGCGGTGGTGAGCACGCAGCCCAGCGTGGACAGCACCAGCAGCCGCTTCTTGGCCGCGCGCAGGTCGGCGTAAGCACCGAGGGCCGGCATGGTCAGCATCACCAGCAGGCTGGAGGCAGCCAGCGTCAGCGTCCAGGCGAAGGTGCCCCACGAGGCGCCGCCGGCCACGCCGCCCACGAAGTAGGCGCTGAACACGGCCGTGAGCACCACCGTGGCGTAGCCCGAATTCGCGAAGTCGTAGGCCGCCCAGCCCAGCACCTCGCGCCTGCGCACGCCGGGGTTGAGGGCATCCTGGGAGAAAAGGGCCATGGCGGGCTCGCGGACAAATGCGGTGTGCGCAGTATCTGACGGATGGGTCTCCCGGTGCCCGTCAGGGTGGCCGGCAGGGCCTCAGCTCCTCACCGCCTCAGCGCCTCAGCGCCCGAACAACTCCCGCGCCACCAGCTCCTTCATGATCTCGGTGGTGCCGCCGTAGACGCGCTGCACGCGCGCATCGGCCCAGGCGCGGGCGATCGGGTACTCGCGCATGTAGCCGTAGCCGCCGAAGAGCTGCACGCACTCGTCGAGCACGCGGAACTGCATTTCCGAGCACCAGAACTTGGCGATCGAGGCCGTGGCGCTGTCCAGCGTGCCGGCCAGGTGGCGCTTGAGGCAGTCGTCCAGGAAAGCGCGAGCCACCCGGGTGTCGGCATGGGCCTGGGCCAGGCGGTGGCGCACGGTCTGCTTGTCCGACAGCGGCGCGCCGAAGGCCTGGCGCTGCATGAGGTGGTCGCGCGTCCAGATGACGGCGGACTCCATCGCCCCCACAGCGGCAATCGCCACCAGCAGCCGCTCCTGCGGCAGTTGCTCCATCAACTGCACGAAGCCGCGCCCCTCCTCGCCCAGCAGGGCGTCGGCGGGTACGCGCAGGTCTTCGAAGAAGAGCTCGGAGGTGTCCTGGGCGTGCATGCCCATCTTCTCCAGCCGCCGTCCGCGGCCGAAGCCCGGCCGATGCGTGTCCACCAGCAGCAGGCTCACACCCTTGGCGCCGCGGGTGGTGTCGGTCTTGGCGGCCAGCACCAGCAGGTCGCACAACTGGCCGTTGGAGATGAAGATCTTCTGGCCGTTGATGCGGTAGCCCGGACCGTCTGGCCCGGCCTCACGTTCAGCGCGCGTGCGCATCCCCGCAACATCGCTGCCCGCGCCCGGCTCGGTCATGCCGATGGCACCGATGATCTCGCCGCGCGCCATGCCGGGCAGCCATTGGCGCTTCTGCGCCTCGGTGCCGTAGTGCACAAGGTAGGGCGCGACGATGTCGGAGTGCAGGTAGAAGATGGGGCCGGTGGCACCGGCGCGTGACAGCTCTTCCACCACGATGGCGCTGTAGCTGAAGTCCACCCCTGCACCGCCGTACTCTTCGGGCACGGTCAGGCACAGCAGGCCGAGCTCACCCGCGCGCCGCCACAGCTCGCGCGGCACCTGTCCGTCGCGCTCCCACTGCGCGTGGTGGGGCGTGACCTCCTCTTCGACGAAGCGCCGCACGGTGGCACGGAACTCGTGGTGCTCGGGGGTGTCCAGGGGGGCGGTGGGGGGGTAGAGGGTGTCTAGGTTCATGAATGGCACTTCACTTCTATGGTTCGTGGGGCCAAATCAGGGCGACGTTATCGCGTGAAGGGGCATCAGGGGCATGGGCTTCCTGGTGGCGTGCACGTACCTCGCGCGCTGCGGAGGGTGTGCATGGGCCGGGGCTCATGTCCCCCGGGCCGGGCTGCGCCCGCCCCTCCTCCTTGACTTCGCCCCAACCCATGCCCACCCCCCACAGCCTACTGCCATCGTAGGCCGCCGCCATGGGAAAACCTGGGTGCCAGCTGGATTGGGTAGTGGTGGCCCACCGCGGAGCGAAGTCAAGGAGGAGGCCGGACGCAGTCCGGCCGGGGGAGAGAGCCCGGACACGAACAGTCCGGGGGACTGTTCGTGCCTGGCGAGCGCCACGCGCTCCTGCGCGTGGCATGAGCGCAGGGGTGGGCCGCCGCTGCCCAATCTCGCAAAGCTGCCGGATCATGTTGTCACAGGCTCCAACCCCGCCTGCAGGTGCCGCGTCATCACGCGGGCGATGGCCTGGGGGGTGCGGGGGCCGTTGGGGCGGTACCACTGGGGGACGTGGTTCAGGGCGCCTATGAGTTGCAGGCGCAGCAAGCGCCGGTCGGTGCCGCGTTTGAGCGGCAGGGCGTCGATCAGGGTACGGAACGTGGCCTCGTAGCCGTTGCGCAGCGCGATCAATGCCTCATGGTGCTCGGGCGGGAAGTCATGCGGCAGCACTTGTACGAACACGCCGGCAAAAGGGGCGTCGTCGGGGGCCTGGCCCACCATCATCTGAAGGTGCGCGGTCATGGCGCGCTCCAGCTTCTCCCATGGGGTGCTGGGGGGCTCCAGTGCGGCCTGCACTGCTGCCGTGACCCGGGCCACGCCCTCGGCATACACCGCCAGCAGCAGGTCGCCCTTGGAGGGGTAGTGGTAATAGATGGAGCCCGCCGTCATGCCCGTGGCCGCGGCGATGTCGCGCATCGTGGTGATGCCGTAGCCCTTTTGGCGGAACACGCGCGCCGCGGCTTCCAGCAACTGGGGCTGGCGGTTGTGGGCGCGGGTGCGCAGGGGCTTTGCGGGGGCTTCGACAGGCTCAGCCCGAACGGGATGGGAGGGGGCGGCCCGATCTGGGGTGGAGCGTTCGGTTCGAGCGCTCATGGTCACCCGCTGTCAGGCCTTGGCCGGCCCGAACGCGCCCATCAACGCATCGACCGCGCTGTCGAAGGGCCGGGCGGCGGACATGTCGCTGATCCGTCCCCAGTTCGCCGCCACGAACTCGGGCGTGATGGCGTCGGCCGGCGCATGCACGCCCAGGCCTTCGACGATCTGCACGGTGGAGAAGTAGCCCGCCCCGGCGGAGAGGATGCAGCCGCTGACCTCACAGCCTTCGCTGGCCAGCCAGGCCACGCCCGCAGCCACGCGCTCGGGCGTGGCCTCGCCGATGAGCTGCGCCAGCGGCAGGCCCTCGGTCATGCGCGTGAGCGCCACGGGGGCGATGGTGTTGACCTTCACGCCAAAGCGCCCGCCCTCGTGCTTGAGCGTGTTCATCAGGCCCACCACCGCCAGCTTGGCCGCACCGTAGTTGCTCTGGCCGAAGTTGCCATACAGGCCGGCGGCGGAGGTGGTCATCACGATGCGGCCGTAGGCCTGCGCCTGCATCACCGGCAGCGCGGCGCGCGAGCACCAGGCCGAGCCCAGCAGGTGCACGCGCACCACAGCCTCGAAATCCTCGGGCGCCATCTTGTGCAGCGTCTTGTCGCGCAGGATGCCGGCGTTGTTGACGAGCACGTCCAGGCGACCGAAGGCTTGCAGGGCCGCGTCCACCAGGCGCTGCGCGCCCTCGGGCGTGGCGATGTCGTCGAAGTTGGCCAGGGCCCGCCCGCCCGCGGCCTCGATCTCGGCCACCACGCGCCGCGCGGCGGCGGCGTCGCCACCGGCCCCATTCACGCTGCCGCCCAGGTCGTTCACCACCACCGCCGCGCCGCGGCGGGCCAGCAGCAGGGCATGGGCGCGGCCCAGGCCACCCCCGGCACCGGTGATCACGGCCACTCGGCCGTCGAAGCGGATCTCGTTCATCGTGTGTGCATTCTTCAAGTTGCTGCGCGTCGCTTTCAGAGGGCTTCGACGGGCTCAGCCCGAACAGGCATCCCCTCAGCCCCTGGCCCCATACAGCGCCTCGATCTCGGCCGCGTACTTCTGGCCGATGCTCGCGCGCTTGACCTTCAGGGTGGCGGTGACCTCGCCGTCGTCGTGGTCCAGCTCCTTGGTCAGCAGGTGGAACTTGCGCACCTGCTGCACCTGCGGCATGCGGGCGTTGACGCGGTCCACCTCGGCCTGCACCAGCGCGCGCACGCGCTCGTGCTCGGCCAGGCTGCGGAAGTGCGTGTAGGCCAGGCCCTCTTCCTCGGCCCACTTGCCCACGGTGTCCTGGTCGATCTGGATCAGCGCCGCGACGAAGGGCCGCCGGTCGGCCACCACGACGGCCTCCTTGACGTAGGCGCTGAACTTCAGCGCGTTCTCGATCTCGCTGGGGGTGATGTTCTTGCCCCCAGCGGTGATCATGATGTCCTTCTTGCGGTCGACGATGCGCACCTCTTCGCCCTCGGGCCCGCGCACCGCCTGCGCCACATCGCCCGTGTGCAGCCAGCCCTGGGCATCGATGGCCTCGGCCGTGGCGGCGGCGTTGCGGTAGTAGCCCTTGAACACCGTGGGGCCGCGCACCAGCAGCTCGCCGTCGTCGGCGATGCGCAGCTCCACACCGGGCAC
>JBJTZN010000118.1:0-4818 GCA_046087245.1 Rubrivivax sp.
CCATAGCCCCGTAGGCTGCGATCACTACCTCGGCACTCGCCGCGGTTTCCTCCCCCGAGCTTTGTGGAACACCTGCCCTCAGTCAGTGGCAGTTCAACGCGCTCGTGCAAGCGACGGGCAGGTGCCCCACAAACCTAAACATAATCGGGTGATGTTCGCACCGCTTCAAAACGACACCTTCCTGCGCGCTTGCCTGCGCCAGTCCACCGCCCACACCCCCTTGTGGCTGATGCGCCAGGCCGGGCGCTACCTGCCGGAATACTGCGCCACGCGTGCCAAGGCCGGCAGCTTCATGGGCCTGGCCACCAACGTGGACTTCGCCACCGAGGTGACGCTGCAGCCGCTGGATCGCTATGCGCTGGACGCGGCCATCTTGTTCAGCGATATCCTGACCGTGCCCGACGCCATGGGCCTGGGCCTGAGCTTCGCCCAGGGCGAAGGCCCCCGCTTTGCCCGACCGGTCCGCGACGAAGCTGCGGTGGCGGCACTGCGGGTCCCTGATCTGGACAAGTTGCGCTACGTGTTCGACGCTGTCACGTCGATCCGCCGCGCGCTGAACGGCCGCGTGCCGCTCATCGGCTTTTCCGGCAGCCCTTGGACGCTGGCCTGCTACATGGTCGAAGGCGCGGGCTCGGATGACTACCGGCTGGTGAAGTCCATGCTGTACGGCCGCCCTGACCTGATGGAGCGCATCCTCGCTGTCAACGCGCAGGCGGTGGCGGCCTACCTGAACGCGCAGATCGACGCCGGCGCGCAGGCAGTCATGGTGTTCGACAGCTGGGGCGGGGTGCTGGCCGATGGCGCCTTCCAGCGCTTCAGCCTGCGCTACACGCAGCAGGTGGTGCAGGCGCTGCAGCGCGAGAAGGACGGCGTGCGCATTCCGGTGATCGTCTTCACCAAGGGGGGCGGGCCCTGGCTGGAGCAGATCGCCGGCATCGGCGCCGATGTCGTCGGCCTGGACTGGACCGTCAACCTGGGGGCGGCGCGCGCTCTGGTGGGTGACCGCGTGGCCCTGCAGGGCAACCTGGACCCCAACGTCCTGTTTGCTCCGCCCGATGCGGTGGCGCAGCAGGCACGGGCAGTGCTGGACAGCTTCGGCCGCCCGCGACGCGCCGACGGCACCTGGGACGGACACATCTTCAACCTCGGCCATGGGATCAGCCAGTTCACCCCGCCCGAGCATGTGGCCGCGCTGGTCCAGGCCGTGCACCAGCACTCCAGAACCTTGCGCTGAGCCCCGGCGGCCGGACCTTCTTGCCGTCGTCCCCACGGGTGCCTCCCATGCAGCCACCTACGCCATCAGTACGGTGAGTGAGCACTCAGCATCGCACTTATCCCCAGATTTCGGGCCCTTCCGAAGGGGGTTTTTTCTCGGGTTTCAGAGCGGGACAGCTCTGGGTGGACAACGCTAAGTTGTTGATTTGTAGAGGGTGCAAGGGGTGCTGAGAAATGAGGCAATCCAGCGCGGGGCCCGGTGAATCAAGGGTTTGGCGCGTTCTGCGCCACGTTGCCCACAAAGTTACCCACAGTTTCGGTGGACAGACCGAAAACCCGTTACGGATCATCAACTTGGGTGCGTATTCTCAATGTCGGAAGAAGACCGTGGTGCAAGTTGAGGGCTCTCATCCTTGACCCGCAGACCTGCGATCAAGGCGACCGCACAGGCGTTTGCGCAGGTGGCTGACGCGTGCGGGGCGGAGCCCGCCACGCGGGTGGCGGTGGCCGTGGAGACCCCCCAGCACGCAGGAGTGGGCGGGGTGCTGGACTACCTGGCCGACCGCGCCTGGCCGGCCGGCACGCTGGTGCGCTGCCCGCTGGGGCGCCGCACGGTGCCGGGCATCGTCTGGCGGCGCGCACCGGCCACAGTCGACGCACCCGCGGATCGCCTTCGCCCGGTGGCCGAGGTCATGGACAGCCTGCCGCCCCTGCCGCAGGCCTGGTGTGCCCTGGTGGACTTTGCCGCGGGCTACTACCAACGCGGCACGGGCGAGCTGGCCTTGTCGGTGCTGCCGCCGGAGTTGCGCAAGCTTGGCGCCGCACAGGTGGCCCAGCGCGTGGCGCGTTTGCTCAAGACGCCCCCGCCCGCGCCAGGGGGGCCGCCGCCTGCCTGGCCTGTGCTGTCGGCCGAACAGGCCGCCGCACTGGAAGGCCTGCAGCACACGGGCCCGGTGCTGCTGCATGGCGCCACGGGCAGCGGCAAGACCGAGGTCTACCTGCGCGCGGCCGATCAGGCCCTGCAGGCCGGGCGGCAGGTGCTGCTGCTGGTGCCGGAGATCAACCTCACGCCGCAGCTGCAATCGCGCCTGGCGCAGCGGTTTCCCCAGCGCGTGCTGGTGGCCTTGCACAGTGGCCTGACCCCGGCACAGCGTCTGAAGCACTGGCTCATGGCCCACCTCGGGCTGGCCGACCTGGTGTTGGGCACCCGTCTGGCGGTCTTCACCCCCCTGCCGCGGCCCGGGCTGATCGTCGTCGACGAGGAGCACGACCCCTCGTTCAAGCAGCAGGAGGGCGCACGCTACTCGGCACGCGATCTGGCCGTCTACCGTGGTCGCCTGGAGCAGGTGCCCGTGGTGCTGGGGTCGGCCACGCCCTCGCTGGAGAGCTGGCACCGCGGACTGCAGGGGCGCTACCGTCGTCTGTCCATGCCTTCGCGCATTGGCGGCGGCGTGATGCCCGAGGTGCGGCTGCTGGACATGACCCAGCAGCCGCGCGAGCGCGGCGAGAACGCGCCGGCCTTGGCGGCCCCGCTGCTGCGCGCGATCGAGGAGCGCATTGCGCACGGGCAGCAAAGCCTGCTGCTGCTGAACCGGCGCGGCTACGCGCCCGTGCTGCACTGCAGCGCCTGCAACTGGAAGAGCCAGTGCCCGCACTGCAGCGCCTGGCGCGTGTTCCACAAGCTCGACCGCACGCTGCGCTGCCACCACTGCGGCTTCACCGAGCGCGTGCCGCGCGCCTGCCCGGACTGCGGCAACCTGGACATCTCGGCCGTGGGGCGGGGCACCGAGAAGCTCCAGGAGCAGATGGCCGCGCTGCTGCCGGGCGCGCGGGTGGCCCGCATCGACGCCGACACCACGCGTACCCGCGGCTCGTTGGACGCGCAGATGGCCGCCGTGCACGGTGGCGACGTCGATGTACTGGTGGGCACGCAGATGGTGGCCAAGGGACATGACTTCCGCCGCATCACGCTGGTGGCCGCGGTCAACCCCGATGGCGCGCTGTTCGCCAGCGACTTCCGGGCGGCCGAGCGGCTGTTCGCCCTGTTGCTGCAGGCCGCCGGTCGCGCTGGTCGCGATGCGCAGGCGGCCGGCAGCAGCCAGATGTGGCTGCAGACCTGGCATCCCCACCACCCGCTGTACGCCGCTTTGCAGCGGTACGACTTCGAGGCCTTTGCTGCGCAGCAGTTGCAGGAGCGGCGCCAGGCCGGGTTGCCTCCTTTCAGTCATCTGGCCCTGCTGCGGGCCGAGGCGCGCACGGCGCAGGATGCCCAGGCCTTCGTCGAGGCGGCAGGCGCCGCGGCGGCGGGCCTGGCATCGGCGGCTGCGGTCACGCTGTACCCGGCGGTGCCCCCGCCCGTGTCCCGGGTGGCCGATGTCGAGCGCATGCAGATGCTGCTGGAGTCGCCCTCACGCGCTGCCCTGCAGCGCCTGCTGACGCAATGGATGCCCTTGCTGCTCGCCCTGCGCAGCTCGCATCGCGGCGTGCTGCGCTGGGCCGTGGACGTGGATCCTTCGGCGATCTGAGAGACGGGTCCGCGCCTGCCGGATCTCAGAGCTTGTGAAGTATTCCGGCGCGCCCGAGCGGGCGTTCCAAAGGGTGCCGATCTAGGCGCAAAGCACAGCCGTAGCCCGGGCTACGGCGAGCATTTGCAACGACGAGCGGGGCCGCTTGGGGCGGACGAGCGGGTGCGCGAGGATTTTTCACAAGCTCTCAGACCACGAAGTCAGCCAGCGTCTTTCCGCTGCTCAGCGCCGCCTTGAGCCAATTGGGCTTGAGGCCCCGGCCCGTCCAGGTGTTGCCAGTGGCAGGGTCACGGTACTTGGCGGCAATCTTGCCGCCCGACCTGCCGGAGGAAGCGCGGCCCGACGACGGCGCGCGTGAGGTCAGGTCCGCAACGCTCAGACCGTGCTGGGCCATCAGCGCCTTGATTTGTGCAATGACGGAACCTCTTTCTGCCCGCTGAGCATCCGCAATTTTTTTCTCGATTTCAGCCTTCTGGGCCATCAGTTCTGCAATACTGGACATGAAATCTCCTGATCTATGGGTTTCAACGAGTGTAGGCAGTATATGTCCAAAATCCTTCGTTCCAGCGGCGGTGCCAGCCAGCCGACACGGCTTCAGTCGCAAGAGGCAAGCTCAGGGCTGGACGCGACGGGAAATTCAACTCCCCCGTCAGGTCGGGGGGACATAACCTTGAGGTTGCTCTGCGCCTTCTCCGAAGAAGAACTGTTCCATCTGGCGAGCCAGGTACTGTCGCGCTCTGGCATCAGCCAGATTTAGCCGGTTTTCGTTGACCAGCATGGTCTGGTGCCGCTTCCAGAGTTCGAAGGCCTCCTTGGAAATGTGGTCGTAGATGCGCTTGCCCAGTTCACCCGGGTAGGGAGGAAATGACAAGCCTTCCCCCTCCTTCTTGAGATAAGCGCATTGAATGGTACGGGTCATGAATCACTCCAATCGGCAACCTGATTCATCACAAAGCGCAGGTACGGCGGATGGCGCGCTCGGTGATGGGTGGGGTTCTGGCGAGGTCGAACAGCAGCTCGGTCATCAATGAACGAAGGTGAACGCGGTGATTGAAACGGTAGGCGAAGGCACCGAGAT
>JBJTZN010000119.1:0-5172 GCA_046087245.1 Rubrivivax sp.
ATCCTGATCCCGCCTTCCATCGCCTTCATCGTCTACGCGGTCATCGTGCCGGGCGTGTCCATTCCGGCGCTGTTCATCGGCGGCATCGTCCCGGGGATCCTGGCCGGGCTGTCGTTGATGGTGCCGGCGCTGTGGTTCGCGCGCAAGCACGGATGGGGTGCCCGTGACGACGAAGAACGCCCGCCGCTGTGGACTTCGCTGAAGGACGCCTCCTGGGGCCTGGCCGCCCCCATCGTCATCCTGGGTGGCCTGCGCTCGGGCGCCTTCACGCCCACCGAAGCCGCCGTCGTGGCCGTGTTCTACGGGCTGTTCGTCGGCGTGTTCATCTACCGCACGTTGAACCTTCGGCGCATCTACGAGGCCTTTCGCGATTCGGCCGAGATCTCGGCCGTGGTGCTGACCATCGTCGGCCTGGCCACCGTGTTTGCCCACGCCGGGGCCACGGTCGGCGCCTTCGACGCCTTCGCCAAGTCGCTCATGGCGCTGACGACCAACGAGACGGTGATGCTGCTCATCATCACCTTCATCCTGCTGGTGGCCGGCATGCTGCTGGACGCGATCTCGATCTTCATGATCTTCGTACCCATGCTGATGCCCGTGGTCAAGGCCTTCGGCTGGGACCCGACCTGGTTCGGCATCATCGTGACCATGAACCTGGCCATCGGCTCGTTCACGCCGCCCATGGCGGTGAACCTGATGGTGACGTGCCGCATTGCCGGCTGCACCATCGAGTCCACCACGCGCTGGGTGCTGTGGATGGTGGCGGCGATGGGGGCGTCGCTGCTGCTGGTGACCTTCGTGCCCGAGCTGGCGCTGTTCCTGCCCCGCTGGGCCGGGGCGCTGTAGCCCCCGGGGCCGGGAAGAGACCGGGTCCGTCAGGACATCGCCCGCCACAGGCGCCGAGGCGCTATACTGCGTGGCTCAGTCGCGGGGTGGAGCAGTCTGGTAGCTCGTTGGGCTCATAACCCAAAGGTCGCAGGTTCAAATCCTGCCCCCGCAACCAAAGAGTACTGAGTGCTGACAGGCATTCACGAAGCCCGCAATGAGGCGGGCTTCGTCATTTCTGGGCCATGTGGCCCATCTGCGGCCCGTTCCTGACCCAGGCGGGTGCCGCACCGCTCTAGCCTCTGTGGCAACTGACCTTCGGTCTGTGGGTCCGCAACGTCTCCATCAGCGGTCACGGCGATGGACTTCTACTTCGAAGACCGCCGTCAGGTCCCGCAGCCTTTCCAGCCCAAGCGAGCGCAGGTGATGGTTGACTTGCCGCCCAGTGGGGCTGTCAAGGTCCTTCTGTTCAATGAAATGCTTGCGCACGGCACCAGGCCGGCCGACCTTGCTCGGCTGATGAAGGTGAGACCTCAGGACGTCAACCGTCTCAAGACGCTGCGTCATTCCACCAAGATCGACACCGTAGCTGCCGCCTCGAACTCTTGTTCTCTTGAGTGCCTCTGGGTTGCCGCCAGGGGTTCCTCAGGCGCCTGTGGCTGCCACACACACACCGGAAGCGCGCAGACGCCGTCACCTCCAAGGCCAGCGCCAGATCAGCGGCCAGATCAGCGGCCGACCAGCGCGACCGCTTCCATCTCGATCTTGAACCCGAAGTGCAGAGGCGCCGTCGGGACCACGGCCCTCGACGGACGGTTGGACTGCACCCACTGGGCATACAGCGCATCAAACTCAGGCCAGTTCGCGATGTCATCCATGTAGACCCGAACCTGGACAAGCCGGTCCATGCCGCTGCCGCAGGCCGCCAGCGTCGCCTCGACGTTGGCAAGCACCTGACGCACCTGCTGCGCGAACGGCGCAGCAACCAGCTTCTCGCCCGCCGACGTGATGGGCAACTGGCCGGAAACAAAGACAAAGCCGTTGGCCACGGTGCCGTGGGAGTAGTGTCCGCCGGGTCGCGCGTTGGCCTCGGGATTGATCGACAAGAACGACATCACATCACCATCCATAGAAACGTGGCCAGGTCTGCACCTGTCCGTCCGGCAGCACCGCCTGGTAAGCCGGATGCTGCGCGCCCGTGGCACACGCGTGATTCGGCAGGATCCGCAGCCGCCTGCCCACGGGGAACCGGCGCGCGACGTCCGTGTCCGCGGCGCCCGTCCGGCAGACGATGCCATGCTCCTGGTTGGCACTGCCCATCACGTACCCCTCGATGGGCGTGCCCGTCTCGTCGCACACCTGTCCGTAGCCGTAGTCCTGCTTCTGCTTCTGCGTGCCACGGTCACGGCTCATCGCCATCCATCCCGCATCGACGATCGCCCAGCCCTTCTCCGGCTGATGCCCGATCACGGTGGTCAGCACCGACAAGGACAGGTCCTGCGGCGAGCACACGCCGATGTTGTGCATCACGAGGTCGAAGAAGACATAGACACCCGCACGCACCTCGGTGACGCCCGACAAGGACTGCGCGGACAGCGCCGTCGGCGTGGAGCCGACGCTCACCACCGGACAAGGCCAACCCGCCTGGCGCAGCCGATCGGCCGCGAGCACGGTGCCGGCACGTTCCTGCTCCGCGATGCGACGCAGGGCCTCGGGCTCGTCAAGGTCGTAGCTGGAACCCGCATGCGCCATCACGCCACCCAGGCGCATACCGCCCCCATGCAGCACACGGCCGATGGTCAGCAGGGCATCCGCATCAGGCAGCACGCCAGAGCGATGCCCGTCCACATCGACCTCGATCCACACCTCCAGCGCTTGGCCGTGTTCGCGGCCGAAGCGCACGATGGCCTCGGCCCCTTCCACACTGTCCGTGATGATCTTCAGGTCGCAGCCACGCTGGCGCAGCGCCAGCACCTGGGCCAGCTTGCCTGGCACGATGCTCACCGCATAGAGGATGTCGACGATGCCGGCGGCGAAGAACTGCTCGGCCTCCTTCAGCGTCGAGACGGTGATGCCCCGGGCGCCCGCAGCGAGCTGGGCCTGGACGACGCTCAGGCACTTGGAGGTCTTGACGTGAGGACGGAAGCGCACGCCCAGGCCATCGAGCCGCTGCTGCATGCGCGTAATGTTTTGTTGCATCCGCTGCACGTCGATGAGGGCAGCGGGGGTTTCCAGTTCGGTCAGGTGGGTCATGCATCGCTCTCCGGCCGTTTCCACTTTACACGGGCGGATCCGTTGGGCTGCAGCGACCCGGTCCGCCGGCAATGCAGTCATGCGGTCTTGGGTCCGTCGTGGAAGCAAGCTGTGCCTGGCGCTGGCCGACGCGAGCGTGCTGACGCTGACGCCAGACCTGCCCTGCACCTTCGACTTCCGCTGCAGCGCCGAAGGGGTGGCCGCCTGGGATTTCCCCTCTCGCTCAGACTGCGCTTCTTGCGCTTCGTATCCGTCTTGGACTGAAGCCTGTCCAGGACGACAGCCACCGGCACGTGAAGACGATCGCACTGCGCACCGTCGCATCGATGAAGTCGGTCAGAGCGACAGCAGCCGTTCGATTGGCTGCCAGGGGCACCTGTTGAGTTCTCGGTCAACGCGGCCGGCGAAGTGGTTCTTCACCCAGCACGGCCCGCCTGAGGCGCGCGCAAACCGACCCTCGACCGCTCCGGCGAGATTCCTCGGCCAGCCCTCCAGCCTGATGCTGGACGCGATGGCGCTGGGCACCACAGGCAAGCAGCTGCGGGCCGCCCGCGGCGCCGGCGGCACCGCCAAGGACGGGGTGATCGAGGTGTAGGAAGACCACGTCGAACGCGTGCTGGCCTGGTTGACCCAGGCCGGCCACCGGGTCAGGCGCGCGGGGGGGTGATGCCCAGGACGCGCCGGCACCCTCACCATGTGCATGGGGTCGAACTGGACAACGCGCGGCGCGAGGAGCACGCCTTGGCCACCAGGCGGAGGCAGGCACATCTGCGCGCATGCCAGGACCCGGTGATCAGGGAGCGGAGGCGCACCGGTGTCCCCT
This sequence comes from Rubrivivax sp., assembly GCA_046087245.1. Lineage (GTDB taxonomy): Bacteria > Pseudomonadota > Gammaproteobacteria > Burkholderiales > Burkholderiaceae_C > Rubrivivax. The sequence continues at coordinate 3,902 of JBJTZN010000119.1, forward strand.
GGCACCGCGAGGTGCCGTGTACGGTGTCAGTGCCTGGGGCACAGGAGGCTCGCTGAGCCGGTCAGCCGTGCTCAGGCGTCGCGTGACGTATCGGACAGACCAGTCGCCATCGCGCCTGCGGCATGGCGCGGCGCAGACCCATGCGTCGCGGCGCGCTCCAGCCGCAGGGCCACCAGCGCCGCTGCCAGCGACAGCAGCACACATCCCGTGAGCAGGGTGAGCAAGGCCAAAGGCGTGGGCGAAACCTCCACCACCAATGCGGTGAGCGTGCTGAGCACGGCTCCCAAAGCCATCACCAGCGCGCCGCCAAGCCCCGCGGCCGTGCCGGCCAATGCCGGGCGAACCGACAAGGTGCCGGCGTTGGCACTGGGCAGCGTCAGACCGTTGCCCAGGCCGATGAAGAGCGTCAGACCGAACAGCGCCAGCGGGTGCGAGGCACCCGCCGCGAACACCCCCAGGCCCAGCACCATGCCCACCAAGGCCACCACCCGGCCCGCCACCAGCAGCACGCCCACTCCCAGCCGGCGTGCCTGCCGCGCGCTGATGGCTGCCCCGACGAGATAGCCACCGGTGATGGACCCCACGCCCAGGCCCACCTCGGCGGGCGACAGACCCCAGGCCGCCTTGCCGATGTAGGGCACGCCGGTGACGAACACGTAGAAGGCGCCCACCGCGAATGCCGTGCACAGGACGTAAGCCCAGTAGCAGCTGGAACGCAGCAAGGCCACCCAGTCCGCCAGGCGGGGCGCAGGCAGCCCCGGGGCACGCGTTTCGCCCATGTCGGCCCAGGTCAGCAACAGCAGCGCGCCGCCAAGCAAGGCATACAGCGCGAACACGGCGCGCCAGCCCAGGCTCACGTCCAGCACGCCCCCCACCATGGGCCCCAGCATCGGCGCCACGGCCATCGCCGAGCCGATGAGGCTCAGCTTGGCGGCTGACTCCACGGCCGAATGCCGGTCGCGGATGGCCGCGCTGGACACCACCGTCCCGGCGACGATCACGGCCTGCAGCACCCGGCAGGCCAGCAGCACGGCCACGTTGGGCGCCAGCATGCAACCCAGGGACGCGCCAAAGAACAGCAGCAAGGCACCCAGCATGACCGGCCGGCGGCCGAAGTGGTCGGAGATGGGCCCCAGACCCAGCTGGAACAGCGCCGAAGCCACCATATAGCCCGACACCACCAACCCCGTCACCGACTCGCGCGCAGCCAAGTCGCGTGCCATGGAGGGCAGCGAAGGCAGGACCATGTTCAGCGTCAGCGCTGACAGCGC
>JBJTZN010000120.1:0-25936 GCA_046087245.1 Rubrivivax sp.
GCCTGGTGGGCCTGATCGGCATCGGCAGCCTGGTGGGGCGCTTCGCGATGGGCGCGCTGGCCGACCGGCTGGGCCGGGGCCTGACCCTGGTGTTGATGCAGGGTTCGATGGGCGCGTCCTACCTGCTGTGGGGCGCGGCCGACGGCTACACCGCGTTTGCGGTGTTTGCGCTGTGGTTCGGCCTGAGCTATGGCGGCATCGTCTCGCTGTTGCCCGCGCTGTGCATGGACCTGTTCGGTGCGCGGGCGCTGGCCAGCGTCATCGGCACGCTCTACAGCGGCGCGGCGCTGGGCAACCTGCTCGGCCCGGTGCTGGCGGGTCGGGCCTTCGACCAGCTCGGCGGCTACGGGCTGGTCATCGGCGCGGGCGTGGCCCTGTCGGTGCTGGCCACGGTGGCCTCGGCGCGCGTGGTGACCCCGCGGGCGGGAGCGGGCGGACGCGGTTGAGCGGCGTACGCTGGCGAACTCCCCCTGGAGTTCGCGCCCGCAGGCCGCAGGCCAGCGCGCTGCGTCAGAAGAACGCCATCGTACGCACCTCGATGCTCTCGGGCTTCATCGCACCGGGCGGCGTGGTGGGGTCTTCGAAGGCCGTGTGGCCCATGAAGCGGGCGCGGCCATCGGTCTCGGAGTCAAAGGTCTTGAGCAGCAGGGCCTGGCTGGCCTGCATCAGGGGAAAGTAGACCCAGCGGTGCCGAGGCGAATGCTGCATGGCGTAGATCTCGCCCGTGCGCTCGCGGTACTTGACTCGGGCGCGCCGGAATACTTCACAAGCTCTCAGGCCGCATGCACCTGCCCGAGTTCGTGCGCCTGCACCCGGCGGTCGAACTGGAGCTGAACCTGTCGGACCGGCTGGTCGATCTGGCCGTGGAGCGCACCGACCTGGCACTGCGCTGGACAGCCGCAGCCGCTCCGCCGGGTCTGGTGGCCGAGCAGGCCGCCACCGTGCGCTGGCGGATCGTGGCCGCGCCGGGCTACCTGGCCCAGGCGGGCACCCCGCGCAAGCCTTCGGATCTGGCGGCTCACGAATGCCTGTCGTACTGGCGGGAGACCTCGGACGACACCTGGGTGCTGGCCGACGCGCGCAACCAAAGGCACACCGTGCAAGTGCGCGCGCGCTTTCATGCCAACGATGTGGAAGCGGTGACGGCGGCCGCGCTCGCGGGCCTGGGCCTGGCCCTGTTGCCAGACTACCTGTGCGAGCCGGCCCTGGCAGACGGCCGTCTGGTGCAGGTGCTCGAACGCTGGACACCCCTCACCCGCTTCGGCACCCAGGTCATGCTGCTGGCCACCCCCGAGCGCCTGCGCATCGCGCGCATCCGCGCCCTGGCCAGCTTCCTGCAGCAGCGCCTGCAATGCGCGCCTGCAGCGCCGCGCAAACGCTGACGAGGGTGGGCCAGGCAAGCCGCACTTCCATGACCTGCGCCACCTTGCCCCGCGGTGTCACCGCCCTCTGATCGCAACCCAAGCTGTCGGCGTTCGCCCTGTTCGCGCTCTGGTTCTGCCTGAGCCGCGGCGGCATCGTCTGGCAGTTGCCCAGGGCAGCATCAGCCCGAGTCCAGCCGGGTCTGCGCCCTGACCCCCGGTAGCCCGGCGGGCCACGGTCCCGCTGGGCCACCGTCGTCCCCGCCGGGGTGGCCCGCAGGGGCAGGCAAGTGGGGCGACCCGGGAAACGCTGCGCGATCCCCGGCTGTGATGCGCCCCTGCCGCGTCGATGTCTCGTCGGCGGCCTGTGCACGCAGGCTGAAGGCGGTGCAGTGCGCCGAGCCCGCACACTTCAAGATCCAGCACGGCGCGCATGCGCCGGCTGCACGACCGGCAGCCACCCTGATGCGACGGTGGCCCTGCGCCGAGGCGCTACAGTCCTGCCTCATGAATGTCCTCATGTTTGTCGGCGGCCTCGTGCTGCTCGTTGTCGGCGCCAACGCCCTGGTGCGGGGCTCGTCCAAACTCGCGCTGTCTTTCGGCATCAGCCCGCTCGTGGTGGGCCTGACGATCGTGGCCTTCGGCACCAGCGCGCCCGAGGTGGCGGTGAGCGTGGGCGCGGTGCTCGACGGCCGCACCGACATCGCCATCGGCAACGTGGTGGGCAGCAACATCTTCAACGTGCTGTTCATCCTGGGCATCAGCGCCCTGATCAAGCCGCTGGTGGTGAACATCCAGCTGATCCGCCAGGAGGTGCCCATCATGCTGGGCGCCAGCCTGCTGCTGCTGGCGCTGGGGCTGGACGGCAAGCTCTCCTTGCTCGACAGTGCCTTGCTGTTTGCCCTGTTGGTGGTCTACACGGTGTTCCTGGTGATTCAGTCGCGCCGCGAGACGCAGGCCGCCAAGGACGAGTACGCCGCGGAAGTGAAACCCGCCGAGGCCGGCGCCTGGGACGACAAGCTCATCGCGCAGCTGGCACTCATTGCCGTGGGTCTGGCGGCGCTGGTGTTCGGGTCGGAGTACCTCGTCACCGCGGCGGTGTCGTTCGCCAAGGCACTCGGCGTGAGCGACCTCGTCATCGGCCTGACGATCGTCGCGGCCGGCACCAGCATGCCCGAGGTCGCGACCAGCATCACCGCAGCCGTCAAGGGCGAGCGCGACATCGCCGTGGGCAATGTCGTGGGCAGCAATACCTTCAACATCCTGGGCTGCCTGGGGCTGTCGGGCCTGGTGTCGGGGGACCTGGGCCTCGTGATGGCCCCGTCGCTGATGGCCTTCGACATCTGGGTGATGCTGGCGGTGGCCCTGGCCTGCCTGCCCGTGTTCATGACCGGCCGCGAGATCGCGCGCTGGGAAGGCGGCGTGTTCGTGGGCTATTACGTGGCGTACGTGGGCTATCTCATCCTCGCCGCGCAGCAGCACGACGCGCTGGCAGCGTTCTCGGGGGTGATGATGAGCTTCGTGGTACCGCTGACCATCGTGACGCTGGTGGTCACGCTGTTCGGCCGCCGCAGCGACGGCGGCTCCGCGGGTCAGGGCAAGGGCTGATCTTCGGGCACCGGCGCCACGCTGCGCTCGCGCCGGTGCAGCGCGGCCTGGGCCAGCAGGTTGGCCGACACGGGCGCGGTGACGAAGATGAAGAGCGCGATCAGCAGCTCGGCCACCGAGAACCGGCCCTGCGCCGCGCCCGCGGCCATGGCCGCGAGCAGCACGCCCCCCACGCCCAGGGTCGTGGCCTTGGTGGGCGCGTGCAGCCGCATGTAGAAGTCGCGGAAGCGAACGAGGCCGATCGCACCCACCAGCGCAAACAGCCCGCCCACCAGCAGCAGCACGATGATCACGGCCTGCCAGACGGCCGGCAGTTGCTCCAGGGTGTTCATCAGCGCGCCCTCACTCGATGACGTCGCCGCGCTGCAGGTAGCGGCCCAGCGCGACGGTGGAGACGAAGCCCAGCAGCGCGATCAGCAGCGCCGCCTCGAAGTACAGCCCCGTGCCCTGGCGGATGCCCAGCAGCACGACAAAGGCCACGACGTTGACGTACAACGTGTCCAGTGCCAGCACGCGGTCGGGCAGCGTGGGGCCGCGCAGCAGCCGCCAGCCGCACAGCAGCATCGCCAGGCCCACGGCGCCCAGCGCCATCAGCAGGGCCAGCGAGATGAACGACGGCGCTGCAGACGTCATGATTCGAAGATCTCCCTCAGCGGGCGCTCGTAGCGCGCCTTCATCTGCTCGGCGGCGCCGGCCGGGTCGTCGCAGTCCAGCGCGTGCACGAGGATCTCGCCGCGCAGCTCGTCGACCACGCAGCTCACGGTGCCGGGCGTGGTGGTGATGATGGTGGCGAACAGGGCGATCGCCGTGGGGTGCGTGGTGTCCAGCTTCACCGGCACCCAGGCGGGCTGCGGGTCGGCCGTGGGGTCGAGCACGATGCGCGCCACGGTGAGGTTGGACGTGACGATGTCCCACAGAACCACGGCCGCCAGACGCACGGCGGTCCCCAGCGCGCGCGGGCGCGGGGGCGCGCCCAGGAAGCGGTGCAGCAGGCGCGGGATGGCCAGGCCGAAGACCGCGGCCCAGAGCAGATCCGCCGGCCCGGCGCTTTCGCGCAGCAGCAGCCAGGCGGCGGCCACCATCAGCGACAGCACCGGGTGGGCGAACCAGCCGGCGGTGGGGGTGTCGTGCGGCTTCATCGCGGGGCCTCCAGAGCCGGGGCGGTGTCGAAGCGGTAGGGGCGCGTGGTCTGCACGCCCTCGCCCAGCACGGCGCGGCCGTACGCGGCGCGGTCGCCCAGCTGCTGGGCGGCGGCCTGCGCGTAGCGCTGCACCGGGCCGGCGAACGCGCTCAGGGCCACCGTCAGCGCCAGCAGCAGCGCCGTCGCGCCCTGCAAGCGGGCACTGCCGCCGCTCAGCGTGCCGGCCGGGAGATCGTCGCGCACGTGCCAGAACAGGATGCTGCCGGCGCGCGCCAGGCCCACGATCGTCAGCAGGCCGGCCACCAGCACCACGCCGAACACCGGCCCCATCCACGGGTGCGCAGCCGCGGCCTCCAGCAGCATGACCTTGCCGATGAAGCCCGGCAGCGGCGGCAGGCCCGCGGCCGAGGCCGCGGCCAGCAGCAGCGCCAGGCCCAGCAGCACCGGCTGGCCCACGGGCGGGCCGGGCTCGAGGTGGTCGGCCGCGCTCCCGCGCTGCGAGGCCACGATCTCGCTCAGCAGGAACAGGCCCGCCACCACCAGCGTGCTGTTGACCAGGTAGTACAGCGCCGCGCCCCAGGCCACGGGCGTGAACAGGCCGATGCCCGCCAGCACCGTGCCCACCGAGGCCACGGTGACCCAGGCCACCAGGCGCGCCAGCGTGCGCGCGGCCAGCGCACCCAGCACGCCCACGGCGCAGGTGAGCAGCGCCAGCGGCAGGATCCAGGGCTCGGCGGCCCCCGGCGCGTCGCCGGTGCCGCCGAAGACCACGCCATGCACCCGCAACAGCGCGTAGACGCCGACCTTGGTCATGATCGCGAACAGGGCCGCCACCGGGGCGCTGCTGGCGGCGTAGGTGCCGGGCAGCCACACCGCCAGCGGCATGAGCGCCGCCTTGAAGCCGAACACCACCAGCAGCACCAGGCCCGCAGCCTTGGCGATGGCGGCCTCCGCCCCTTGCAGCTGCGGCACGCGCATGGCCAGGTCGGCCAGGTTCAGCGTGCCCGTCATCGCGTACAGCAGCGACACGCCCACCAGGAACAGCGCCGAAGCCACGAGGTTGAGCACCACGTAGTGCAGGCCCGCCTTGAAGCGCTCGCGGCCCTGCCCGTGCAGCATCAGCACGTAGCTGGCGATCAGCAGCACCTCGAAGAACACGAACAGGTTGAACAGGTCGCCCGTGACGAAAGCGCCCGCCAGCCCCATGAGCTGGAACTGGAACATGGGGTGGAAGTGGCGGCCGTGGCTGTCCCAGCCGCCGCTGGCGTACAGCAGCACCGGCAGCGCGACGGCCGCGGTGAGCGCCACCATCAGCGCGCCCAGGCGGTCGACGACCAAGGCGATCCCGAAGGGCGCCGGCCACTCGCCCACGCGGTAGACGAGGATCTCGCCGCCGGCCACGCGCTGCACCAAGAGCGCAGCCAGCAGCGCGAACAGCGTCACCGAGCCCAGCGACAGCCGCCGCGCCCACCGCAGGCGGGGGTGGCCGTGGCCCCCGTGCTCGCCCGAGCCGCCGTCGCCGATAAACAGCAGCGCCACGGCGGCCAGGGCCGGCAGCACCACCACGAGCACGGGCAGGTGGTCGAGGAAGCTCACTGGACGACCCTCCGTGCTGCGCACTGCGGGATGAGCGCTTGGGAGCGGCCCGGCGCGCTCATCGCCCGCCCTCCGGCCGCGTCGCAGGGACATCGCCATGCGGGAACTCGCGGCGCCGCTGCTCGTCGTCGCTGAGGCCGTCGACGTGGTCATTGCCGCCGTCGTGGCGATTGCGCAGGGCCAGCTCGATGACGAAGCCCGTGGTCGCGAAGCCGATGACGATGGCCGTGAGCACCAGCGCCTGCGGCAGCGGGTCGGCAAAGCTCGAGGCGCCGGTGCCCAGGATGGGCGGCGCGCCGGTCCACAGCCGGCCCATCACGAAGATGAACACGTTGACGGCGTAGCCGATCAGGCTCAGGCCCAGCACCACCGGGAAGCTGCGGCCGCGCAGCAGCAGCGCGATGCCGCACGCCGTGACCCAGCCGATGCCGGTGGCAACCAGGAACTCCAGGCTGAGCGTCACGGGCGCCCCCCGGCCGGTACGGCGCGCGGCGGCTCTTTCGAGGCCGCGCCCAGCGCCGACAACATCAGCATGGTCGCACCCACCACGGTGATGTAGACGCCCAGATCGAAGAGGGCCGCGGTGGCCAGCGGCGCCTCGCCCAACAGCGGCAGCACGGGGTTGGCGTGCGCGCTCGTCAGGTAGGGCCGGCCGAGCACGAAGGCACCGATGCCCGTGAGCGTGGCAATGAGCAGGCCGCTGCCGATCCAGCGCGTGTAGCGCGTGCCGCCGCCGGCGCGCAGCACGCCCTCGGCCCAGCCCTGGCCACGCGCCATGTACTGCACCACCAGCGCCACGGCCGTGATCAGCCCGGCGATGAAGCCGCCGCCCGGCAACCCGTGGCCGCGCCAGAAGATGTAGGCCGTGACCACCAGCGCCAGCGGCAGGATCAGGCGCGCCACCTGGCGCAGCATCAGCGGCGGCTCGGCAAAGCTCCAGGGGCGGCCGCCGTCACCCAGGCTCTGGTCCGCGCGCGGGCGGTGGGCACGCAGGCCGTCCAGCAGCGCCAGCACGCCGATGCCGGCGATGCCCAGCACCGTGATCTCACCCCAGGTGTCGTAGCCGCGGAAGTCCACCAGGATGACGTTCACCATGTTGGTACCGCCGCCCTTGGGCACCGAGTTCTCGATGAAGTACCAGCTGATGGATTGGAAGTCGCGCGTCAGCACCAGCCAGGTGATCCAGGCGATACCGCCGCCGCCGGCCAGCGCCAGCAGGCCGTCGCGCCAGCGCCGCCAGGGCGCCGATTCAGCCCGCGCGAACTGAGGCAGCAGCGCCAGGCCCATGAGCAGCAGCACGGTGGAGACGGCGTCAACCGAGATCTGCGTGAGCGCCAGGTCGGGCGCCGAGAGCGACAGAAACGTCAACGAGGCCACCAGCCCGACGCCGCCCACCAGCACCACGGCCGCCACGCGCTGGTGGTGCAGCACCACCGCCGCGGTGGCGGCACCCACGGCCAGCAGCCACACCACCACGGCCATGGGCGTGGCCGCCGTGGTGGCGCGCGTGCCGGCCACAGGCGCGTCGCCCACGGGCACCGTCAGCGCCCAGGCGGCCAGCACGATCACCGAGCCCAGCATCCAGGCCGCGTAGCTCTGCAACGAGCGGCTTTCCACGCGGTGGGTGAAGCGTCCGGCGGCGCCGAACAGGCGGTCGTTGAGCCACCAGAACAGCGCCTTGGCCTGCACCCAGCCCGCGGGGGCGCGGTGCAGCCAGCGGTCGCGCATCGCCCAGGCGTACAGCGCCACGCCACCGGCCACCGCGATGGCACTCATCAGCAGCGGGATGTTGAAGCCGTGCCACAAGGCCAGCGAGAACGTGGGCGGCGCCTCGCCGAGCACGGCCGTTGACACGGCCAGCACCAGCGGCCCGGCGATCGTCATCGGCATCAGCCCCACCGCGATGCACACGCCCACCAGCAGCAGCACCGGCGCCTTCATGCCCCAGGGCGGCTCGTGCGGGTGGGGCAGCGTTTGCGGGTTCGACAGCTCGGTGGCCGGCGCGCCGAAGAAGGTGTCGTGCACCAGGCGCAGCGAGTACGCGGCCGAGAACAGGCCGCCCAGCGTGGCCAGGATGGGGATGAGCCCCCCGAAGTCGCCCCACAGGCCGTTGTTCGGCGCGACCAGGGCTTCATGCAGCATCATCTCCTTGCTGATGAAGCCGTTGAACGGCGGTAGCCCCGCCATCGCCGCGCTGGCGATGATCGCCAGCGTACCCACCACAGGCAGCGCGGTCAGCAGGCCACCGAGCCGGCGCATGTCGCGCGTGCCGGTTTCGTGGTCGACGATGCCGGCGCTCATGAACAGGGCCGCCTTGAAGGCCGCGTGGTTGAGGATGTGGAACACCGCCGCCACCGTGGCCAGCGGCGAGGCCAGGCCGATGAGGAAGGTCACCAGGCCCAGGTGGCTCACCGTGCTGTAGGCCAGCAGGCCCTTGAGGTCGTGCTTGAAGAGGGCCACGGCCGCCGCGAACACCATGGTCACGAGGCCAGCCGAGGCCACCAGGCCCTCGAACAGCGGCGTGCCGCCGATGACCTCGTCCAGGCGCAGCAGCAGGAACAGGCCTGCCTTCACCATGGTGGCCGAGTGCAGGTAGGCCGACACCGGCGTGGGCGCCGCCATGGCCTGCGGCAGCCAGAAGTGGAAGGGCACCTGCGCGCTCTTGGTGAAGCAGCCCAACAGCACCAGGGCCAGCGCCAGCGGGTACAGCGCGTGGGCCTGGATCATCGAGGCCTGCGCCACCATCGCCGAGAGTTCGTAGGTGCCGGCGATCTGCCCCAGCAGCACCACGCCGCCCAGCAGCGCCAGACCGCCGCCGCCGGTGACGGCCAGCGCCATGCGCGCGCCCTGGCGCGATTCCTCCAGCCGGCTCCAGTAGCCGATGAGCAGGAAGCTCGAGATGCTGGTGAGCTCCCAGAACACCACCAGCAGCAGCAGGTTGTCCGACAGCACGATGCCCAGCATCGCGGCCATGAACAGCATCAGCGCCGGGAAGAAGCGGCGCACGGGGTCGTCTGCGTGCAGGTAGAACGCCGCATACAGGATGACCAGCAGCCCAATGCCCGTGATCAGCGAGGCGAACATCCAGGCCAGCGCGTCGAGCCGCAAGCCCAGGTTCAGGCCGATGCCCGGCACCCACTCGGCCTGCCACAGCAGCAGCGGGCCGTCCAGCGCCGTCGGCGCCAGCAGCATCAGCAGCAGGAACGAGGCCCCGGCCACGGCGCCGGCCACGGCCGCCGTGAGCCGGCGGCGCGCCGGGCTCTCGTCGCCAGCCGCCCAGGCGGTGAGCACGGAGCCCGCAAGCAACGGCAGCAGGATGATGAGGGGTAGCAGCGCGCCGCTCATGCTTGTTGTGGGTGATCCAATGTCGTCTTGGCGTAGCACAGGCCGGGCGGGCCACCGCGCTCGTCCCGCTTCAGCACGAGAGTTTAGTGGCCGAACTCCTTTGCATCGCAGCCACAAAGCAGGGCCGACTGCCGAACCTGGAAAGAGTTCACCATGGACAGTGCAGTTGCGCAGAAGCCAGACCCTGAGAGCTTGTGAAACATCCCCGCACGCCCGCTCGTCCGCCCCAAACGGCCCCGCTCGTCGTTGCAAATGCTCGCCGTAGCCCGAGCTACGGCTGTGCTTTGCGCCTGGATCGGCACCTTTTGGAACGCCCGCTCGGGCGCGCCGGAATACATCACAAGCTCTGAGCCGGCCGGCAGCGGCGGTGTATGGCCGGCGAGCCGGCCGTCAGGCCCTGTCATTGGCCACGCCCGCAGCCACATGCCCGGCCGGTACGTGCGCGGCGGCCGAGTCCACGTGGCCGGTCTGGTCGTCGAAGAAGAAGTCCGGCTCGAATTCACGCAGGAATTCGCCCTTGGCCAGCCCGCCCAGGAACATGGCCTCGTCCACCTCGATCTGCCAGTCCATGAGGGTGCGGATCGCGCGCTCATGCGCCGGCGCGCTGCGCGCGGTGACCAAGGCGGTGCGGATGCGCATGGGCGCGGCCGGGCGGGCTGCGGTGTCGCCCGAGGCCAGGCCCGCGCGCTGCAGCCGGTGCAGCGCCTGCAGCAGCGGCTTGAAGGGCCCGGGGGCCAGCGGCGTGCCGGAGTGCGTGCGCTCGTGGCTCTGGAAGGCGTCCAGCCCGCCGTGGCGGAACACGCGCTCGGCCTCGTCCGAGAACAGCACGGCGTCGCCGTCGAAGGCGATGCGCACCTCGTCGGGATGGGCGTCCGAGGCGCGTGCGCTGTGCGGGTACACCCGGGCGGCCGGCACCCCGGCGGCCAGCGCGCTGCGCACGTCGGCCTCATTGACCGACAGGAACAGGTTCGCATCCAGCGGCTTCAGGTAGCGCCAGGGGCTCTGGCCGCGCGTGAACACGCCACGCTCGATGGGCAGGCCGTAGTGCTGCGCCGAGCGGAACACGCGCATACCCGACACCGGATCGTTGCGCGACAGGATCACCACCTGCACGCGCGGCACATCGGCGTTGAAGGCGAGCAGCTTGTTGACCAGCGAAAAGGCCACCCCTGGGTGGGCCGGCTGGTCCAGGCGCTGCAACTGCAACTGCATGTAGGCGCGGTCGTCCTGCGCCTCGAACAGGTGGTTCTCCTCCTCGAAGTCGAACAGCGCGCGCGAGGAGATGGCAACGACGAGCTGGCCTTGCAGGGTGGCGGGCATGGCGTGATGCTACGCCGCGGCGCGCTGCGCGCCCCGTGCCGCGCCGTTCGCCGCGCCGTTTGGGGCGCGGTTTGGGGCGGACGAGCCGGTACGCGGGAATCGCACCCCCTCTCAGTGCACGAACCCCATGGCGCAGCGCCGGGCGCCCGCAGCCGGCAGGTCGCGCCGCTCGATGGTTTCGCGGCCCTCCAGGCGCGCGTTGCCGAACGCCGTCATCCAGGCGCGGCGCATGTCCCTTGGGGCCAGTTCGGCCAGCGCGTCCAGCGCCTCCTCGCGCGGCTCGGGGTCGAAGCGGCGGCCCCAGTCATGCTGCGAGCGCAGGTGGGCGTACAGCCGCCGCGCGATCGCCCGCGCCGCGTCCCGGTCGGGGGGCTGCACCTCGTAGACGTTCATCCGGTTGAGGATGGGTTCGGGGATGGAGCGCCCGTCGTTGGCGGTGGCCACCCAGATCACCTGGCTCGCGTCGATGGGCACTTCGGCGAACTCGTCGGTGAAGGACTCGGCCGTGCCCTGCTCCAGCAGGCTGTACAAGGCCCCCAGCGGGTCGTAGGCATGCTCGCCGCGGGCCTTGTCGATCTCGTCGACCACCATGACGGGGTTGGCATAGGCCCCATCCACCAGGGTCTCGAACACCTTGCCCGGACGGGCCCCCTTCCACTGACTGGAGGCACCGCTCAAGATCCACCCGGCCGTCAGGCTGCTCATGGGCACGAAGCCCATGCCGGTGCCCAGCAGCCGGGCCACGGCGCGGGCGAAGTGGGTCTTGCCGATGCCCGGTGGCCCCAGCAGGAGCATGGGCGTGATCTCCAGTCCGTCGGCGCTGTCCTGGCACAGTGCCAGCTGGCGCTTGAGGTCGTCCAGCGCCTCCAGGAAGTTGGGCAGCTCCTCGTACAGCGCGTCCATCGCCGGGAGCCCTGCGGGCTTGACCTGGAAGCGCTCCGGTCCCTTCTCCAGCATGCGCTCGTAGGTGTGGCGCAGGTTCTCGTGCTCCTTGTGCGGCAGCTTGTCCAGGCGCTTCTCGACGTCTTGCGGCCGGTACACGGCGCGCATCCTGGCGATGGGCAGGCTGGCGCATCGCGTGGCCGGCAACTGCTCGGGGTTCGGGTTCATGGCGGGACGTTCTCCTGCGGCAGGCCTCGGGCCGCTGTCGCGCTTCGGCCCCTGCGGTTCATTGAAGCAAAGGGTGGGTCCCCTGACAAGAGGAAAAGGCCGCAGAAGACGGCGCTTTCGCTGAAGATCAGCACTCGCCGGACCCGGCTGCTGGCAGCCGCCGGGGCCGCAGGTCGATGCCCGTGACGGCCCGCAGGGCCGGCATGGACCGGCGGGCTCACTTCACCCAGGCGTTGAGCTCGATGATGGGCAGCAGCACCGCCAGCACGATCAGCATGACCACGCCGCCCATGGCCACGATGAGCAGGGGCTCCAGCACGGTGGCCAGCGCCATGGCGCGCCGCTGCACTTCCCCCGAAAGCTGCGCGGCCGCGCGCGACAGCATCTGCGGCAACTGCCCCGTCTGCTCGCCCAGGCGCGCGAACATGGCCAGCAGGCCCGGAAAGCGCTTCTTGGCCGCCAACGCGCTGGCCAGTGGCGCGCCCTCGCGCACCTGCGTCAGCGCGTCCAGCGCGTCGGCGCGCATGGCGCGGTTGCCCAGGGTCTCGGCGGCGGCCTGCAGGGCCTTGAGGATGGGCACGCCCGCGCCCGCCAGCATGGCCAGTGTGCCGGCAAAGCGCGCGGCGTTGTAGCCCCGGGCCAGGCGACCCACCAGCGGCAGGCGCAGCCAGGCGGCGTCCATGCGCAGGCGCACCGCCTCCTGGCGGCGCAGCAGCATCAGGGCCGCGATGCCGCCTGCCAGGCCCAGCGCCACCAGCCCGCCCCACTCGCGCACCAAGCGGCTGGCGCCCAGCATCGCCACCGTCAACAGGGGCAGCGCACGGCGCGAACTCGTGAACACGCTGGTCACCTGCGGCACCACGTAAGTGACCAGGAAGATGACGATCAGCAGCGCAATGGCCGAGACGATGGCCGGGTACAGCGCAGCGCCGATCAGCTTGGACTTCAGCGCCTGGCGCTCCTCCAGATCGTCGGCCAGTTTCTCCAGCACCTGGCCGAGCGCGCCACCTTGCTCGCCAGCGCCCACGACGGCGCGGTAGACCTCGTCGAATTCGCGTGGAGCGGTGGACAGCGCGCGGGCGAAGCTGTGTCCGGCGTTGACCTCGCTGCGCAGCTGGGCCACCAGGTCGCGCTGGCGCGGGTCTTCGGCGTCATCGGCCAGGGCGGTCAGCGCCCGCTCCAGGGGCAGGCCCGCGCCCACGAGGCCCGCAAGCTGGCGCGTCCACACCGTCAGGCCCGTGCCCTTGAACACGCGGCGGCGCAAGCGCGATGCCGAGTGCTCCTCGGGGGTGCTCTGCACCGCTTGGACATCCAGCGGCACCAGGGCGCGGCTGCGCAACTGGCTGCGCACGGCCCGCGCGGTGTCGGCTTCCAGCACGCCGGTCTGCATCTTGCCGGCGGCATCGACGGCCTCGAAGCGGTAGGCGGGCATGGTGCTGGTTGGCGAGTCTGGCCTGCCGGGTCGGGCGGGTGCTGTCAGTCGCGCGTGACGCGCAGCACTTCCTCGGCCGAGGTCACGCCCTCGGCCACCAGGCGCTGCCCATCGTCGCGCATGGACCGCAGGCCGCCCGCCAAGGCTGCGGCGGTGAGTTCGCTCTCGGCGGCCCGGTTGTGGATCAAGGCGCGCACCGCCTCGTCCGCGGTCATCAGCTCGTACACGCCCGTGCGGCCCTTGTAGCCGGTGTGGCCGCAGGCCGGGCAGCCCACGGCGTGCCACAGCCCTTGGGCATTCTGGCGCCGGCAGTCGGTGCACAGTTTGCGCACCAGGCGCTGCGCCAGCACGCCCAGCAGGCTGGAACTCAGCAGAAACGGCTCCACGCCCATGTCGGTCAGGCGCGTGACGGCCGAGGGGGCGTCGTTGGTGTGCAGCGTGGCCAGCACCAGGTGGCCGGTGAGCGAGGCCTGGATGGCGATCTGCGCGGTCTCGTAGTCGCGGATCTCGCCGATCATGATCACGTCCGGGTCCTGGCGCAGGATGGCGCGCAGCGCCTTGGCAAAGCTCAGGTCGATCTTGGCATTGACCTGGGTCTGGCCGATGCCGGGCAGCTCGTACTCGATCGGGTCTTCCACCGTGAGCACGTTGGTGGTGGCGGTGTCCATGCGCGCCAACGAGGCGTACAGCGTGGTGGTCTTGCCCGAGCCCGTGGGCCCGGTGACCAGCACGATGCCGTGCGGCTGGCGGATCAGCCGGTCGAAGCCCTGCAGCACTTCGCCGCTCATGCCCAGGGCCTCCAGGCTGAAGCGCGTCTCGGTCTTGTCCAGCAGGCGCAGCACCGCGCGCTCGCCATGCGCCCCGGGCAGCGTGGACACGCGCACATCGATGGCCCGCGTGCCCAGGCGCAGCGAGATGCGTCCGTCCTGCGGCAGGCGTTTTTCCGAGATGTCCAGCTCGGCCATGATCTTCAGGCGCGAGATGAGGGCGGCGTGCAGCGCCTTGTTGGGCTGCACCACCTCGCGCAGCGTGCCGTCCACGCGGAAGCGGACGGTGCTGCTGCGCTCGTAGGGCTCGATGTGGATGTCGCTGGCGCCGTCACGCACGCCTTGCGTCAGCAGGGCGTTGAGCATGCGGATGATGGGTGCGTCGTCGGCCGCTTCGAGCAGGTCTTCCACCGCGGGCAGTTCTTGCATCAGGCGCGACAGGTCGACCGCGTTTTCCACCTCGCCCACCACGGCCGCCGCGCTGCTGCCGCCGCCAGCGTAGGCCGCGGCGATGCGCGCCTGCAGGCCGGGTGCCGCCTCGCGCTGCCACACGTCCACGGCGTGCACGCGCAGCACTTCCGACAGGGTGGACAGCGCGGTGTCCGGCGCCGCCCACAGCACCCGCTGGCGGCCGTCGTCCTGCAGCAGCACCAGGTGCGCCTTGGCAAAGGCGTAGGGCAGGGGGTGTCGCATGCCGCGGCCTTCAGGGCTTGGCGGTGGGGACGCCCGGGGCCGGTGTCGCCCCGGCCGCGGCCGGGGCTGCCGGCTTGGGGGCCTGCGTGGGGGCCTGCAGGGGTGCCAGCACCGGGCTGTCCTGCAGCGGCAGCAGGGGGTTCTGCGCCGGCTGGGCATCCCGTTGCTGCGCGCGGATCTGGTCGTACCGGTCCAGGCTGAGGCGGTCACCGGCCGGCGCATCGCGCAGCACCACCGGGCGCAGGAACACCATCAGGTTGGTGCGGTTCTTGGTGCGGCTTTCGCTTCGGAACAGGGCGCCGACGCCGGGGATGTCGCCCAGCAGCGGAATCTTGGATTTGTTCTCGATGAAGCGGTCTTCGATCAGCCCGCCCAGCACGATGATGCCGCCATCGTCCACCACCACGTTGGTTTCGATCTGCCGCTTGTTGGTGGACGGCCCGGCATTGGTGGTGCCCGGGGCCACCTTGTCGCTGACGCTGGAGGATTCCTGGAAGATCGTCATGCGCACGGTGCCGCCCTCGCCGATCTGCGGCTTGATGCGCAGCGTGATGCCCACGTCCTTGCGCTCGATGGTCTGAAAGGGGTTGGCCACCGCGGTACCCGTGGTGGTGAACTGGCCGGTGACGAAGGGTACGTTGCTGCCCACCACGAACTTCGCCTCCTCGTTGTCCAGCGTGACGAGGTTGGGAGTGGAGATGATGTTGGTGCTGGTCTGGCTCTGCAGCGCCCGGGCGATGGCCGCCAACGCGTACACGCCGCCGTAGTTGCGGATCAGACCGATGTTCAGGCCCTCTCCCAGCGAGACCTGCCCCGCGGCCGCACCCGTCTGCAGCCCGATGATGTTGCCGCTGGTGCCGAAGTTGGTGCCCAGGCCGATGAGGTTCTTGTCGCCCTTGCTGCCGATCAGGCCCTGCCACTGGAAGCCGAAGTCGGCGGCGTTGTCGCCCGACACCTCGACGATCATGCTCTCGATGTAGACCTGCGCCCGGCGCGTGTCCAGTTGCTCGATCATGGCGCGCACCTGCCGGTACAGCGGCTCTGGTGCGGTGATGATCAGCGAGTTGGTGGCCGGATCGGCCTGGACGAAGCCTCCGGTGGTGGGCTGCGCGGCTGCGACCAACGGCGCGGTGGCGGCTGCGCCGGGCGCCATCGCCCCAGACAGGGGTGCCGGGGCCGTGGCGGTCAGCGCCGCCGCGCCCAGGCCGGGCGGCCCGCTGGTGCCCGAGGACGTGCTCGTGCTGGTGAACGCCGCCCGCAGCACGGTGGCCAGGCGCGTGGCGTCGGCGTTGCGCAGGTGCACCACCCACAGGTTGCCCTGGGCCCCGGCACCCTGGGCCGGACGGTCGAGCTTGTCAATGGTGGCCAGCGTGGCAGCCAGTCGCGCCCGGTTGGGGGCGCGCACGATCAGCGAGTTGCTGCGCGAGTCGGCCGCTACCGTCACGTTGGCGCCGGCCGCGGTACCGGGCGCGCCGGCGGCGGCGCCGGCGTCGGCCAGGCGCTGCATCAGCAGGGCCAGATCAGCAGCCACCGCGTGCTTCAGCGGCACGATCTCGACGTCCGTCTGCGATGGCTGGTCCAGCGCCGAGATGATCCGACCCAGCCGCTGCAGGTTGTCGGCGTAGTCGGTGATGACCACCGCGTTGGTGCCGGGACTGATGTTGATGGTGTTGTTGGCCGTGATGAGCGGACGCAGCACCGCCACCAGGTTGGTGGCGTTTTCGTAGCGCAGGCTGAAGATCTGCGTGAGCACCTGGTCGGCCCGTGCCGTGGCTTCGCCCACCACCACGGTGCCGGCCTGCAGCTTGGCGTCGGCCTCGGGCACCACCTTGAGCAAGCCGGCGCTCTCGACCATGGCAAACCCCAGCCCGCGCAGGGCCGCCAGGTAACCGGCATAGGCTTCGCGGATGGTCTGGGGCTGCTCGCTGTAGACGGTGATGCTGCCCTTGACGCGCGGGTCCACGGCGATCTGGCGCTCGATCATGGCCGCGAAGGCCCGCGTCACGGCCTCCACGTCGGCGTTGACGAAGTTGACCGTGACCTTGGTGCGCGAGCGCAGGGCCCGCGTGTCGGGCCAGGGGGCTTCGGCCGTGGTGGCCGTCTGGGCGCGCAGCGTTGCGGGGGCCAGCACGGCGGTGCCGGCGAGCGCGCACAGGGCCGCGGCCAGGGTGGACAGGGAAAGCCTGGACGGGTTCATGCTCATCCGATCGAGAGTATCGACCGCGCACCGTCGCGCGTGCCGATGAGGTTCAGCAGATTCTGCAGCGCGGCCTCCTGGCCGGGCGCAGCGCGTGCTTCGCCGCGCAGGCGCAGGCGGGCACCGGTCCACTGACCGAAGCCGCTGAGCAGCAGCGCGCCGTCGGTCGTGCTGAGCTGCAGTGACGCCGCCTGCGCGCCGCTTTCCCCGGCGCCTTCCCCACCGGCCACCAGCACGCGGTAGCTGCCCAGGCGGTTCAGGGGCGACAGGCGCGAGGCGATGTCGGTGGCCTCCAGCATCACCGAGCCCTCCAGCCTGAACCGGCCCTGCGCCCAGTGCAGCGAGACCCCGGGGCTGGACAGACGCAGCAGGCCCGAGGGCTGCAGGGTGTTCCAGGGCGTGCCCAGGGCGGTCAGCCAGGCCGCAGGCCACTGCATCAGCGCGGGCAGGGCTGCTGGGCCGAGCGTGGGGCTGCGGGCGGGCAGGGACAGAGTCCACTGGCGGATGCCCGGCTGCCACTGCAGCACCACGGGGGCGGGCATCAGTTCGCTGTGTTGAAGGCTCAGACGGGCACCCAGGCCATCCCGCCCCAGCCGCCAGCCCCATTGCCAATCCAGGCGACCCGGCAGGCTGAGCGCGTCGCGGCTGCCCGGGCCGCCGGTCAGGGTGATCCGGGCCTGCCCAGACCAGACCGTGCCCTGCGACTGGCTCAGCACCAGGCGCCCTTGGCTGGCCTGCAACAAGGCCCAGGCGGCCCAGCGGGCGGGCGCGAAAGCCGTCACGGCCCCCACGGCGCCCAGCAGCGCGCCTGTACAAGCCCAGCGCGTTGCCGGTGTCATGGCGCGGCGCTCAGGCTGACGGCCACCGTTCCGGCCCAGCCACTCTCGCTGCGCGAGAGCTGCAACTCCACCACCTGCGCCCGGGCTCCTGCGCGGACCTCGGCCCACCAGGCCTGCAACTCGCTGCCGCTGGCGCCCTGCACCGTGAGCACGGCCCGGTCCGCCTGGCGCTGAAGCCGTCCGCGCGGGCCCAGCCTCGCGGTGGCGGCCTGCAAGGCCTGCTCCACCTGCCCGGTGGCCGGGGCCGCCGCCGTCTTCAGGGCCCGGGCCTCGGCGGCCTGACGCTGCATCACCCCGAGCTGTTCCTGCAGCACCGCCTGGCGCTCCTGCGCCAGGCGGCCCTGGGTCAGGGGCTGCCGGATCCCCCATGTCCCTACCGCGGCCACCCCCACCACCCAGGCTGCCGTGCCCAACGCCAGGCGCTCGCGCGTGGCCAGCGCCTGCCAACGAACCGCCAGGGCAGCCCCCCAGGCGGGCAAGGCTCGCATGCCGGGCCGGGTCGGGTTCACGGAGCCGTGCTCCTTGCGCCGGGGCCGGCGCGCCGGGTCAGGGTCAGGGCACCGCCCGTGGCCGTCAGGGACCAGCCCAGGGGCCGCAGGCGTTCGCCCATGGCGGACTGCTGGGCGGCACTGAGGCCGGCGGCCGACAGCACGAGCCGGCCGCGCTCGTAGCGCAGTGCCTGCGCCGGCGCCAGATCCGCCGGCCAGGCAGCGGCGGCGGCGGCCAACGCCGCCTCCAGATCGGCCTCGCCGGGCTGTCCCGCCCGCTCCCGCAGCCGGTCCAGTTCGCGCTGCATCTGCAGCGGCGCGTCCAGCACCACCCGGATCTGCGGGTGGGTCGATTGCAGCAACGCAGCCTGCGCCTGCTGGGTCGCCGCCACGGCCTGCTGCTGCTGCCAGGCCCACACCTGCAGCCCCAGCACGTTCGCGGCCACCGCGGCCACCAGGCCCAGGCGCACCGGCCGCCAGGCGGCAGAGCGGAGTTGCCGCCAGACCTCGCGGCCCAGGCGCAGACCGCGGTGGCCTGGGGCCAGGTCGAACTGCCGCAGTTCCCAGGCGCTCTGGGCGGCTCGCAGCCAGGCCTGGGTCTCGGGCACCACGGGCACGGGCCGGCCGGCCCAGGCTTCAGCGCGGCTGGCGGCCGCGGGCGTGCATGTCCAGGTCAGGTTCGGTTCCGGATGGGCGTCCTGGGCCTGCTGCACCAGGGCCCGGGCACCGTCGCCGTCCAGCGGCACCGCCGCCACGCCGCCTTCGTCTGCCCATACCAAGTGCGCTTCGCCTGGGCCCTGGCCACCGTCTTGCTGGAAGTGGGCATGCGGCGGCTGCGTGGGCTCGAAGGCGGGCACCACCCGGGCGATGTCCCGGCCCGCAGCCTGCGCGGCCCGCAGCGCGGCCACCAGCGGGGCCCGGGCCAGCACGGCGACGGTGGCGCGCCGGCCCGGGCGGGCTTGCGGCGGCAGGGCGAAGTGCAGGTGCTCGGCATCGTCGAGCAGTGCGTCCTCCAGCGCACCGGTCAGCCCGGCTCGCAGTCGCCCGGGCGGCACCCGAGGCAGGTCGATGGGGGCCCAGGACAGGGCCTGAGGCGGCACCAGCGCCACCAGCGTGTCGGCCCGCGGCCACAGGGCCGGCGGATCCTCGCCCTGCCCGCTCACCTGCCGGCCGTCCGGCGACAGCACCCAGCGCCAGGCGCCATCGCTGCGGCCCGTCGACTCCACGCCGCTGCCGCGGGCTTCGCCTTCGGCGGCACGTGCGGGCAACGGTATCAGGACGACAAGGACGGACATGGGGGTTCGTGGGCGCGGGGTCGGCAGGTGGGCAGGTTCCAGCTTCGCGCGGGGAGGCAGCCCGCGCCGCCAGTGCCCGGCGCGTGGACTGTACGCCGGCCAAGGCCGCAGCCGCCGGCCATGCGCAACCCTTGCCGCCTGGACTGCGGCTGCTCAGCCTGCGCCAGCCTGCAAGTTGCGCCGCAACCGGTGGACGGCCTGCACCTCGGTCGCCCCGCGACGGCGCACCAGCGAGATCTCCTCCAGCACACGGTCCTGCAGGCGCAGGCGGCCGCGGACCTCGAAGTACTCGCTGCCCACCGAAACGCGGGCTGCGTCCACGCTGCTGCCCGGCGGCAGCAGGGCGCGCACCTGCTCCAGGCGTTCGAAGGCCTGGCGCTGGCGCGCCTGCACCAGCCGTTGCGCCGTTCCGGCGTCCACGGCCAGCACGGCAGCCAGCACGTCGCGCTCGGCCGTGTTCACGTTCACTGGTGTGCGGGTCGGCAGCACGTCCACCAGCGGTCGCAGGGCCTGCAGGACCGCGGGCTCCAGACCCAGCCAGGCCAGTTGCTCAAAGCGCTGGATCGGCAGCAGCCGGCTGCCCTCGTCGGTGGCGGACGTCCCGGAGCCGGCCTCGGGCGCAGACGCGCCGCCGGCCGGCGGCGGCGCAGCCCGCGCCCGCCACGCGCCGGCGAGGCCCCCGATCAGGCGCTCGGCCTCGTCGCCGCGCAGGCCGGCGGCAGCGCACAGGCGGCCGAGGGTGGCGCGCTCGACAGCCAGGGCCTTGCCGTCCTCGGTGACCAGGTTGCGCAGGTTGTAGCGCGCCTGCGCATCGGTGATCGAGCCCGACAGGAAGGCGTCGATCTCGCTGTCGGCCGTGGCCTCCCGGTCGGCCGCCAGGAAGCTGGACAGCCGCGCCTCGGCCAGGGGCGTGGCCCAGGGCTCGCCCAGGTGGTCCACCGCGCCAGAGCGCGCGTCCTCGCGCAGGATCAGCCGCGTCCAGTCCAGCGCCCCGGCCAGGATCCAGGCGGACTGGCTGTGCGAGCGCTGCGCCGTTTCCACCTGCACGGCGCGCCACTGCTGCCAGACCATGCTGGCAGCCAGCGTGGTCACCAGGGCCAGCAGGGTCATGGCCAGCAGCAGGGCGGCCCCGCGCTGGCACGGCAGCGGCCCGGTGCAGCGTCCAGGAGCGTGGTCGCGTTTCATGGCCGCGGTGGCATGAGCAGGTCGCGCGTGAGGGTGCCTGCAGGCAGGTTGAGCACCAGCCGCACGGCATTGGGCAGCCTCTCGTCCAGGGGCGCCGGCAAAGCCCCGGGCGGCGGGCTGCCGGCTGGCCCGCCCGACGGCGGCCCGGCGGAAGGCCCGCCGCTGTCGCCCGTGGACTGGGCGTTGGTCCAGGCGTTGTCGCGGTGGAAGTACAGCTGCAGCCCGTCCAGGCTGTCCAGCACTTTCACCGTGCCCGCTTCCAGACCCATCAACTGCTGGCTGCGCAGCCACAGTTCCTGCAGGTCCGCGGTGCGTGTCACCCCGGAACTGGCCCAGCGCCACCAGGCGCCTTCGCGCCGGCTCCACACCACCACCTGCACGCCGCCGTCAGCGGCCTCCCGCGTCATGCGCACGTTCGCTCCGTCAAAGCGCAGGACCGGCACGGCCCCGGTGGCCAGCACCGCCCAGAGGTCCCGCTCCCACTGCGCCAGCGCAATACCCGTGCGCAGCGTGGCCTGCGAAGACGCCTGCGCAGCGTCGCGCGAGCGCACCATGGCATCGATGCCTTGCCAGGCCATGCCGGCGATCACCGCCATCACCGCCAGCGCCACCAGCACCTCCACCAGCGTGAAGCCGCACGCGGTGGCGCGTGCTCGGCGGCGGCGCCGTGCGCCCGACAGGCCGACGGGCAGCCGGGGCGTCACAGCCGCGAGACCACCGTGGAGACGGTCAGCAGGGGCTGACCGTTCCCGTCGCGCAGGACGGCGTCGACGCGGCGGAAATTGGGGTTGGGCGTGGGACGGGTGCGCAGCGTGCCCTGGTACGGGCGGCCCAGTTGCTCGCAGCTGAAGTCGGCATCGCCCACGCCCGGCCACTGCCGGCTGAGCTTCAGAGCCGCCAGTTCGTTGTCGGCGCACCACTGTGCAGCGGTGACATCGGCCAGGCGCTGCGCGCCATCCACCACGCCGGCGGCCGCGCGCATCCCGGCGGCCAGGGCCACGGCCACGATGGCCAGCGCCACCAGCACCTCCACCAGCGTGAAGCCGCCCATCACCCGACCGCAGCGCGCTCGCATCGGGGCCCGCTTCAAGGGCGTGCTCCCGGCCGTGCGTCCGCACCTGCGGACGCCCCGGGTGGACCCGTCTCCGCGGGCAGCGGTTCGAAGGGCCCCAGGCCGTCCGTGGCCAAGGTCAGGCGCCGGTCGCCCAGCCGCAGCGTCACCTGCTGCGGCCCGATCAGGGGTTCGGGGCCCAGCGTCAGCGCGCGCGCGCCCAGCACGTCGGCCTGCACCTGCGGGGACAGCCAGTGCTGCGGCAGGTCCAGGCCAGCGGGCAGGCCCGCGAAGCGGAAATGGATCCCCGCGTCGGTTTCGGGCGCCGCCGCGGGCACCCACACCACGGGCAGACCGCTGGCGCGGGATTCGGCCCGCGCTGCCTCGAGCAGCGCGCTGAGGCGGTCGGCCTCGCGCTCCAGGGCCGAGGCCTGCGGATCACGCAGGGCCAGGGTGGCCACCGCCGAGGCCAGCGCCACGATCGCCACCACGATCAGCAGTTCGATCAGCGTGAAACCGCGCGAGCGCCGGGCCCCGCCGCGCCTGTCAGACCCGTTGCGACTACTGCCAGGAGCCGATGTCGGCATCGGGGCCTTCGCCACCCGGTTGTCCGTCGGCGCCGAAACTGAAGACATCGATCTCGCCCTGGAGCCCCGGGTTCAGGTACTGGTAGGGCCGGCCCCAGGGGTCGGGCGGCAGCTTGTCGAGGTAGGGCTTCCAGTTCGGGGCGTTCGGTCCGGCACCGGGCTTGCGCACCAAGGCCTCCAGGCCCTGCTCGGCCGAGGGGTAGCGCTGGTTGTCCAGCTTGTACAGCTTGAGCGCCTGCATGAGGTTGTTGACGTCCGTGCGTGCGGCGGTCACGCGGGCGTCGGCGGCCCGGTTCAGCACGTTCGGGGCGATCAGCGCGGCCAGCACGCCAATGATGACCAGCACCACCATGATCTCGATCAGGGTGAAGCCGCGCGCGCGGGCGGCCACGTCGTTGAGCCTGGTCAGCGGGGCACCGCGCAGGTGCGTGGAGTGGCGGGTCATGGCAGGGCGGGACAAAGGGTCGATCCATCATAATTCTTCGATGCTGCTGAAAACCTCGGCTTTGCTCATCTGGGCCGCAGTGGCCGGCGCCGCGGTCTTCTGGGGCTTGCGCCTGTTCGGGACGTCGCCCCCGGCCCCGTCTCATGCCCAGGCCGCGCCCGCAGCGGCCGTGGTGCGGGCCGATCTAGCCCGGGTCCTGGGGCCGGATCCTGCGCCCGCGACGGTGGCTTCGACGACCGGGCAGGCGTCGCCGTCCCAGGCCGAGCAGGCCCGCTTCCAGTTGGTGGGCGTCATCGCCACGGGCAGCGCGGGCTGGGCCGCGATCGCGGTGGATGGCAAGCCGGCGCGCACCTACCGCGTGGGCCAGGTGGTCGACGGGTCCAGCGTGCTGCAGAAGGTGGCGGCGCGGGGGGTCGAGATCGGCCCCCGCGGAGGGGCTCCCACCGTGTCCCTGCAACTCAGTCCCCTGGCCCCGGCGGCCACGGGCCGGCCCGGCGCCGCCCTGGGCGCGCCCCTGCTCCCCTTGGGCGCCACCTCGGCGGCTGCCTCGCCTGCACCGCCCGAGGCGCCGGCAGCGGTGCCCGCCGCTGCAGCGCCGGGCGATGCACCGCCCGCGCAGATCGGCGAAGCCAGCGGCGCTGCAGGCCTCACGCGCCGCCCCGGGGTCGCCACCCGCTGATGCCGGGCGCGGCCGTGCAGCCCTCGCCCTCGGCTTCCCTCCTGGGCCATCTGGAGGCGCAACTGCGCTTGCACGCGCCCTTCAAGCACATGGCGCCGGACTCGTTGCATGCCCTGCTGGCAGCGGCCCGGCAGAGCTACTTCGCGCCTGGCGAGGTGATCTGCTCGCCAGCTGCCGGGGTGGCCTCGTGCGTGTGGTGGGTCCGGCAGGGGCAGGTGCGCGGCGTGGGTCCGGGCGCCGGGCTCGGGGCCCGACCGCAGGAGGCCTCGGGCGGCGCGGCGGCAGAGCCGGGCTTCCAGATCGAGGCCGGGGAGATGTTTCCCCTGGGCGCGGTGCTGGGCCGGCGTGCCGTCACCTCGGTCTACAGGGCGCACGACGATGTCTTTTGCCTGCACTTCGACGCCGCCACCTTCGCCCGCGTGGTGCAGGCCGATCCGGTGCTGGCCGATTTCGTGCGGTCGCGCCTGCAGCACTTGCTGGCCTTGTCGCAGGCTGCACTTCAGTCTGCGCTTGAGGCTTCGGGGCGGCCCGGATTGACGCCGGCGTCGGGCGCGCAGGCCCTGACCCAGCAGTCTTTCGAGATGCCCCTGTCGTCGCTGGCGCGCCGCGCACCCGTGGCGGTGGCGCCCGACGCCACGCTGCACGAGGCCCTGTTGCTGATGAACGAGCGCAGCGTGGGCTCGGTGCTGGCGATGGATGCCCAGGGCCTGCCGCTGGGCATCCTGACCCGGCACGACCTGCTGCCCCGCGTGGTCCTGGCCGACCCGCCGATCAATGCGCGGCACACCCCCTTGCGCGCCGTCATGAGCGCGCCGGTGCACACCCTGGACATCGGCCAGCCGCTGCAGCAAGCGGCCCTGCTGATGTCGCGCCATGGCATCCGGCATGTACCGCTGACCGAGGACGGGCGCGTGGTCAGCCTGGTGTCCGAGCGCGACCTCTTTGCCCTGCAGCGGCGTTCTTTACGTCAACTGGGCCAGGCGCTGCGGGCTGCTCCGGACCTGGCCACGCTGCGCGCCCTGGCTCCGGAGCTTCCCGCCCTGGCCCGGCAACTGCTGGCCCAGGCCGTGGCTGCTCGCACCTTGACCGAGTTGGTCAGCCACCTCAACGACGCCCTGGTCGCCCGCGTGGTGGGGCTGCTGGCGGCGCAGCACGGACTGGACATGGCGCGCGCCTGCTGGGTCGCCTTCGGTTCGGAGGGCCGCGGCGAGCAGACCATCGCCACCGACCAGGACAACGGCCTGGTGCTGGACGACGCGGTCGGGCCGGCCGAGCGTGAAAGCTGGCGGGCCATGGCACGCCAGGTCAACCAGGCGCTGGACGACTGCGGCTTTCCGCTTTGCAAGGGCGGCATCATGGCCGGCGAGGCAGCCTGCACGCAGACCCGCTCGGCCTGGGCGGCGGCCTTCAGCGGCTGGATGGCGCACGGGCAGCCGCAAGACCTGCTCAAGGCCGCCATCTTCTTCGATCTGCGGCCCATCGCCGGCAACGCCGGGTTGGCCGCGCCGCTGCGCCGGCTCATCTGCGAGCAGGCGCCCGGGCAGCCCCGCTTCCTGCGCCTGCTGGCGGTCCAATCGCTGAATTTCCGCCCGGCCCTGAACTGGCACGGTGGCCTGGACGCCGTGCCCGTCGGTGGCCGCTCGGTGATGGACCTGAAGCTGCACGGCACGGCGGTGTTCGTCGATGCGGCGCGCTGCCTGGCGCTGGCCCAGGGGCAGGCCGCGGTGGGCACGCGCGAGCGCCTGCTGGGTGCGGGCCAGGCCATGGGCGTGCCCGTGAGTGAGCGCGAAGGCTGGGCGGCGGCCTTCGAGGTGCTGCAACTGCTGCGGCTGCGCGCCCAGGTCGGGCCGGCCCCGGGCCTGCCGCCGGGCGCAGCGTCGCGGGCCCAGCCGGCATGGGGGACCGGCAACCCCAACCACATCGACCTCGACAGCCTCAACGACCTGGACCGCCGACTGCTGCGCGAGGCCCTGCGAGCCGCACGTCGCCTGCAGCAGCGCCTGGAGATGGACTGGGCGCGCGTGTGAACGGCCCGGCCGCGCAGCGCTGGGTGGTGCTGGACGTGGAGTCCAGCGGGCTCGACCCGGCACGGGACCGCCTGCTGGCCATCGCGGCCGTGGCGGTGCAGGTGGCGCCGGATCGTCCCCACATCGCCTGCGCCGACAGCTTCGAAGTGCTGCTGGGCCAGCCCGCTGCCGGGGCGGCCGGTGCGCCTGTGGACAAGACCAACATCCTGGTGCACGGCCTGGGGGTCGGGGCGCAGTCCCGCGGCGCGCCGCCGGCGCAAGCGCTTCAGGCTTTTGCGGCCTGGGTGGCGGGCGCGCCTTGCGTGGGCTTCCACGTGGACTTCGACCGCGTGCTGATCGAGCGCGCCTGCCGGCAGCACCTGGGCCGTGCACCGGCCTGGCCATGGCTGGACCTGGAGCCGCTGGCCGCGCTCAGCCGGCCGGGGGCGCCGCGCCGGTCGTTGGACGACTGGCTGGCCGACTTCGGCATCGCCTGCGCCGCCCGCCATGAGGCGGCCGCCGACGCCCTGGCCACGGCCGAATTGCTGCTGCGCCTGTGGCCCTTTCTCGCCCGCGAGCGGGCTACCACCTTCGAGGCCTGCCGCCGCCTGGCCGCGCGCCGCCGCTGGCTGGCCTGAACCCGGCCCGGCCCGCCTCAGAGCTTGTGAAGTATTCCGGCGCGCCCGAGCGGGCGTTCCAAAGGGTGCCGATCCAGGCGCAAAGCACAGCCGTAGCTCGGGCTACGGCGAGCATTTGCAACGACGAGCGGGGCCGTTTGGGGCGAACGAGCG
>JBJTZN010000121.1:0-4493 GCA_046087245.1 Rubrivivax sp.
CGCTCGTTCGCCCCAAACGGCCCCGCTCGTCGTTGCAAATGCTCGCCGTAGCCCGAGCTACGGCTGTGCTTTGCGCCTGGATCGGCACCCTTTGGAACGCCCGCTCGGGCGCGCCGGAATACTTCACAAGCTCTGAGGCGGCTGCTAGCCCGCCCACCGGCCGAGCCCGATCGTCTGCTCGACCGATCTCGCGATCTCGCGATCTCCCGCCAGGCCCGGGAGCCCTAGACTTCGGCCTGCCGTCAGCCCACCCCACCGCCAGAGGCCCGCCCCGTGAACTTCAAGATGCCCCGCAATTCGCTGTTCGCGGTGCTGTTGCGTGCGCCCTGGTGGGTGAGCCTGGCCATCGCTGCGGGGCTCTCTCTGGTGCTGGCGGCCTTGCTGCCGGACGACTACCGCGTGGTGGGTGTGTTGAGCACCTTTCCCTTCGTGGTCATTGCGGCCCTGGCCGCCTGGCGTCAGGCGCAGTTGCCCAGCGCCGCCGAGGTGGCGCGCACGCAGGAGGCCGTGGTGGCCATGAGCTGGAGTGCCTTTTCCGCGCGCCTGGAGGAGGCCTTCCGCCACGACGGTTTCGAGGTCCGGCCTGGCACCGCGGCGTCCGTGGACTTTGAGTTGCAACGCCAGGGCCGCCGCATGCTGGTCAGCGCCCGGCGCTGGAAGTCGGCGCAGACGGGCGTGGAGCCGTTGCGCGCACTGCAAGCCGCCCGCCAGGCGGCTGACGCCAGCGATGCCTTGTTCATCTGCATGGGCGGCCTGACCGACAACGCCCGGCCTTACGCCACCACCCACGGCATCCAGGTGTGGCAAGCGGCCGAGCTGGCCCTGGCCTTGCGCAAGGGCCGCAAGGGGCTGTCGGCTTGAAGCGCAAGGTGAAGGCTGCCGGCGTCGGCCCGACGCCCCCTTCCAGGCCGCACGAGGAGATGCTGCCTCCCGAGGTGCGCCCGGGGCAGTCGGTGGAGCTGCTCAAGCAGCTGCACATCCTCACCCGAGATGGCAAGCTCAACCAGGACTCGCGGCGCAAGCTCAAGCAGGTCTACCACCTGTTCCAGTTCATCGAGGGCCTGCTGCAGGAGCTGCCGCCACCCAGCGCTGACCACCCTTCAGGTCCGCTGGTGGCCGACCACGGCGCAGGCAAGTCCTACCTCGGCTTCATCACCTACGACCTCTACCTGAAGGCGCTGGGCCGCGGCACCATCTACGGCATCGAGACGCGCAGCGAGCTGGTGGAGTCGTCCCGCGCGCTGGCGCAGCGGCTGGGCTTCGAGCGCATGAAGTTCCTGAACCTGAGCGTGGCGGAGTCCACCGGGGTGGAGGCCTTGCCGGCGCGCTTCGACATGGTCACCGCGCTGCATGCCTGTGACACCGCCACCGACGACGCCATCCACTTCGGCCTGCAGAAGAGGGCCCGCTTCATGGTGCTGGTGCCCTGCTGCCAGGCGGAACTGGCCGCCAGCCTGCGGCTGAACAAGGCGCTGCAGCTTTCACGTACGCCGCTGGCCGAACTGTGGCGCCACCCGCTGCACACCCGCGAGCTGGGCAGCCAGCTCACCAACGTGCTGCGCTGCCTGTACCTGGAGTCCCAGGGCTACGCGGTGACGGTCACCGAACTGGTGGGCTGGGAGCACAGCCTGAAGAACGAACTCATCCTGGCGCGCTTCACCGGCCACCGCAAGCACAGCGCCGGCCAGCGCCTGAAGGCGCTGCTGCAGGAGTTCGCGCTGGAGCCGCTGCTGGACACACGCTACCCGGCGCTGGCGGGTGGGGTGGCCGACCCGGCGCCAGCGCCTGCGCTTGCGACGGCGAGTTCGCCTGCCTAGGCCCGCTCAAGCCAACCTGCGGGGGCGGGTCGCCGGGACGCTCAGATCGCTTGCTGCTGGCGCAGGGCGGCGATCTCTTCGGGCGTCAAGCCCAGCTCTTGCAGGATCGCTTGCGTGTGCTCGCCCAGGCGCGGCGGCGGGCTCTGCACGGCCAGGGCCTGGCCGTCGATCCTGATGCCGGTGCGCAGCAGTTGCACATCGCGCCCCACCCCGGGCACGTCGGCATAGGTGGCCACCATGCCGCGGTCGGCAATCTGCGGGTGTGCGAGCGCCTGCGGCACGTCCAGCACCGGCCCGGCGGGCACGCCGGCGGCGGTGAGCAGCGGCCACCAGTCCCCCGCGCTGCGCCTGGCCAGCGCCGCCTCGATCTCGGCCTTGAGCGCCACGCGGTGTGCCAGCCGCGCCTGGCGCACTGCAAAGCGCGGGTCGGCCGGCAGATCGGGACGGTCGATCACGCCGCACAGGGCTTCGAATTGCGCTTGCTTGTTGGCCGCGATGTTCAGCAGGCCCTGGCCCGTGGCGAAGGTGCCCGACGGACTGGCGGTCATGTTCTCGTTGCCCATGGGGCGGGCCGGCACGCCGGCCACCAGGTGGTTGGACACGGCCCAGCCCATGGTGGCCAGCAGCGCTTCCAGCATCGACACATCGATGAAGGCGCCGCCGGTTCGCTGTCGGTCGGCCAGCGCCGCGCACACCGCCAGGGCCGCCGTCAGTCCGCCCACGGTGTCGGCCACGGGAAAGCCGGCGCGCAGTGGTGCGGCCTCGGGGGTGCCGGTGATGGCCATCGCGCCGGACATGCCTTGCACGATCTGGTCGTAGGCAGGCTGGTCGCGCAGCGGGCCGTCCTGGCCGAAGCCGGAAATCGCGCAGTACACCAGACGCGGGTTGTGCGCGAGCAGCGCCTCGTAGCCCAGGCCCAGGCGCTGCATCACCCCAGGGCGGAAGTTCTCCAGCAAGACCTGCGCGCCCGCCACCAGGCGCTGCAGCACCGCCTGGCCGCCGGGGGTCTTCAGGTCCAGGGTGAGCGAGCGTTTGCCCGGGTTCTGCGCCAGGAACGACACGCCCATGAGCGCGTCGTTGAGCGCCGGGTCGGCGCCGAGCTGGCGCGCGAGGTCGCCGCCCTCGCGCGCCTCCACCTTGATGACCTCGGCCCCCAGGTGGGCGAGCTGGTGCCCGGCAAACGGGCCGGCCAGCACGTTGGCGAGATCGAGCACGCGCACCCCGGCCAGTGGGCGGGGCGGGGCCGGCGCAGGCTGTTGTGCCGGCACGGTAGGCGACGAAGGCATGGGTTGCGGATCCAGGGTTCGCGAAGGGCTTGGGGCCGGCGTCAATGTAGAACATGGACGCGCTACGCTCGGGGCCCTGTGACTTCACGCGCCGGGCCCATGACGCCTTCCATGACGACCACCCCGCGGCCCGCTGACGAGCCCCCCTATGCCTGGGTGGTGGTCTGGGCCTGCTTCGGCAGCCTGGCCGTCATCTTCGGCGTGGCGTACTCGTTCGCGGCGTTCTTCGAGTCTTTCGCGCTGGAGTTTGATGCGCAGCGCGCGGATGTGTCGCTGGTGTTCGGCCTGTGCGGGCTGATCTACTTCGTGCTGGGCGTGGGCGGCGGCATGCTGGCCGACCGTTTCGGCCCGCGCGTCACCTGCGTCAGCGGCATGGTGCTGATCGCCACCGGCCTGCTGGGCACCAGCCTGTCGGGCTCGATGGGGGCGGTGGTCCTGAGCTACGGCGTGTGCATCGGCCTGGGCATCGCCCTGGTCTACACGCCGGCCATCGGCTGCGTGCAGCCCTGGTTCACGCGGCGGCGCGGCCTGGCTTCGGGCATTGCCAGTGCGGGCATTGGCGCCGGCACGCTGGTGGTGCCGCTGGTGGCCTCGGGCCTGATCGCCACCCTGCCCTGGCGCGACGCCATGCGGCTGGTGGCGCTGGGGGTGCTGGTGCTGGGGGTGGCCTGTGCGTGGCTGATGCGGCGCGCGCCCGTGGCCGCGGCCCCGCTCGCCGCCGCTGCGGGTGGCGCAGGGGGCTCGCTTGCGGCCGTCAACACCCCGGCGGGCCTCACGCTGCGCCAGACGCTGCGCCAGCGCTCCTTCTGGTGGCTGTATGCCGCCACCGTGCTGGCCGCCCCGACGATGTTCGTGCCCTTCGCGCACGTGTCCGCTGCCGCGCGCGATGTCGGCATCGACAACGCCGCGGCCGTGGGCCTGGTGGGCCTGATCGGCATCGGCAGCCTGGTGGGTCGCTTTGCGATGGGCGCGCTGGCCGACCGGCTGGGCCGGGGCCTGACCCTGGTGTTGATGCAGGGCTCGATGGGCGCGTCCTACCTGCTTTGGGGCGCGGCCGACGGCTACACCGCGTTTGCGCTGTTCACGCTGTGGTTCGGGTTGAGCTATGGCGGCATCGTCTCGTTGCTGCCCGCGCTGTGCATGGACCTGTTCGGCGCCCGGGCGCTGGCCAGCGTCATCGGCACGCTGTACAGCGGCGCGGCGCTGGGTAACCTGCTGGGCCCGGTGCTGGCCGGCCGGACCTTCGACCAGGTGGGCAGCTACGGCTGGGTGATCGGTGCGGGCGTGGCCCTGTCGGTGCTGCCACGGTGGCCTCGGCGCGCGTGGTGACCCCGCGGGCGGGAGCGGGCGGACGCGGTTGAGCGGCGTACGCTGGCGAACTCCCCCTGGA
>JBJTZN010000122.1:0-26899 GCA_046087245.1 Rubrivivax sp.
GAACACGTAGCGCCCGTGGCCGGTCAGGGGCTGGATCTCTTTGAGCGCCGCCAAGGCCTGGGCGCTGAGCGGCACTATGTGCGGGCGCCCGTTGATCTTTCCGTGGACAGTGCGCTTCATCTTGGCCGCTGGAATGGTCCACATGGCGCCGTCCAGGTCCACTTCAGCCCACTCCATGGCACGGATGTTCCCCGGCCTCTGAAATGTCAGGGCCGACAGTAGCAGCGCAGCCCGCGTGACAGGCTGGCCGGTGTAGGCGTCAATGTTGCGCATCAACTCGCCGACCTTCGAGGGCTCCAGCAGTGCCGCCATGTTCTTGGTCTTGACGGGCTTGAGTGCGCCGTGAAGATCCGGTGCCGGGTTGCGCTCGCATCGGCCCGTCTGGATGCCGTAGCGGAACACCTGACCAGCGGTCTGGCGCAGCGTGTGGGCGGTTTCCATGGCACCTCGGCGCTCAACACGCCGAAGAGCATCTAGCAGCATGGGCGCACTGATGTCCTTCAGCGGCAGGGAGCCCAGCACGGGGAATAGATCCTTTTCCATGCGTTCGATCCAGCGCGCGGCGTACTGGGGGCTCAACGAGTCGGCCTTGGTGACAAACAGTTCCCGGGCCGTCGCCTCGAAAGTGTGGACGCCTTGTAGCCCAGCTGCCAGCTTGGCGGCCCGGCGCTGCTGTACGGGGTTGGTGCCTGTCTGCCGGACCTTCTTGGCCTCGTCCCTGGCCTCACGCGCCTTCTTCAGCGACACCGTGGGGTAAGCCCCCAAGGCAAGCCGGGACTCTTTGCCCTCGGGATAGAACTTCCAGAACCAACGCTTTGAGCCGTTGGGCGCCACCTCAAGGTAGAGCCCGGCGGTGTCCGTCAGACGATGGCGCTTCTTCTCAGGCGGGCAGGTGGCGTTGCGGCAGTCGGCATCAGTCAGCATCGGGGGCCTCTCGTTCCCCGCCCTCCTCTGCCAGCTATTCCCCGGCAGTTCCCCGGTTCCCCGGGTTTGGGCGGTTTGTTCCCCGCAATGTTCCCCGCTAACGCTCGCGCTGTAAAGACCTGTTGTGAGTCAACGTGCGGCGCTAAGTGAGTGTTTTAGCTGGGATCCGAGGAGGCTCTGAGCTGTTATGCGCCGTCCTGATCAGCCGAATTGGCCTGCCCGGAGGGACTCGAACCCCCGACCTGCTGCTTAGAAGGCAGCTGCTCTATCCAGTTGAGCTACGGGCAGAGTGTGGCGAAGGCGCCGGGCTGAAGATGGTCGGGGTGAGATGATTCGAACATCCGACCCACTGCTCCCAAAGCAGTTGCGCTACCAGGCTGCGCTACACCCCGACTTGACAATGGGATTGTAGCCAGCACGGGCCCTGCGGGCACGGGCTGTCGTCACCTGCTGGGGGGTCAGCGGCCCTGGGCCAGCGCGGCCTGGCGGATGGCCGTCAAGGTGGTGCGGCTGGTGATGATGTCGGCCTGCAGCTTGATGTGGATGAGCGTGGGCCGCCCGGCTGCCAGGGCGCGAGCGAAGGCGGGCTCGAATTCTGGCGTGCGGTCCACCCGCTCCGCCTGCCAGCCATAGGCCCGGGCCAGGGCCACGAAGTCGGGGTTGAAGAGGTCGCTGCCGCTCACGCGCCCAGGGTATTCGCGCTCCTGGTGCATGCGAATGGTGCCGTAGGTGCCGTTGTCCACCACGATGCAGATCAGGCGCCCGGCGCCGTAGCCGGTGGCCGTGGCCATCTCCTGGCCGGTCATCAGCAGGTCGCCGTCACCGGCCACGTTCACCACAGTTCTCCGGGGGTGCAGCAGCGCAGCAGCCACGCCCGCGGGCAGGCCGTACCCCATGGCCCCGGAAGTGCAGGCCAGCTGTGAGCGCCCATGGTGCTGCAGGCCGGGATAGGCCACAAAGCGATGCAACCAGCCGCTGAAATTGCCTGCGCCGTTGGTGTAGACCGTGTCGGCCGGGGCCAGACGCTGCACGGTCTTCATGATCTGCGCCATGTCCAGCGGCTCCATCCAGGGGGCCTGCTGGTTGGCCAGGTAGTCGGCGCGGGCCTGCCGCGCTTGCTCAGTCCACGGCACGCCGGGCGGTGCAGCCAGCGTCTCCAGGGCCTTGCCGGCGGCAGCCATGGAGCACTGCAGCATCAGGTCGGCCGCGTAGACGCGGCCCAGCTCCTCCGGGCCGGCATGCATGTGGACCAGACGCTGCGCGGGCCGGGGCGCCTGCAGCAGGCTGTAGCCGCCGGTCGTCATCTCGCCCAGGCGAACACCCACGGCCAGGATCAGGTCAGCCTCGCGGATGCGCTGGGCCAGGGCCGGGTTGATGCCTATGCCCACGTCGCCCGCGTACAGCGGATGGCCGTTGTCGAAGGTGTCCTGGAACCTGAAGCCGCAGCCCACCGGGAGCTGCCAATTCTCGGCAAAGCGTTGCAGGGCCTGCACCGACTCGGGCGTCCAGCCTCCGCCGCCGGCGATGAGAAAAGGTCGATGCGCGGCCACCAGCAAGGCGCGCAGGTCGCGCAGCGCGCCAGGGGCGGGCCAGGCATGGGCAGGTTCGGCGCGCGGCAGCACCGAGGCTTCAGTCAGCGTGGTCAGCATGTCCTCGGGCAAGGACAGCACCACCGGGCCGGGCCGACCTTGCATGGCCGTGTGGAAGGCGCGGGCCACGTACTCTGGCAAACGATCGGCATCCTGGACTTCGGCCACCCACTTGGCCAGCCCCAGCGTGCCCGGGCCGAACATCTGGCGGTAGTCCATCTCCTGGAAGGCCTCGCGGTCGCGCTGGTCGCTGGCCACCTGGCCGACGAACAGGATCATGGGCGTGGAGTCCTGAAGCGCCGTGTGCACGCCAATGCTGGCGTTGGTGGCGCCCGGCCCGCGGGTGACGAAGCAGATGCCGGGCCGCCCGCTCAGCTTGCCCTGGGCCTCGGCCATGAAGGCCGCCCCGCCCTCCTGCCGGCAGGCGATGAAACGGATCCGGTCCCGGTACTCATGAAAGCCGTCCAACACCGCCAGGAAGCTCTCTCCCGGCACCCCGAAACAGGTGTCCACGCCCTGCGCCACCAGCGCCTGCACCAGCGCGTGGCCGGCCATGCGGGACGGCCGGGCATCGCCCTGGCCGCGGTTGGCCTCAGGGGGTGCAGGGGTGGCGGCACACAGGTGGGTTGAGGTCGATGCGGGAGTGTTCATCGGGATGCGCGAACCGGGGTCGCCCTGTGTTCAAGGTGGGGAGGCCGACAGCCGGCTGCTGACCAGGGCCGCTGCGCCTACGCCCAGCATCCAGGCTGCTGCCGCGCCCATGAAGACACCGGCTGGCTGCCCGTGGTCCAGCAACCAGCCAAACAGGGGTGCGGACACGGCGAAGCCAGCGTCCAGGCCGGAATAGACGGTGCCGTAGACCCGGCCGGTGGCCCCGGGTGGGGTGGCGCGGCGGATGAGCATGTCGCGCGACGGGCCTGCCATCCCCGAACCCAAGCCCGCCAGGATGCACAGCGTCACCGCCACCGCACCCGTGACCGCCCCCGATGCCACCACCACCATCAGCAGGGCCGACAGGGACATGGCCAGTCCGATGGTCAATTCCAGTCGCGCCACCCGAGCGGCAATGAAGCCGCCCAGCACCATGCCCAGGGCACCCAGCAAGGTAAAGCCCGTCACCACCGTGGCGGCATCGGCCAGGGGCAGACCGTACAGGGCATGAAGAGCCGGGCCGGAGAAGGTCTGGATGGCAGCCAGTGCCGCGGTCACGAGAAAGAAGAAGCTGAAGCACATCCACAGCACGGGCAGCTTCAGGAAGTCCAGCGCCGGTTGCGGCACGGCCGGGATTGCGTGCCCCAGGCCGGGCCGCGTACCAGACGCATGGGCCACCGACAAGGCGGCAGGTGTGACCGCAGGCGGACCTGAGGGCACTTGGTTATCGAGGGCGTCGCGCTGCTGCAGCACCAGCCACCACACTGCAGCTGCCAACAGGGCTGCGCCGATGCAAGCCACGCGCCAGGAGCCGCCCGCGGCAGAGAGCCCGATCAGGAACACCGGCGCAGCCGCCCAGCCCAGGTTGCCGCTGATGCCATGGGCAGAAAAGGCGTGCCCCAGGCGGGCGGGCGACACGCGCTGGTTCAGGATGGTGAAGTCAGCGGGATGGAACGGTGCATTGCCCAGCCCCAACAGCACCGCCGCAACCATCAGGCCGGCGTAACCTTGCGCCGAGGCCACCACCAGCGCCGCTGCAGCAAAACAGCCCAGCGCCGCTTGCAGCACCGGCCGGGGCCCCGCCCGGTCCACCAGGAACCCTGCCAGTGCCTGCCCCAGGCCCGACACCACGAAGAACACCGACATCAGCAGCCCGAGCTGCGAGTAGCTCAGGCCGAAGTCCTTGATGAAGGCAGGAAACAGCGGCGGCAGCAGCAGATGGAAGAAATGCGAGGTGGCATGCACCACCCCCACCACACCGATGGTGCGGGCGTCGTGCCGCCATGCCACGGCGGTGATCGAGGGGGCGGCGGTGGGGTCGACGGCAGCGGAAGTGGGTGGCATGGGCGGACGCGGCGCTGCAGGAGACCGACGCAGCGCCGACCTGCATTCTGCGTCAGGGCCGGCCCGCGTCCGGGCGCACCGCAGGCCGGGCTCAGTGCACCACGCGCTCGAAGGAGAAGTCGCCGCTGGCGAGATCCACCGGAATCACATCCTTCGGGCCGAAGCGCCCTTGCAGGATCAGCTTGGCCACCGGGTTCTCGATGCGCTGCTGGATGGCGCGCTTGAGCGGCCTCGCGCCAAACACTGGGTCGAAACCCACCTTGGCCAGTTCCGCCAGCGCCGCGGGCGACACCTCAAGCTGCATCTCCATCTTGGCCAGCCGCCCCTCCAGGGCCTTGAGCTGGATCCTGGCAATGGAAGCGATATGGGCGGCGTCCAGCGCGTGGAACACCACCGTCTCGTCGATGCGGTTGAGGAATTCGGGGCGGAAGTGCTGCTTGACCTCGACCCACACCGCATCGCGGATGGCCGCGCTGTCCTGCCCGGCCATCTGCATGATCTGGTGCGAGCCCAGGTTGCTGGTCATCACGATGACGGTGTTCTTGAAGTCCACGGTCCGTCCTTGCCCGTCGGTCAGGCGGCCGTCGTCCAGCACCTGCAGCAGGACGTTGAAGACGTCCGGATGGGCCTTCTCCACCTCGTCCAGCAGGAGCACGGAGTACGGTTTGCGGCGTACGGCCTCGGTGAGCGTGCCGCCTTCTTCGTAGCCCACATACCCAGGAGGCGCGCCAATGAGACGGCTCACGCTGTGCTTTTCCATGAACTCGCTCATGTCGATGCGCACCATGTGGTCGTCGCTGTCGAACAGGAAGCCGGCCAGCGCCTTGCAAAGTTCGGTCTTGCCCACGCCCGTGGGGCCGAGGAAGAGGAAGCTGCCCAGCGGCCGGTTCGGGTCCGACAGGCCGGCACGCGAGCGGCGGATGGCGTCGGCCACGGCCACGATGGCCTCGTCCTGCCCCACCACGCGCTCGTGCAGACGGGCTTCCATCTGCAGCAGCTTGTCGCGCTCGCCCTGCATCAGCTTGCTGACCGGGATGCCCGTGGCGCGGGACACCACGTCGGCGATCTCCTCGGCGCCCACCATGGTGCGCAGCAGTTGCGGGCCCTGCCCGCCCGCCTTCTTGCCCGACTCCTTGGCCTGCGCTTCCTTCAGGCGCTTTTCCAGTTCGGGGATGCGGCCGTACTGCAGTTCGGCCACCTTGTCGAAGTTGCCCTTGCGCTTGAAGTCCTCGATCTGCGCCTTGATGCGTTCGATCTCCTCCTTCACCTGGGCCGAGCCCTGGGCCGTGGCCTTCTCGGCCTTCCAGATCTCTTCCAGATCGGCGGCCTCGCGCTCGAGCTTGACGATTTCCTCTTCGATCAAGGCCATGCGCTTGATCGAGGCCTCGTCCTTCTCCTTGCGCACGGCCTCGCGCTCGATCTTGAGCTGGATGAGCCGGCGGTCGAGCTTGTCCATGGCCTCGGGCTTGGAGTCGATCTCGATCTTGATCTTGGCCGCCGCCTCGTCGATGAGGTCGATGGCCTTGTCGGGCAGGAAGCGGTCGGTGATGTAACGGTGGCTGAGCTCAGCCGCGGCGACGATGGCCGGATCGGTGATTTCCACGCCGTGGTGCACCTCGTACTTCTCCTGCAGCCCGCGCAGGATGGCGATGGTGGCCTCCACGGTCGGCTCATCGACCAGCACCTTCTGGAAGCGCCGCTCCAGCGCCGCGTCCTTCTCCACGTGCTTGCGGTACTCGTTGAGCGTGGTCGCACCGATGCAGTGCAACTCGCCACGGGCCAGCGCGGGCTTGAGCATGTTGCCCGCGTCGATGGCGCCCTCGGCCTTGCCCGCCCCCACCATGGTGTGCAACTCGTCGATGAACAGGATGATGCGCCCTTCGTCGGCAGCCACTTCCTTCAGCACGGCCTTCAAGCGCTCCTCGAACTCGCCACGGTACTTGGCACCGGCCAGCAAGCCCGCCATGTCCAGCACCAGCACGCGCTTGTCCTTGAGGGTGTCGGGCACCTCGCCGTTGACGATGCGCTGGGCCAGGCCCTCGACGATGGCGGTCTTGCCCACGCCGGGCTCGCCGATCAGCACCGGGTTGTTCTTGCTGCGCCGCTGCAGCACCTGGATGGCGCGGCGGATCTCGTCATCGCGGCCGATCACCGGGTCCAGCTTGCCCTGGCGGGCGCGTTCGGTCAGGTCGAGCGTGTATTTCTTCAGCGCCTCGCGCTGGCCCTCGGCCTCGGCCGAATCCACTTTCTGGCCGCCTCGTACGGCCTCGATGGCGCCTTCCAGCGACTTGCGCGTCAGGCCGTGTCCCCGCACCACGCCGCCCAGGTCGGTCTTGGCGTCAGCCAGCGCCAGCAGGAACATTTCGCTGGCGATGAACTGGTCGCCGCGCTTGGTGGATTCCTTGTCGGCCGCCTGCAGCAGCTGGATGAGCTCACGTCCGGCCTGGACCTGCCCGCCGCCCTGCACATGAGGCAGGCCGTGAAGGGCCGCCTCCATTGCAGTCTTCAGGGCGGCGCTGTTGGCGCCGGCACGGTCCAGCAGTGCCTTGGGGCCGTCGGCCTGCTGCAGCATGGCCCACAGCAGGTGGCAAGGTTCGATATAGGGGTTGTCGCGCGAGACAGCCAGGCTTTGGGCCTCGCCCAGGGCTTGCTGGAACGCCGTGGTCAACTTGTCGAGTCGCATCTTGATTGATCTCCTGCAGTTGACGCTGACGTGGGGTGGCGGGGATTGTTTTTCAAGTCGTTCGCCGGCCAAAGTCGCCTTTCTAGAATGGATTCATGGACATTCATCAGATCCAGGTCAAGTACGACCCGCAGGCCGACCGCCTGTTGTTGCAGATCCGCACCCGGGAGGAGCAACTGTTTGCCGTGTGGCTGACACGCAGGATGGTGATCCGTCTGTGGCCGCACTTTCGCGGCATGGTGTCCGGGCTGGCCGTTTCGCGAGCCGCCCCCTCGGCCCTGGCCGTACCGGAAGCGCGTGACATGCTGGCCGATGCCGCCCGGGAGCAGGCGCTGAAGTCCGCGGACTTCCAGACCACGTTCGACGCCTCGGGGGCACAGCAACCACTGGGTACCGAGCCTGTACTGCCCTCGGCCATCGACCTCAGCCCTGCCAAGGGTCAGGCCGTGCTGATGGTGATCCGCGACCCTCAGGGACGCAGCCTGGAGATGGCCTTCGGCGAGGACCTGGCCCATGGACTGGTCACGCTGGTGGAAAGCGCGCTGGTCAGTTCGGAGTGGGGCCTGGTGGCCCCGCCTGCGGCAACGGCCTCGGATCCGGGCGCGCCCCCGGCGCGGGTCTTGAACTGAACCGGGCCTGGCGGCGGCCTCGCGCCCGGGGCCGGGCACGCGAAGTCGGGGATCCTGGAGGACTCTGCGCAGCGCTGCGCGCCGCCGAGCAAAGGATCAAGATCCCGCAGGACGGCCCGCTTCGTTCTGCACTGGCGCATCCTCGGTCGACGCATTGAGCGCGCGGATGCCCCAGCGCTGCAACGCCTGGTCGTCACTCACCCGCGCATCGACCCAGCGCGCGCCGTGGGGCGTGGTTTCCTTCTTCCAGAACGGTGCCTGCGTCTTGAGATAGTCCATCAGGAACTCGCAGGCCTGGAAGGCGTCGCCCCGATGGGCGGAAGTCACGGCCACCAGCACGATCTGGTCCAGGGGCTGCAACAGGCCGACGCGGTGCACCACGCGCGCGGCCAGGATGTCGAAGCGCTGGAAGGCCTGATCGATCATGCCCTCGATGCAGGCCTCGGTCATGCCGGGGTAATGCTCCAGTTCCAGGCTGGAGATGCCAGACCGGTCCCCTTGCCTGTCGCGCACGGTGCCCAGAAAGGTCACGACCGCGCCCACCCCTGCGTCGGCCGCGCGAAGCCGGCCGATCTCCGCGGAGACGTCGAAGTCCTGTTCGCAGACAAGCACCCGCGCCATGGCGCTCATCCTCCGGTCACGGGCGGAAAGAAGGCCACCTCGGCGCCGTCGCTCAAGGCCTCCTGTTCGCCGCACAGGCGCTGGTTGAGGGCACAACGGACCGCACGCTCGCGCGACAGGCCCTGCGCGTGTCGCTCGCTCAAGGCGCACAGGTGGTCGCGCAGCGCACCCACCGTGCCGCCCACGTCCAGGACGACCTGATCTTCGGGGCCCAGCGCCTCGCGCAGCGATGCGAAGTAACGCACGCGAATCTTCATGCCCACATCATGCCCCAAGGGCCGGGCTGCCAGCGCGCTCCGCGGGCCTGGCGAAGACTGTCTGCGGGCTTCATCCCAACAAGGACTGCCACGGCAGGAAGCGCACGGTCTCGCCCCGGGCGATGGGCTGCTGGGCCGGCAGATCCACCAGTCCGTCGGCCCAGACGGTGGAGGTCAGCACACCCGAGCTCTGGTTGGGGAACAGATCCAGGCCGCCCTGGTCATTGCAGCGCACCCGCAGGAACTCGCGCCGCCGGTCCGGGTGCGGCCAGTCGAAGTCGGCCCTCATGGGGAAGGCCGCGCACGAGCGCAACGGCCGGCCCTGCAGCGCATGCAGCAGCGGCGCCACCGTCAGAAGAAAGGTGATGAAGCTCGATACCGGGTTGCCGGGCAGGCCCATGAACAGCGCCTGGCTGCCGTCACCGCGCTGCACGGCGCCAAAGGCCAGCGGCTTGCCGGGCTTCATCGCGACCTGCCACAAGTCCAGCGTCCCCTCCAGGCGCACGGCCGGCTTCAGGTGATCCTCCTCACCCACGGAAACGCCGCCCGAGGTGAGGATCAGGTCCACCCCCTCGGCGGCGACACGCAGGGCCTGGCGGGTGGCTTCCAGGCGGTCGGGCACGATGCCCAGGTCCTTGACCTCGCAGCCACTGGCCTGCAGCAGCCCCGTGAGGGTGAACCGGTTGGAGTTGTAGATGGCGCCGGGCTTGAGCGGCTCCCCGGGCATGGACAGCTCATCGCCGGTGGAAAACAGCGCCACCCGCGGACGGCGCAGCACCTGCAGCGTGGAACGTCCTACGGAGGCGGCCAGACCCATGGCCTGGGGCGTCAGGAGGGTTCCGCGCACCAGGACCGTGGCACCTGCCGCGATATCCTCGCCTCGGCGGCGTATCCATTGGCCGGGTACCGGCACCGCATCGATGCGCACCGACCCTTCGCCCACGGGGGCGCACTGCTCCTGCATCACCACCGCGTCGGCACCTGCCGGAATCTGGGCCCCGGTGAAGATGCGCGCCACACTGCCTGGGGTCAGTGGCGCGCCCACCACGCCGGCAGGAATGCGCTGGGTCACGGGCAGCACCGCACCCGGGCAGGACAGGTCGGCTGTCCGCATCGCGTATCCATCCATGGAACTGTTGTCCGCGGGTGGCACATCCAGCCCGGAGCGCACATCCTCGGCCAGCACCCGGTGCAGCGCCTGCAGCGTGGGCAGTTCTTCGGCCTGGGTAATCACCCGTGCCGCACCTGCTTGCCTGAGCCGCTGCACAACCTCGTCCAGGTTCAGCAGGCCGGCACGTCCAGCGGGCTTGGGGGCGTCGGACATGGCCGTCAGACTTCGTGCAAGTCGCGCGCGTCAGGCCGTGGCGTGCCGCACGATGTAGTCCTTGACCCGGGCCGCATCCACGGGCAACACCGTGAAACGCTTGGGCAGCGATTCGATGTCGTGCAGCGCCTGCGGACGATCAGGCTCGCGGCCCAGGGCCTCGCGAAGGGTGGCGGCGAATTTCGCCGGCAGCGCCGTCTCCAGGACCAGCATGGGCACGCCAGGCTGCAGGTGCGCGCGGGCCACCTTCAAACCGTCGGCGGTATGGGTGTCGATCATGGAGCCAAAGCGTACCCAGACGTCGCGGATGGTAGCCAGCCGGTCGGCGTGGGTGCTGCGGCCGGACACGAAACCGAAGCCGGCGATCTGTGCGTGCTCCTGCGGCGCCAGCATGAACCCTCCCGCACGCGCGATGGCCGGGCCGAACAGATCGGCGATGCGGGCTGCGTCGCGCCCCAGCAGGTCGAACACGAAGCGCTCGAAGTTGCTGGCCTTGCTGATGTCCATCGACGGGCTGGAGGTCTCGAAAGTCTCGGCACTGCGGCGCACGCGGTAGGTGCCCGTGCGGAAGAACTCGTCGAGCACATCGTTCTCGTTGGTGGCCAGCACCAGCCGCTCGACGGGCAGGCCCATCATCCGTGCCACATGGCCGGCGCAGATGTTGCCGAAGTTGCCCGACGGCACGGCAAACGAGACCTTCTGAGCGCTGTGCGTGGTGGCCTGGAAGTAGCCGGCGAAGTAGTACACCACCTGGGCCAGCATGCGCGCCCAGTTGATGGAGTTGACGGTGCCGATGCGGTAGCTGCGCTTGAACTCGAGGTCTGCGCTGACGGCCTTGACGATGTCCTGGCAATCATCGAACACACCTTCGACGGCGATGTTGTGGATGTTGGCGTCCTGCAGGCTGAACATCTGCGCTTGCTGGAACGGGCTCATCCGCCCATGGGGCGAGAGCATGAACACATTCACCCCGCGCTTGCCGCGCATGGCGTACTCCGCCGCGCTGCCCGTGTCGCCTGAGGTGGCCCCCAGGATGTTCAGCGTCTGCCCGCGCCGCGCCAGTTCGTACTCGAACAGCGCGCCCAGCAACTGCATGGCCATGTCCTTGAAGGCCAGCGTGGGCCCGTTGGACAGAGCTTCCAGCCAGACACCCGGCTCCAAGGCCCGGATGGGCACAATCTGCGGCGTGCCGAACACGGCCTCGGTGTAGGTACTGCGGACCAGACGCTGCAGATCGGCGGCCGGGATGTCGTCGATGTAGAGCGAGAGGATCTCGAAGGCGAGATCGGCGTAGCTCAAGGCCCGCCAGCGTTCCAGCGTTGCGGCCTCGACCTTCGGATAGGCAACCGGCAGGTACAGGCCACCGTCCGGCGCCAACCCTTCCAGCAGGATCTCGCTGAAGCCGCGTTCGGTGCGGTCACCCCGTGTGCTGATGTACTTCATGAAACGCCCTGGCGCAGATGCCGATGTGCTGCAGGCCCTCAGGCCAGTTCTTCCTTGCGCAAGCTAACGATGGGTGCCAGCACCGTGGGCAGCGCCTGCATGGCAGCGATCGCCTCGCGCATGCGGCCTTCCACGGTGCTGTGGGTCAGGATGATCACATCGGTCTGGCTCTCGCCTTCGCCACTCTCACGCTGCAGCAGGGCATCGATGGAGATGCCGCGCTCGGCCAGCAGGGCAGTCACCTTGGCCAGCACGCCCGCCTCGTCGGCCACCCGCAGGCGCAAGTAGAAGGAGGTCACCACCTCGGCCATGGGCAGCACGGGCATGTCGGCCAGTGCACCGGGCTGGAATGCCAGCGAAGGCACGCGGTGCCCGGGATCTGCCGTGTGGAGACGGGCGATGTCGACCAGGTCTGCGATCACGGCGCTGGCGGTAGGCTCCGAGCCGGCACCCTTGCCGTAGTACAGCGTGGTGCCCACAGCATCACCCTGCACCATGACCGCGTTCATGGCGCCCTCGACGTTCGCGATGAGCCTGGAGGACGGCACCAGCGTGGGGTGCACGCGCAACTCGATCGCCCCTGCTCCCTGCCCCACATCGCTGCGGCGGCGTGTGATGCCCAGCAGCTTGATGCGGTAACCCAGTTGCTCGGCATAGCGGAGGTCAGCTGCCTGCAGCTTCGTGATGCCTTCCACGTGCGCCTGGTCGAACTGCACAGGCGTACCAAAGGCGATGGCGCTCATGATCGTGGCCTTGTGCGCCGCGTCCACCCCTTCGATGTCGAAGCTGGGGTCGGCTTCGGCGTAGCCCAGGCGCTGCGCTTCCTTCAGCACCACGTCGAAGTCCAGGCCCTTGCTGCGCATCTCCGACAGGATGAAATTGGTGGTGCCGTTGATGATGCCGGCGATCCACTCAATCCGGTTCGCGGTCAGACCTTCACGCAGCGCCTTGATGATGGGGATGCCCCCGGCCACCGCGGATTCGAAGGCCACCACCACGCCCTGGGCGCGCGCGGCGGAGAAGATTTCCGTGCCGTGCACCGCCAGCAAGGCCTTGTTCGCCGTGACCACGTGCTTGCCTGCGGCAATGGCTTCCAGCACCAGGGTCTTGGCGACGCCGTAGCCGCCGATGAGTTCCACCACCACATCGATGCCAGGATCGGCGATCACCTGGCGGGCATCGTCCACCACCTGCACGCCATCGCCCACGATGGAGCGCGCGCGGGGCAGGTTACGCGCTGCCACCATGGCGATCTCGATGGCCCGACCCGCACGCCGCTGGATCTCCTGCTGATTGCGCTGCAGCACCTTGAAGGTGCCGCTGCCGACGGTGCCGATGCCCAGGAGGCCGACCTTGATGGGTGTCATGAAGAGTCTCTTGCGGTCATGCCCGTGCCCGGGGCACGGCAGGGGGTGAACTCAG
The DNA here is from genome assembly GCA_046087245.1 of Rubrivivax sp. GTDB lineage: Bacteria > Pseudomonadota > Gammaproteobacteria > Burkholderiales > Burkholderiaceae_C > Rubrivivax. Next base: position 12,888 of record JBJTZN010000122.1, read on the forward strand.
TGCGCGTGTTGTCGCCGGTAGTGCGCCAGGAAGCGTTCGATGCGGCCGAAGGCCTCGTGCAGGTCATCGGAATTGGGCAGGAACACCACCCGAAAATGGTCCGGCGCGCTCCAGTTGAAGCCCGTGCCCTGCACGATCAGCACCTTCTCCTCGGCCAGCAGTTCGTAGGCGAAATCCTGATCGTTGGTGATGGGGTACATCTTCGGGTCCAGGCGCGGGAACATGTACAGCGCTCCCTTGGGCTTGACCACGCTGACCCCGGGTATGGAAGACAACAGATCGTAGGCCAGGTCGCGCTGGCGGCACAGGCGCCCATGGGGTGCCACCAGGTCCTTGATGCTCTGGTATCCCCCCAGCGCCGTCTGGACGGCCAACTGGCCCGGCGTGTTGGCGCACAGGCGCATGGAGGCCAGCATGTTCAGGCCTTCGATGTAATCCCGGGCATGGCGCTTGTCCCCGGACACCACCATCCAGCCTGCCCGGTAGCCGCAGGAGCGGTAGTTCTTGGACAGGCCGTTGAAGGTGACGAACAGCACGTCATCGGCCAGGGACGCGATGCTGGTGTGCGTGGCGCCGTCGTAGAGCGTCTTGTCATAGATCTCATCGGCAAACACGATCAGCTGGTGGCGCCGGGCGATCTCCACGATGTCGCGCAGCAGGTCGTCGGGATACAGCGCACCGGTGGGGTTGTTCGGGTTGATCACCACCACGGCCTTGGTGCGCGGCGTCACCTTGGAAGCCAGATCCTGCAAGTCGGGCAGCCAGCCCGAGCCCTCGTCACAGCGGTAGTGCACCGGGGTACCACCCGAGAGCGACACCACGGCCGTGTGCAGCGGGTAGTCGGGCGACGGAATCAGCACCTCATCCCCGGCGTCCAGCAGGGCGTTCATGCTCATGGCAATGAGCTCGGAGGCCCCGTTTCCCAGATAGACATCGTCTACCGTGACGCCGGCGATGCGCTTTTCCTGGGTGTAGTGCACCACCGACTTGCGCGGAGCGAACAGCCCCTTGCTGTCGGTGTAGCCCGCGGCCACCTGGGACGGCAGATTACGGATCATGTCCTGCACGATCTCGTCAGGCGGCATCAGGCCGAAGGCGGCCACGTTGCCGATGTTGAGCTTGATGATCTTGTGGCCCTCTTCCTCCATCTGCCGCGCCTTGTCGAGGACCGGCCCGCGGATGTCGTACCCGACATTGGCGAGCTTCGAGGACTTGACGATGGGCTTCAAGGCAGACTCCAGGGCACTGCAGTCCATGCTGCACCGCAAAACCTAGAATTTGACCACATGAAGTTCCAACCAGATCGCGCTGAAGGCGTCAACGTCATCACCCGTCACGAGCCCGGAAGGGTGTGGGTGGGCACCGTCTGCTTCGACGGCGGTGTGATCGTGCCGTGGACGGGCACGCCCCTGCCCTGGGCGGTCGGTGGCATCGACGACCTGTGCGAAACGAGTTTCTCGGCGCTGCTGGAGCTCAATCCGGAACTGGTGATCTTCGGCAGCGGCAGCCGCATCCACTTTCCCCAACCGCAGTGGCTGCACAGCTTGATGCTGGCTCGGGTGGGCCTGGAGACCATGGACACGGCTGCAGCCTGCCGCACCTTCAACGTGTTGGCGTCCGAGCGACGCAGCGTGGTCGCAGCCCTGCTGCCGCAAACCGGAAAGCTGCCGACCTCGAAGTCCGTATAATCACGAGGATTTGCCGCCGCTGGCCGCGCCCTCTCAGGGGCCGCGGGTCGGGGCGCCGCCAGTTTCGAGACCAGCACGCCCATGACACCTTCCGTCAATAAAGCTCTTCCCGATTTCGAAGCACCAGCCACCGGCGGCATCAATTTCACGCCCCACGCCTTCATGGGCAAGATCGTGGTGCTGTACTTCTATCCGAAAGATGCCACGCCGGGGTGCACCACCGAGGCCATGCAGTTTCGCGACAAGCACAAAGAGTTCGTCAAGGCGGGCGCCGTGGTGTTCGGCGTCTCCCGCGACAACATGGCCTCTCACGACAAGTTCAAGCAGAACCTCGAGTTGCCCTTCGAACTGGTGGCCGACACTGAAGAAAAGCTGTGCCACATGTTCGGCGTGGTGAAGAACAAGATCATGTACGGCAAGAAGGTCAAGGGCATCGAGCGCAGCACTTTCCTGATCGACGCGCAGGGCGTCCTGCGCGCAGAGTGGCGGGGCATCAAGGTGGCCGGGCACGTGGATGAGGTCCTCAAGGCCGTCAAGGCCCTCAAGCAGGCTTGAGCCCGGGCAATCCTTGCTTCCAGGGGGCGTCCTCCACAAGGGGTCGCCCCTTTTTCATTCAGGCGGACTTCGGTCAGCCGCCCGAGCTGCCGTTATGCTGAACTGAACCCGCCTTGGACACTCCGCCCGCCGCAAACAAGCCCTAGGCCCATCATGCCCCTGCCCAAACCTCCGGCCAAGAAGGCCGCGCTCCTGAATCCAGCGGAGTACCCCGCGCGGGCCACGGCTCGCCCCGCCAGGGTCGAAGGCCGCGCGTCTTCCAGCCCTGCGCACGAGCAAGCGGCCCGGCCGCCCGAACGAAGCGCTGCCGCCAAGGCGCCGACGGCGTCCGCTGGTTCACGCGCGAGGGCTGCAGGCTCAACGCCGGCAGCGCCCGCCACACCCGCACCAAGCGCGCGCACGGCAGGCACCTCCTCGGCTGCTGCTGCAGGCGGACGTCCGGGAAGTGACACTTCCGCCCGACCGCGGCGCGGCGCAGCGAAGGCCAGCCCGAAACAGCATGCAGGGCCGCCGCGCCTGTTCGTGCTGGACACCAACGTGCTCATGCACGATCCGATGTGCCTGTTCCGCTTCGAGGAGCACGACGTCTTCCTGCCCATGATCACGCTGGAGGAACTGGACGACCACAAGAAGGGCATGAGCGAGGTCGCGCGCAACGCACGCCAGGTCAGCCGCGATCTGGACGCGCTGGCCACCGACGGCTCGCTGGATCCCAAGGAAGGGATTCCCCTGTCCAAGAGCGGGCATCGCGAGGCCTCAGGGCGCCTGTTCTTCCAGACCACCTTGCTTGACGTTCGCCTGCCGCAGGGCCTGCCCCAGGGCAAGGCCGACAACCAGATCCTGGGCGTGGTGCAGGCCCTGCGCGAGACGCTGCCAGGCCGGGACGTGGTGCTGGTGTCCAAGGACATCAACATGCGGGTCAAGGCGCGGGCGTTGGGTCTGCCCGCAGAGGACTACTTCAACGACAAGACGCTGGAAGATGGCGACCTGTTGTACACGGGCGTGCTGAACCTGCCCGCGGACTTCTGGGAAAAGCACGGCAAGACCATGGAGAGCTGGCAGCAGGGCGGGCATACCCTGTACCGCATCAGCGGCCCGCTGGTGCCCTCCCTGCTGATCAACCAGTTCGTCTACTTCGAGGCGCCCGGTGCCACGCCGCTGCACGCGCGGGTGATCGAGATCACGGGCAAGACGGCGGTGCTCAAGACCCTGCGGGACCACACCCACGCCAAGAACGCCGTGTGGGGCGTGAACGCGCGCAATCGTGAGCAGAACTTCGCGCTCAACTTGCTGATGGATCCGGAGTGCGACTTCATCACCTTGACCGGGACCGCGGGCACCGGCAAGACCTTGCTGACGCTGGCGGCTGCGCTGAGTCAGGTGCTTGACGAGCGCCGCTACAGCGAAATCATCGTCACCCGCGTGACGGTGCCGGTGGGCGAGGACATCGGCTTCCTGCCGGGTACCGAGGAAGAGAAGATGGGCCCGTGGATGGGTGCGCTGGACGACAACCTGGAAGTCCTGGCACGCAGCGACGGCGCCGCAGGTGAGTGGGGGCGGGCGGCCACCAACGACCTGGTGCGCAACAAGATCCGCATCAAGAGTCTGAATTTCATGCGCGGGCGCACGTTCCTGAACAAGTTTGTGCTCATCGACGAGGCGCAGAACCTCACGCCCAAGCAGGTGAAGACGCTCATCACGCGCGCGGGCCCGGGCACCAAGATCGTCTGCCTGGGCAACCTCGCGCAGATCGACACGCCTTACCTGACGGAGGGCTCTTCGGGTTTGACCTACGCCGTGGACCGCTTCAAGGGCTGGCCCCACTCCGGCCACGTCACCTTGGCGCGCGGCGAGCGTTCGCGCCTGGCCGACTTCGCCTCCGAGGTGCTCTGACCCTGGGTCCGGCAGATGCCTGCACGCCAGGCTTCACACCGTACGGACGCGCAAGAAACTTGCGAATCGCGGGACCCCCTGGGCCGTGGTGCCCTGGTAGGTGTAGGTCACCACCGTACCCGGCGCCGGCGGGCGCTGGCGTTGCTCATCGGTGAAGCCCGTGCCCAGCAGGAACTCCACACCCTGCGCTGTGCGTACCTTCAAGGCCCCCATCCTGCCCGAATGCCTTCCCTGCCCGGCCTGGTAGCCCACGACCTCGGCATCGGCATCCTGCAGGGGCTTGAGCTTGAGCAGCAGGGTGCTGCGGCCGGTTTCACAAGGAGCGTCTGCGTGGTGCAGCATCAGGCCCTCGCCGCCCGCGCGCACCACCGCCTCCAGGCGGGACAAGAGGGCCGCGCGGCTGGGAATCTCGAACTGCTCCACCGCCTGCCAGACGGAGCCTGCAGGCTGCTGAGAGGCCCGTTGCTTGATGGTCGCGGCCCGCTGGGCGAAGCTGCCTGGGGCCCCCGGCAATTCGAAGACCATCAGCCTGACGCGGCGCCAGTCGGCGTCCACGGGCCGGGTGCGCCTGACGATGCCCGACAGTTCCTCGAACTTGCCTCGCCCGACCCACAGCTCCCCGTCCAGCGCATGCGCTGGCAGACCCGCCGTGAACCAGCCGGGCGCGGCAATGGGCAAACCGCTGCGAAACCGCAGTTGGCTGCCGTCCCACCAGGCCCGGGCCCCGTCCAGCTTCTCGCTGACCAGCCATCCCCGGGGATCGATCTCGGGCGGGGCTTCAGTGGCCAGAACCAGGGGCGCCGTGTCCCGCGCGGGGCGGGCCTGAACCCAGGCGCAGGCCAGACCCAGCGTCGAGGCCAGGCAGGCGCGGCGTTGCCACTGGAAATCCGAGGTGCGCGGGGCGATGAAGCGGCGGGTCATGGAGGACTCCCTCAGACTGGAAGGTTCCCAGTGTGACCAGAGCCCCGGCGGCACACCACCCCCTTTGGCGGGGCGGACGCCTCCCCCGGAAGAGCGTCTCGCACGCCACGCGTGGCCGCCCCGGTCTGCGCCAGCGCCTCAGCCCTGGGCTGAAGGCGCGACGAGCTCCCTGATCTGCTGCAAGGCGCTGGGGTCCTCGATCGTGGTCAGGTCGCCCGGGTCACGGCCTTCGCAGACGGCCTGGAGGGCTCGCCGCAGCAGTTTGCCGCTGCGGGTCTTGGGCAGCACGGTGACGAACCGCACCCGCGCCGGGCGTGCCACAGCCCCAAGCTGCTCGTCCACGACCTTCATGATCTCGCCCTCAAGCTTCAGGGCGCCGGCGGGCAGGGCCGCCTGCCCGGGATCCTTGAGCACTGCAAATGCCATGGCCACCTGCCCCTTCAGCGGATCGGCCACGCCCACCACGGCCACCTCGGCCACGTTCGGATGGCTGGAGATGCTCTCCTCGATCTCGCGCGTGCCCAGCCGGTGCCCGGCCACGTTGATGACGTCATCGGTACGACCCAGGATGAAGATGTAGCCGTCCTTGTCGCGCAGGCCCCAGTCAAAGGTGCTGTAGACCTGACGGCCGGGAATGCTGGACCAGTAGGTCTTGATGAAGCGCTGGTCGTCACGCCAGACGGTCTGCATGCAGCCCGGGGGCAGCGGCCCTTCGATGACCACCACGCCCTTCTGGTCCGGCCCCTCCAGGTCATTCCCGGAGGTCTCATCCACCAGCTTGACGTCGTAACCGTAGACCGCCTTGCCCGGAGAGCCGAACCTGCTGGGTGCAGGCTCCACGCCGTTGCAGACGGTCAGGATGGGCCAGCCCGTCTCGGTCTGCCAGTAGTTGTCGATGATGGGCTTGCCCAGCGCACCGGCGATCCACCGGGCCGTGGGCTCATCCAGCGGTTCGCCCGCCAGGAACAAGGCGCGCAGCGAACCCAGGTCGTGGCGGCTCAGGGCCGCCGGGTCCTGCTTCTTGAGCACCCGCACGGCCGTTGGGGCGCTGAACATGCAGGTGACCCGGTACTTCTCGACCAGGCTCCACCACACGGCCGCGTCCGGCCGCGTGGGCAGGCCCTCGTACATCAGGGTGGCCATGCCGGCGATCAGGGGCCCATAGATGATGTAGCTGTGGCCTACCACCCAGCCGATGTCGCTGGTGGAGAAGTAGGTCTGCCCCGGTTCGCCCAGGAAGATGTGCTTCATGCTCGCGGCCAGGGCCACGGCGTAGCCGCCGGTGTCGCGTTGCACGCCCTTGGGCTTGCCCGTGGTGCCGCTGGTGTAGAGGGTGTAGCTGGGGTGCGTGGACTCCACCCAGACACAGGGCACCCGGGCGTTCAGGTGAGCCTGGCGCAGGCGGGCGTAGTCCACGTCCCGCCCGGCCTGCATGGGCATGTCGCTCAGGCCGCGGTCGACCATCAGCACGTGTGCCGGTTTGTGGGTGGACAGGCGGATCGCCTCGTCCAGCAAGCCCTTGTAAGGCACCACCTTGCCGCCGCGGCTGCCCGCATCGGCGCTGACCACCACCGTGGGCTGCGCATCGTCGATGCGACTGGCCAGGCTGACGCTGGCGAAGCCCCCGAACACCACCGAGTGCAGCGCCCCGATGCGGGTGCAGGCCAGCATCGCGAAGGCGGCCTCGGGGATCATCGGCATGTACACGAGCACGCGATCGCCCTGCTTCACGCCCAGGGATTGCAGGATGGCCGCCATGCGCTCGACTTCGGCCTGCAATTCGGCGAAGGTATAGACGATCTCCTGACCCACCTCGGTGGACACCCAGATGAGGGCCTGCCGCTGCGGGTGGGTGGCTGCATGCCGATCCACCGCGTTGTGACACAGATTGGTGGTGCCGCCCACGAACCAGCGGGCGAAGGGTGGGTGGCTGTAGTCGCAGACCTGATGGAAGGGCGTCTTCCAGTCGATCAGTCGGGCCTGCTCGGCCCAGAAACCGTCCCGGTCCTGCAGCGAACGGCGGTGAAAGTCCTCGAATCCCATGGGTTTCTCCCGTTGATTCCGGCTTGCGCGGGTTGGGTCAGTTTGTTGCGGGCGCGTCGGTCCGGCGCTGGCGCAATGCTTCATAGAGACACACGGCCGAGGCCACGGACACGTTCAGGCTCTCCACCGCCCCCTGCATGGGGATTTGTACGAGTTCGTCGCAGGTCTTGCGGGTGAGTTGCCGCAGGCCGGTGCCTTCGGCCCCCAGCACGAGTGCCACGGGGCCGGTGAGGTCCAGGTCGTAGAGGGTGTGGGGGGCATCGTCGCTGGTGCCGATGACGCGCAGGCCGCGGTCCTGCAACTCGCCCAGCGTGCGCGCCAGGTTGGTCACCATCAGGTAGGGCACGGTCTCGGCCGCCCCGCTGGCCACCTTAGCCACGGTAGCGTTCAGGCCCACGGCATGGTCCTTGGGGGCGATCACGGCATGGGCCCCTGCCCCGTCAGCGGTGCGCAGGCAGGCGCCCAGGTTGTGGGGATCGGTCACACCGTCCAGCACCAGCACCAGCGCAGGGCCGCGGCCTTCGGCCTCCACGGCGTCCAGCACATCGTCCAAGGAGTGCGAGGTCTTGAGCGCCGACACCCGGGCCACCACCCCTTGGTGGCGGCCAGAGCCCGCCAGCCGCGCCAGCCGCGCGTCGTCGCTGTCCACCACCTTGACACCTGCGGCCTGCACGCGCTCGACGAACTGGCGCATGCGCGCGTCGCGCCGGGAGGTGTCCACGTGTACCTCGATCACGGAGGCGGGCGTCGTCTTCAGGCGGACGGCCACGGCATGGAAGCCGAACAGCACTTTGGGGATCGGCGCAGGAGCGTTCATCCGCGCATTGTCGCCACCAGCATCAGCGCACCGATCAGCACCGGCTGGTGGACCATGTAGAAGCTCAGGCTCCAGCGTCCCAGCCCAGCCAGAGGACGCGCGAATGCTGGCACGGCGCCTGTCAGCCACGCCGGCCGGCAGGCCAGCACCCAGCGGCCCGCAGCCAGGCCCCACAGCATCACGCCCAGCCAGGGCAGCACCGGCACGTAGTCCTCGGTGATGGGCTTGCGCGTGACAAGACCCACCCAGTTGGTCCAGCGGGTGTCGAAGAAGGGGTGCGACACCAGGGTCGGCAGCAGCAGGCACAGCGCGCCCAATCCGAACAGCAGTGGCCACCCCACCCCGCCAGAGCCCTGCGGGCACCCACGGCCGGCCTGTGCCGGCGTGGACCGTTCCGAGGCGCCGGACGCCCAGGCGAGCAGCCGCGTGAGCAAGAGCATCACCGCAATGCCATGCAGCACACCAAAGCTGATCCAGCTTTGGGGAAACATCAGCGCCGAGCCGGCACTGACCAGCAGCGCGCAAGCCGCCACCTGCAGCCAGCGGCGCCAGAAGCGGGGCCAGGTCTGCCCGGCCTGCCAGGCTACCGCCTGCGACAGCCCGGCGCAGAACAGGAACAGGCTGACGATGGCGGTGCGCTGGATCGTCCAGAACGGGTCGCCGTAGAAGTCCTGCCGCGGCGACCACAAGCCCAGGTGGTTGAGGTCGAAGCAGAAGTGAAAGCCGGCCATCCACACGATGGCCAGCCCTCGCAGGGCGTCCAGTCGGTCAAGGCGAACCGCCCCAGGCTGACGCGCTGCGGGTGGTTCGACGCGGTCCATGTAACGGTTGGAGGCCAAGGGCTCAGGCGACTTCAATCCACCCTCAGCGATCGGCCACCGGCCGCCCCTCGGCGGCCAGCTTCACCAGCAAGGCAGCGGGCTCGAAGCGTGGGCCGTGGCGGGCCGCCAGTTCGCGGCAGCGCTCGACGAAGGTGCCGACGCCGCGGGCGTTGATGAACTGCAGCGCGCCGCCCTCGAACGGCGCGAAACCCCAGCCCATGATGCTGCCGATGTTGCCGTCGGCCACCAAGCGCAACACGCCCTCCTCCAGGCAGCGCGCGGCCTCGTTGGCCTGGATGAACATCAGGCGGTCCATCAGCTCGCGCTGGTCGGGCTGCTGCGCGGCCGCTGGGTATCGCTCGGCCAGGCCGGACCACAGGCGTTTCTCATCCTTCTCGCCCTTCTCGCCGCTCCTGCTCTTGTCACTTCCCACCACGCCGCCGCCGTCCATCGCGGCCTCACGCCCCGGCCAGTCGTAGAAGCCCTGACCCGCCTTCTTGCCCACGCGGCCGATGCCACACAGGTCGCGGATCACGCTCAGGGCAGGATGCTCGGCGATGGGCCGGCCCTCGGCCAGCAGGTCCTTGCGTGTCTGCTCGGCCACGTGCAGGCTCAGCGACAGCGAGACTTCGTCCTGCAGCGCCAGGGGCGGCATGGGCATGCCGGCCTGCTGGCCGGCCACCTCGATGCTGCGCGGGTGCACGCCCTCCTTGAGCATGGCCATGCCTTCCATCACGTAGGTGGCGAAGACGCGGCTGGTGTAGAAGCCGCGCGAGTCGTTCACCACGATGGGCGTCTTGCCGATCTGCTGCACGAAATCAAAGCTCCGCGCCAGCGTGGCCTCGGAGGTCTGCGCGCCCACGATGATCTCCACCAGCGGCATCTTGTCCACCGGGCTGAAGAAGTGCAGGCCGATGAAGTGCTCAGGCCGGGCACTGGCCCGGGCCAGCCCGGTGATGGGCAAGGTGGAGGTGTTGGAGGCGAACACCGCCTGGGCGCCGATCACGGCCTCGGCCTTGGCCGTGACCTCCGCCTTCACGGCGCGGTCCTCGAACACGGCCTCGATCACCAGGTCGCAGCCCGACAGGGTCGCAAAGTCGGTGGTGGGCGTGATGCGTGCCAACAGGGCGTCGCGCTTCTCCGGCGTGCTGCGGCCCTTCTTCACCGCCGCCTCCAGCAGGTCTTTCGACCAGGCCTTGCCGCGCTCGGCGCCCTCTTGCGAGGCGTCCAGCAGCACCACCTCCAGGCCGGCCTTGGCCGCCACGTAGGCGATGCCGGCGCCCATCATGCCGGCCCCCAGCACACCCAGCTTTCGCACTTTCGCCGCAGGCTGACCCGCAGGGCGCGAGGCCCCTTTCTTCAGCGCATTGAGCTGTTGCCACAGCGTGCCGATCATGTTCTTGCTGGCTTGCGACAGGGCACACGCCGCGAAGTAGCGGCTTTCCACCTCGCAGGCCGCCTCGAAGCCCAGCAGGCCCCCTTCGTAGACGCTGCTCATGATGTGCTGCACCGCCGGGAAGTTGCCCCAGGTGCGGACGGCCGCCACCGAAGGCGCGACGGTCCACAACTGCGCCATGGCCGGCGAGCGCGAATCCCCGCCAGGGAAGCGGAACTTGGGCTCGTCCCAGGGCTGGCGCGCGGCCGGATGCGCCAGCACCCAGGCCCGGGCCTGTGCAAGCAGGTCGTCACGGTTCGGTGCCACCGCGGCCAGCAGGCCGAGCGCCAGAGCCTTCTGGGGCGAGAGGTCGGTGCCTTCGGTCATCAGTTGCAGGGCGGCCTGCATGCCGATCAAGCGCGGCAGGCGCACCGTGCCGCCGCCGCCGGGCAGCAGGCCGAACTTCACCTCGGGCTGGCCGATCTTCAGCCGCGCGTCATCCACTGCGATGCGGGCGTGGCAGGCCAGCGCGATCTCCAAGCCGCCACCCAGGGCATGACCGTTGATCGCGGCCACCACCGGCTTGCCCTGGGTCTCCAGACGGCGCAGCACGGCCTTCATCGCCATGCTGGTGTCGAAAGGCTCTTCCGGCCGGGTCCAGCGCGACATGCGGTCCAGGTCACCCCCTGCGCAGAAGTCGGCCTTGCCCGAGGTCAGCACCAGGCCTTTCACGGCGGAGTCGGCCAAGCGCTCGACGGCCTGCGCGATGCCTTGCATCAGCGCATCGCCCACCACGTTCATGGGCCGGCCGGGCAGGTCCATCACCGCCAGCAAGACGCCGTCCTCGCCCAGCTGCAGATTCACAGCATGCGTCATGGTCACACCCTCTCGATGATGGTGGCAATGCCCATGCCGCCGCCCACGCACAGCGTGGCGGCGCCGGTGCTGAGATCACGCCGCTCCAGTTCGTCCAGCAGCGTGCCGAGCAGGATGCAGCCCGTGGCGCCCAGGGGATGGCCCATGGCGATGGAGCCGCCGTTGACGTTCACGCGGTCCATGTCCAGCCCAAGGTCGCGCGCCGTCTTCATGGGCACCACGGCGAAGGCCTCGTTGATCTCCCACAGGTCCACGTCTTGCGGGCTCATGCCGGCCTTGGCCAACGCCTTGCGACAGGCCGGTGTGGGCCCGGTGAGCATGATGGTGGGCTCGGAGCCGATGACCGCTGCCGCGCGGATGCGGGCGCGCGGCTTCAACCCGGCCGCCGCGCCGCCCGCCTGGGAGCCCACCAGCATCAGCGCAGCGCCGTCGACGATGCCGGACGAGTTGCCGGCGTGGTGCACGTGGTCGATGCGCTCGACCGTCGTGTACTTGCGCAGCGCGGTGGCATCGAAGCCCATCGCGCCCATCTGCGCGAAGGAGGGCTTGAGCGATGCCATCGCCTCCAGGCTGGCCTCCGGGCGGATGGTCTCGTCGTGGTCCAGCATCATCAGGCCGGCGATGTCGCGCACCGGCACCACCGAGCGGTTGAAGCGCGCTTCAGCGCGGGCCACGGCGGCCCGCTGGTGCGAGCGCTGGGCGAAAGCGTCCACGTCGGGGCGTCCCCAGCCCTCCAGCGTGGCGATCAGGTCCGCGCCTATGCCCTGCGGCGCAAAGCCGAGCTTCTGGTTCACGCGCGGGTCCAGCGCCCAGGCGCCGCCGTCGCTGCCCATGGGCCAGCGGCTCATGCTTTCCACCCCGCCGGCCACCACCAGGTCTTCCCAGCCGCTCTTGACCTTGGCGGCGGCCAGGTTCACCGACTCCAGACCGCTGGCGCAGAAACGGCTGTGCGTGACGCCGGACACGGTCTGCGCCCACTCGGCGTCCAGCACGGCGGTGCGGGCGATGTCGGCGCCCTGCTCGCCTACCGGGGTGACGCAACCCAGCACCACGTCGTCCACCAAAGAGGTATCCAGCGCCAGCCGCTGCTGCATCGCCTGGAACAGCGTGCGCAGCAGCCACACCGGCGTGGCCTGGTGCAGGCGGCCGTCTTTCTTGCCCTTGCCGCGCGGTGTGCGCACGTGGTCGTAGATGTAGGCGTCGCTCATCACAACACCTTCTGGAGCTTCAAGGCCACCGTCATGTCGCCCGAGACCTTGAACTTGCCGGTCATGAAGCCCATGGTCGGGTCCATCTGGCCTGTCATCAACGCCACCAGGTTGGCGCGGGAGATCTTGATCGTGCAGTCGGCGTCGATGTTCTCGTTCAGCACGCGGTTGGGCGAAGAGCGCCCGTCCAGCACGACAACACCGTCATCGCCGCAGTCGAACTTCAAGGTGGCGTTCAAGCCGCTGTCCTCGCCCATCTTGTCGCGCATGGCATGGGTGATGGTGGGCATGTCCATGGGGTTTCTCCGTCTGGAAGATCGGGTGTGGGAGGTGAGAGGGCGCAGATGCAGCGCAGTCTGCCGTGCGGGGCGGTTTTCCACCGATGGTGAAACCGGCGGGTCCGCGTTAGTCTGCACGCGCTGCCTTGTTGCACCCGAGTCTGCCAGTTCCCGTCACCATGCTCGAAAACCCTGGGTCCGCCCCGTCCCTGCCCGAAGTTCGCAAATCCACTCCTGCACCTGCGCAGCCGACCTTTGCCTACGCCAGCGTCTTCCGTCCCGGCCTGTTTGCAGGGCAGGTCATCTGGGTGACCGGCGGCGGCAGCGGCATCGGCCGCTGCGTGGCCCATGAGTTGGCCAGCCTGGGCGCGCATGTGCTGATCAGCGGCCGCAAGACCGAGAAATTGGCGCGTGTGGCCGCTGAGATCAAGGAGGACGGTGGCCGCTGCTCGACCATCGCCTTCGACATCCGCGAGGAGGACGCCGTGCGCGAGGGCGTGGCGCGGGTGTTGGGGGAACACGGCCCGATCGCCGGCCTGGTGAACAACGCCGGCGGCCAGTACCCCGCGCCGCTGATGGCCATCCAGAAGAAGGGCTTCGATGCCGTGGTGGCCAACAACCTCACTGGCGGCTTCCTGATGATGCGCGAGGTCTTCACCCAGTGCATGCAGGAGCGCGGCGGCGTCATCGTCAACATGACGGCCGATTTCCGCAACGGCATGCCGGGCATGGGGCACTCCGGCGCGGCACGTGCGGGCATGAGCAACCTCACCATGACCGCCGCCTACGAGTGGGCCCACGCCGGGGTGCGGGTGAACGCCGTGGCCCCGGGCTGGATCGCCTCCAGCGGCATGGACACCTACAGCGGCGCCATGCGCGCCTTCATCCCCAAGCTCAAGCAGCATGTGCCGCTGCGCCGCATGGGGGTGGAGGCCGAGGTGTCTGCGGCCATCGTCTTCCTGCTCTCGCCCGCGGCGGCCTTCATCACGGGGGTGACCTTGCAGATCGACGGCGCAGCGTCGCTGGGCAGCGAGATCTTTCCGCTGGGCGATGAGGCGCGCTCCACCCCCTTTGAGGGGTTCCACCGGGCCGTGACGCCCGAAGTCTTGAAGTGAAAGGCCGAACCGTGCAGCTCACCCCCGAACACCGCCAGATCGCCGACACGGTCGAGCGCTTCATCGTCCACGAGGTCAACCCGCATGTGCCCGCGTGGGAGGCTGCTGGCGAGTTCCCCAGCCACCAGGTCTTCAAGCAACTGGGCAACCTGGGTCTGCTCGGTCTGAAGTACCCCGAAGCCTATGGGGGCGCGGGGCTGGATTTCAGCTATTCCGCCGCCATGGCCGAGGCCCTGGGCGTGTGCGCCTGCGGTGCCGTGCCCATGGCCATCGGTGTGCAAACCGACATGGCCACGCCGGCGCTGGCGCGCTTTGGCTCGGACGAATTGCGCCGGGACTATCTGGCACCGACGATCGCGGGTGACATGGTGGCCTGTCTGGGCGTGAGCGAACCCAGCGGCGGCTCGGATGTGGCCGCGGTC
>JBJTZN010000123.1:0-9274 GCA_046087245.1 Rubrivivax sp.
AGAACCGCTGGATGTGGGGTATCGCGGCCGCGTCCTTCGTGGCGATCTTCGCCTTCGACACGCCGTTCCCGGCCATCGTGCTGGCGGCTGCGCTGATCGGCCACTTCGGCGCACGCCGCTGGCCGCAGGTGTTTGCGCTCGACGGCGGACACGGCAGCGTCAGGGGCGGTTCCGGGTCCGCGCTGATCGACGATGACACACCGACGCCGCCGCACGCACGCTACTCGCGCAGCCACCTGGTCACGGTGCTTGGGGTCGGCCTCGGGCTGTGGCTGCTGGCGATGGCGGTGCTGATCGCTCTCAACGGCCTGCAGGGCACGCTCACGCAGATGGGCTGGTTCTTCACGAAGGCGGCCTTGCTCACCTTTGGCGGCGCCTACGCGGTGCTGCCTTACGTCTACCAGGGAGCCGTCGAGACGCATCAGTGGCTGAGCGGCCCGCAGATGATCGACGGCCTGGCCTTGGGCGAGACGACACCTGGCCCGCTGATCATCGTGGTGGCCTTCGTCGGTTTCGTGGGCGGCTGGCTGAAGCAGGTGTTCGGCCCGGAGGCACTGTTCCTCGGCGGCGCCGTGGCCGCCACGGTGGTCACCTTCTTCACCTTTCTGCCGTCCTTCGTGTTCATCCTGGCCGGTGGGCCGGTGGTCGAGGCCACGCACGGCAAGCTGGGCTTCACGGCGCCGCTGTCGGCCATCACGGCGGCCGTCGTCGGGGTGATCCTGAACCTCGCGATGTTCTTTGCTTACCACGTGCTGTGGCCCCAAGGCTTTGGCGGGCGCTTCGATGCGCTGTCGGCCCTCATCACCCTCGCCGCCGCGGTGGCGCTGTTCCGATTCAAGGTCGGTGTGATTCCGCTGCTCGGCGCCTGCGCAGCTCTGGGCTTGGCGGCGAGCTGGCTTGTACCTGTGTTTAACCTGACCCACTGAAGGACTCCCGATGGATGCTCGCCTGCAAGACCTCCCGTTCGACCCTGCCGCGTTGCAGGGCCTGTCGCCCAGGCTGATGACCAGCCATCACCAGAACAACTACGCTGGCGCTGTCAGGCGGCTCCATGCCATCCGTGCGCAGCTTGCCCGTACGGACTTCACCTCGTCAGCAGCGTTCCAGCTCAACGGCCTCAAGCGCGAGGAACTGATCGCCACCAATTCGATGTTGCTGCACGAGCTCTACTTCGGCAGCCTGGGCGGCGACGGCTTGACGATGGAGCCTCCCGTGAAGCTGGCGCTCGACGCGAACTTCGGCAGCGTCGCGCGATGGCGCGAGGAGTTCGTCGCCTGCGCCAAGGCGCTGGGCGGGGGCTCGGGATGGATGCTGTTGGTGTTCCAGCCGCGAGAGGGCACGCTGGTCAACCAATGGGCCGCCGACCACACCCACGCGGTTGCCGGTGGCGTGCCGATCCTGGCGCTGGACATGTACGAACACGCCTACCACATGGACTTCGGCGCGGCAGCCGGTGCCTACGTTGACGCGTTCATGAACAACATCAACTGGGCTGCGGTGTACGAGCGCTACCAGAGCGCGGTGCATGCGGCCAGCGAGCCCTTCGGCGCCGGCCAGGACGAGCTCGGTGACGCGCTGCTGCTCGATGTACGCAGAGCCGGCGTGTTCGAGAAGGCGCGCACGATGATTCCCGGCGCGCGCTGGTGCGACCCGAGCGCGGTCGCCTCCTGGTCCGCCGATCTGCCTGCCGGCAGCGAAGTGGTCGTGTACTGCATCTACGGCCATGAGGTTGGCCGCTCCACGGCGATGCGGCTGCGCGCGGCGGGGCTGAACGCCCGCTACCTGCGGGGCGGTATCAACGACTGGCAGGCGGCGGGCCGCCCCGTTCTGGACAAGCCCGCGGGGCTGGCCTGTTGACTGGCGCGCCGCCCGTCAAGGTCGCACTGCTGTATCCCGGCGATCGGGCCACCCGCGACCGCGCAGACCCTGCGGCCAGCCGCTTCGCTGCTCTGTTCGAAGTTCTGGCTGCCGCCGGCATGCACGTGGAGCCTGCTGTTTATCACGACGACTTCGCCGCCGAGGTGATGGCTCAGCTGCGCGGCATGCAGGCCGTACTGGTGTGGTGCAACCCGATCGTGGATGGCCGTCGTCGTGACCGGCTCGATGCGCTCCTGCGCGAAGTGGCGCACACGGGCGTGTTCGTCAGCGCGCATCCCGAGGCCATCCAGCGCCTGGGCACCAAGGACGTGCTGTTCGAGACCCGCGATCTGCCCTTCGGCAGCGATGTGCACCGCATCGACAGCCTCGCGCAACTGGACGCCGAACTGCCGCAGCGCCTGCGGCAGGGCGCACGCGTGCTCAAGCAGCAGCGAGGCCACAGCGGCATCGGCGTGTGGCGCATCGAAGCGGCTGGCGACGGCGCATTGACCGTGCAACACGCCCTGCGCGGCAGCACACCGCAACGCATCGACCTGGCAACCTTGAAGGCGACACTTGCGCCCTGCTTCGAACCGGCCAGCGGCGGCCACATGATCGACCAGGCCTGGCAGCCGCGCCTGCCCGAGGGCATGGTGCGCGCCTACATGGTTGAGGACCGCGTGACGGGTTTCGGTGTGCAGGCCGTGAACGCGCTGCACCCCGATGCGCCGCTGCCCGGTCCGCGGCAGTACCACGCGCCGGATCTGCCAGCGTTCCAGGCTTTGAAGCTGGCGCTCGAATCGAGCTGGATCGCGCTGATGTGCAAGCGTGTCGGCTTGGCGAGGGACATGCTGCCGCTGCTTTGGGATTGCGACTTCATGCTTGGCGAAGAGACCGCAGGCGCCGCGCAGCGCTTCGTGCTTTGCGAGATCAACGTCAGCAGCGTTTCGCCGTTCCCGCCATCTTCCATCGCGCCGCTCGTCGAAGCGGTCCTGCGACGCGCCCGACAGGCTCAGCATAGCGACCCGTCAAGGCTGGCCTCGGCCAAATGACGGTCTGCTGATCACGCCGTTGAACTCCCGCTGTAGGGATCGGAAGTCGTCCGACAGGCGGCCCCTCTGATCGATGCAGTCCATCTGAACCAGATGCTCGGCGCTTCACCCGTTCAAGCCTTCCGGCACCTCAGCCAAAGCGTGCTGGCGCGCTACCGCGCCGGCGACGTGCGGCCACTGTCGGAGATGGGCGCATTGCTGGGCTTCTCAGAGCCCAGCGCCTTCTCGCGCTGGCACCGTGGCCGCTTTGGTGCAAGCGCCCGACAAGCGGGACTGTGGTCGGTGGCCTCATCCCCCTCTTGGCTGGTGGGCCGTCGCGGACAATCAGGCTGATGGCAGACCCGGATCACTCCAGCCCCGTTCTGATCGCCGGCGGCGGCATAGGCGGGATGGCCCTGACCCTGACGCTGCACCAGATCGGCGTGCCGTGCCAGGTGCTCGAAGCCGTGCCCGCACTCAAGCCGCTGGGCGTGGGCATCAACCTGCAGCCCAATGCCGTGCGCGAGTTGTACGACCTGGCCCGGGAGAGCAGGTGCTGGACACCATCGGCCTGCAGGCGCGCGAATGGGCCCTGGTGGGGCGCAACGGCCATGACGTCCACAGCGAGCCGCGCGGTTTGAGGGCCGGCTGCCGCTGGCCGCAGTATTCGGTGCACCGCGGGCAGTTGCAGATGCTGCTGTACCGCACGGTGCTGGGGCGGCTGGGGCCTGATGCGGTGCAACTGGGCCAGCGCGTGGCGGGCTATGCGCAGGATGCGCACGGCGTCACGGCCTGGGTCGAGTCACGCGACGGCCGTCGCCACGAACAGCGCGGGCGCCTGCTGGTGGCGGCCGACGGCGTGCACTCGGCCATCCGCGCGCAGATGCACTCCTCTCAACCCCCTATCCAGTGGGGCGGCGCCATCATGTGGCGCGGCACCACGCCCGGGCGTGCCCATCCGCACCGGCGCCTCCTTCGTCGGCTTGGGCTCGCTGCGCCACCGGGTGGTGCTGTACCCGATCTCACCCGCCGACCCGCACACCGGCCTGGCCACCATCAACTGGATCGCCGAGATCACGGTGGACAACTCCCAGGGCTGGACGCAAGGCGACTGGAACCGGCGCGTGGTGCTGGAAGACTTTGCCCACCACTTCGCCGGCTGGACCTACGGTTGGCTGGACGTGCCCGCGATGCTGCACGGCGCGCAGGAGATCTTCGAGTACCCCATGATCGACCGCGACCCGGTGCCCACGTGGGTGGACGGCCGCGTGGCGCTGCTGGGTGACGCCGCACACGTGATGTACCCCGCGGGCTCCAACGGCGCCAGCCAGGCCATCGTCGATGCGCGCGTGCTGGGCGCGCAGATGCTGGCGCATGGCGTCACTTCGCAGGCACTCACGGCTTATGACGAGCGCCTGTGCGCCGACATCTCCGCCCTGGTGCTGCGCAACCGCGGAGCCGGCCCCTTCGGTCTGCTGGGGCTGGTGGATGAGCGCTGCGGCGGCGTCTTCGACCACATCGACGACGTGATCCCGGCCACGGAGCGCGAGAGCTTCATGGCCCGCTACAAGGCCGCCGCCGGCTTTGCCATCGAGACCTTGAACGCCGCACCATCCACCATCCCGCACGGGGCGCGTGTGGGGGCGGGCGGGTAGGAACAGGTCGGGCCTGATCGCCGTCGACTTCCGCCCCTTGCCGCCTCACCTGGCGCGGATCAGTTGGGCTCCAGCAACCCTGGCCGCACCCTTGTCGAATGTCCAGAGCGGCTGCTCGCCGGCCTGGGTCGCCAATGCAATGTGGAGGCAGTCGGCGAAATCGGCTGAACCCTCCCGGTAAAGCTGAAGCGCCACTTCCAGGGCGCGCTCGGATTCGAAACTCAGCTCGGAGGCCGAAAACAAGTTCGAGAGGACCAGAAGGACATCGTCCTTGACATATCCGAAGCTGGCTCGCAGCACCCACTCAAGTTCCAGGGCCACCGTCACAGGCACATAGA
Source organism: Rubrivivax sp. (assembly GCA_046087245.1). Lineage (GTDB taxonomy): Bacteria > Pseudomonadota > Gammaproteobacteria > Burkholderiales > Burkholderiaceae_C > Rubrivivax. The sequence goes on from JBJTZN010000123.1 coordinate 4,882, forward strand.
GTGATTGCCCCTCTGCGATGCAGCGGTCTATCAGACGCTTGGCCACGGCGAGCTGGCCGCTGTCGTCCTGCACGATGTAGCGCACGAGGACGTTCGTGTCGAGCGCCGGCATGCTGCCCTCACATCCAAGGGTTCATGTCTTCGACACTCACCCGTTTGCCCTTTGGGGCCTTGAGCATGCCGGCCATCTCCAGGAGGGACTTCGTCTTGGCTCTGACGATGATGGTGCCGTCTGGCATCACTGACCAGACCAGTCGCGTTCCCGGTTTGGCATGCACAAGCGCTCGGATATCGGCAGGAACGGTGGTCTGACCTTTTGAAGTGATGGTGGACTCAGCCATAAATCGTCCTTACTTACCTTTTACTTGTAAGGATTATTGCATGCGAGAGTCTTCGGGTGCATGGGGGACAACGTATCCGCCCAGGAAAGACCTTGACGCTTGCGGTCCCCTGGCTCACCGGGTGAGCCCGCCTCATGCCAACATGCGACCCATGTCGTCAGAAGAGCCCTCGTCCACCGGCCTGACTCCCGGCTTCATGGTGGTGCATGGCAACCACCCCGAGACGCTGCGCGACCTGGTGCGCGACTGGATGCGCCGCCACCCGCTGGCTCCGCTGGAGGACGAGTGCATCCTGGTGCAGAGCAACGGCGTGGCGCAGTGGCTGCGCCTGGCGCTGGCGCAAGACCCGGCCCAGGGCGGGCATGGCATCGCCGCCGCGCTGCAGGTGCAGTTGCCCATGCGCTTCGTCTGGCAGGCCTACCGGGCCGTGCTGGGCGCCGAGGCCGTGCCGCGCAGCTCGGCACTGGACGCCGAGCCGCTGACCTGGCGCCTGATGCGCCTCCTGCCCGGGCTGCTGCAAGACCCGACTTTTGCCCCGCTGCAGCGCTTTCTGGCGCAGGACGAGGACCTTCGCAAACGCCACCAGTTGGCCGAGCGACTGGCCGACCTGCTGGACCAGTACCAGGTGTACCGCGCCGACTGGCTGGCAGACTGGGCCCATTCGGAAGACGGCCGAGACACCTTCACCCAGGGCCGCCAGGGCGCGCAGCCCGTGCCCCCCGAGCAGGCCTGGCAGCCGCGCCTGTGGCGGGCGCTGCGGGACGACGTCGGGGCCACTGCCGCAGCCGGCAGCCGGGCCGAGGTGCACCGGCGCTTCATGGCGGCGGCGCAGGCCTGGCACGGCCCGCGGCCGGCGCGGCTGCCTCGCCGGGTGATCGTCTTTGGCCTCTCCGCCCTGCCGCAGCAGACGCTCGAGGCCCTGGCCGCGCTGGGGCGCTGGTGCCAGGTGCTGATGTGCGTGCACAACCCCTGCCGGCACGACTGGTCCCATACCGTGCCCGACCGCGACCTGCTGCGCACGGCCCGCCACCGCCAGCGCCGTCGTGCCGGTTCAGAAGGCCTGATACGAGAAGACCAGTTGCACCAGCACGCCCACCCGCTGCTGGCCACCTGGGGGCGCCAGGGGCGGGACTTCATCCGCCTGCTGGACGCGCACGACGACTTGCAGTCGTATGCGGGGCGCTTTGCCGCCATTGGCCAGCGTGTGGACTGTTTCGACGAGAACACGGACCCCGTCCACCCCACGCTGCTGCACCAGTTGCAGGACGATGTGCTGGACCTGCGGCCCCTGGCCGAGACACGGCAGCAGCAGCGGGTGCTGAACCCGCAGGCCGACCGCTCGCTGCGCTTTCACGTCACCCACGGCGCGCTGCGCGAGGTGGAGGTGCTGCACGATCAGTTGCTGTCGGCCTTTGCCGCCGACGCCACGCTGCGCCCGCGCGACGTGCTGGTGATGGTGCCCGACATCCAGGCCTATGCGCCGCTGGTGCAGGCGGTGTTCGGGCTGCACCGGGCAGGGCTTGCAGCCGACGGGGAGCAGGGTAGGCCCAGGGATGCAGCCAGCGAGGCGCAAGACCAGTTGCGCCGCATCCCCTTCAGCGTGGCCGACCGCGGCGCGCGCCACCAGGAGCCGCTGAGCGTGGCGCTGGAGGCGCTGCTGGGCCTGCCGCAGTCGCGCCTGGGCGCCAGCGAGGTGCAGGACCTGCTGCAAGTGCCGGCGCTGCGCCGCCGCTTCGGCATCGATGAAGCGCAGTTGCCGCAGTTGCAGGCCTGGATCGCGCAAGCCGGCATCCGTTGGGGCCTGCACGCCGAGCACCGCGCCACCTTGGGCCTGCCCGACGGCCTGGACCACAACACCTGGGCCCTGGGCCTGCAGCGCCTGCTGCTAGGCTACGCCGTCGGCGCGGGGTCGGCCTGGCAAGGGCTGGAGCCGGTGGACGAGGTGGGCGGCCTGGACGCCGTGCTGCTGGGCCCGCTGGCGCGCCTGGTGCAGGCCCTGCAGCAGCACTGGCGCGCGTTGGCCACCCCGGCCCGGCCGGCCGAGTGGGGTGAGCGCCTGCGGGCCCTGCTGCAGGACTTCTTCCAACCCGATGGCGGGGCCGAGGCCTTGCTGTTGCAAGGCCTGGAGTCCACGCTGCAGGGCTGGCTGCTGACCTGCGAGGCCGCGGCACTGGACGAGGCGCTGCCGCTGTCGGTGGTGCGCGAGCACTGGCTGGCCCAGATGGAGAGCGCGGGTCTGGGCAGCCCCTTCTTCGGCGGCGGCGTCACCTTCGCCACGCTGATGCCCATGCGCGCAATCCCCTTCCGCTTCGTGGCGCTGCTGGGCATGAACGACGGCGACTACCCGCGCAGCCGCGTCGCGCCCGACTTCGACCTGATGGCGCAGGACCCGCGCCCGGGTGACCGCTCGCGCCGCGAGGACGACCGCTACCTCTTCCTGGAGGCGCTGCTGTCGGCGCGCCAGCATCTGCACATCAGTTGGGCGGGCCGCAGCCTGCACGACAACGACGAGCGCCCGCCCTCGGTGCTGGTGGCGCAACTGCGCGACCACCTGGCCGCGGCGTGGCGCCTGGCCGGTGATGCACGTCCCGCCGCCGAGGCGGGACTAGCCTTGCTGCGGGCGTTGACGGTGGAGCACCCGCTGCAACCCTTCAGTCCGGCCTACTTTGCCGAAGGCGGCCCGGCAGAGCTCTTCAGCCATGCGCGGGAGTGGCGGCAGGCGCTGATGGCCCGGGCCGCCAGGCCGGCCGGGGTGCCTGCGTCTGAATCCCCAGCCGCCCTGCCGCCGCTGCCGCCCCTGCCGCGTGACACCCCCCTGACCCTGCGCGAGCTGGCGGCGTTCCTCCGGGACCCGATCGGGCAGTTCTTCGAGCAGCGCCTGGGCGTGCACTTCTCGCGTGACGGTCAAGAGCTCCCTGACCACGAACCCTTCGCGCTCAACGGCTTGGAGAACTGGCAGTTGCAGGACGAACTGATCCGTGCCCAACGGGCTGCCCTGGAGGCCGGTGAGCCCCCCGAGGCCGCGCTGCAGCAAGGGCTGGACCGCCTGGAGCGCAGCGGCGCCCTGCCGGCGCGGGCTTTCGGCCAGCAGGCGCGCCAGGCCCTGGCCGGGCCGATGACGAAGCTCTTCGCCGACTGGGCCGAGCAACTGCAAGCCTGGCCGGACGAGGCACCTGACGAGGCCGTGGCCTGGTCGAGCGCCTCGCTGGAGGTGGCCGACCAACTCACGAGCCTGCGCCGCAACGCCCAAGGTGAGCGCTGCCGCCTGGTGCTGGAGAGCAGCGGCGTCATCAAGGACGGACGCTACCGCACCGACAAGCTGGCCGCAGCCTGGGTGGCCCACCTGGCCGGGCATCTGAGCGGCGAGCCGCTGACCACCGTGGTGGTGAGCAAGGCCGGCACGGCCACCTTCTCGCCCTTGAGCCTGGCGCAGGCAGAGCAGGCCTGGCGCGATCTGCTCATTGCCTATGAAGAGGGCATGACGCGGCCCTTGCCGTTCGTGCAGCGGTGCAGCGATGCTTGGTGGGTGGCTCTGCTGAAGGAGGGCGCTGACCGTGCCAAGGCCCAGGACGCCGCCCGCAAGGCCTACGAACACCACGACCCCGAACACCGCGCCTACGCTGAGCGCGAGCTGAACCCCAGCGCGGCGCGCGCCTTCCCGTACTTCGAGGCGCTGTGGGCGGGAGGAGAGTTCGCGCACTGGGCGCGGACCTTGCTCGGGCCGATGCGGCAGGTGCGGCCCGTGACCAAGTCCAAGGGACGTGGGGTCCCGATGTCTGAAACGGCGGGCGACGCTGGCGAGGAGGCGCCTTGAACAGCGCAGACATCGGGGACAGCGCCGGCGGCGCGCACCAGCCGCACAGCGCACCTCCCCTGCTGCAGCCCCTGAGCTTTCCGCTGCGCGGCAGCCGCCTGGTGGAGGCCAGCGCCGGCACGGGCAAGACCTTCACCATCGCCACGCTCGTGTTGCGCCTGGTGCTGGGCCACGGCGGACCGCACGCCTTCAGCCGCCCGCTGCTGCCGCCGGAGATCCTGGTGGTGACCTTCACCGA
>JBJTZN010000124.1:0-7616 GCA_046087245.1 Rubrivivax sp.
CGCTCGTTCGCCCCAAACGGCCCCGCTCGTCGTTGCAAATGCTCGCCGTAGCCCGAGCTACGGCTGTGCTTTGCGCCTGGATCGGCACCCTTTGGAACGCCCGCTCGGGCGCGCCGGAATACTTCACAAGCTCTGAGCCGGGACCGACGCCCAAGCCCTGGCCCGCGGTGGGCCGCCGCGGCTCCTACGGATGACCTCACCATGCTGATCGACGGCCACACCGAGCTCATCGCCCACATCGGCTACCCGACGCATTCGTTCAAGGCGCCGCTGATCTACAACCCGTGGTTCGACCACGCTGGCATCAATGCCCGCGTGGTGCCCATGGGCTGCAGACCGGCCGACTACCCGGCCTTCCTGCGTGCGGTGTTCACCTTGAGCAACATCCGCGGCGCGCTGATCACCATGCCCCACAAGGTGACCACCATCGGCCTGCTGGACGAGGTGCGTCCGGCCGCCCGGATTGCCGGGGCCTGCAACGCAGTGCGCAGACAGCCGGACGGGACCCTGGTGGGCGACCTCTTCGATGGCGAGGGCTTTGTGCGTGGCATGCGTCGCAAGGGTGTGGACCCCCACGGCGCTCGCGTGCTGATCGTGGGCGCTGGCGGGGTGGGCAGTGCGATCGCGGCCTCATTCGCGGCCGCAGGCGTGGCCAGCCTGAGCTTGCACGACCTGCGCGCCGAGGCCGCTGACGGCCTGGCCGAGCGACTGCGTGCGCACCATCCGGGGCTGCGCGTGCGCACAGGCTCGAACGACCCCGCAGGTCACGACGTCGTGGTCAACGCCACGCCCCTGGGCATGGAACCCGGCGACCCGCTGCCTCTGGACGTGGATCGCATGGCGCCCACCACCTTCGTGGGGGAGGTGGTGATGCGCGACACCATGACCGCCTTTCTTCGTGCCGCTCAGGGCAGGGGCTGCCGCTTCCAGGTGGGCTCGGACATGTTGTTCGAGCAGATTCCCGCCTACCTGGAGTTCTTCGGGCTGCCCACCACCACCCCCGACGCGCTGCGGCGGCTGGCGAGCTCCGGCTCGGTCCTGCTTCAAAATGAAGGCCTGACCGACCGACCGACTCTCCAGGAGATTGCGTCTTGATCATTGATTGCCACGGCCACTACACCACCGCGCCCAAGGCCCTGGAGACCTGGCGCAACCAGCAGATCGCCGGGATCAAGGACCCCAGCCAGAGGCCCCGCGTGGCTGATCTGAAGATCAGCGACGACGAACTTCGCAAGTCCATCGAGGCCAACCAGCTCAAGCTGATGCGCGAGCGCGGCTCGGACCTCACCATCTTCAGCCCGCGCGCCAGCTTCATGGCGCACCACATCGGCGACTTCCAGGTCAGCAGCACCTGGGCCGCCATCTGCAACGAGCTGTGCTTTCGCGTCGGACAGCTCTTCCCGGACCACTTCATCCCCGCGGCCATGCTGCCGCAAAGCCCGGGTGTGGACCCGGCCACCTGCATCCCTGAACTGGTGAAGTGCGTGGAGCAGTACGGCAACGTGGCGATCAACCTCAACCCGGACCCTTCGGGCGGGCACTGGACCAGCCCGCCGCTGACCGACCGCCACTGGTACCCCATCTACGAGAAGATGGTGGAGTACGACATCCCGGCCATGGTGCACGTGAGCACCAGCTGCAACGCCTGCTTCCACACCACAGGCGCGCACTACATCAACGCCGACACGACGGCCTTCATGCAGCTCATCCAGGGGGACCTGTTCAAGGACTTCCCGACGCTGAAGTTCATCATCCCGCACGGCGGCGGCGCGGCGCCCTACCACTGGGGCCGCTACCGCGGCCTGGCGCAGGAGATGAAGAAGCCCCTGCTGAAGGACCACCTGCTGAACAACGTGTTCTTCGACACCTGCGTGTACCACCAGCCCGGCATTGACCTGCTGACGAAGGTGATCCCGGTGGACAACATCCTGTTCGCCAGCGAGATGATCGGCGCGGTACGCGGCATCGACCCCGAGACCGGGCACTACTTTGACGACACCAGGCGCTACATCGAGGCCTCGAGCATGAACCCCGAGCAGCGCCACAAGATCTACGAGGGCAATGCCCGGCGCGTCTACCCGCGGCTGGACGCCGCACTCCAGGCCCGCGGCCGCTGAAGGGGGAAATGCAGATGTACGAACTGGGCGTGGTTTACCGCAACATCGAGCGCACACCGGCGCATCTGGCCGAGCAACTGGCGCACTTCGGCAGCGCCACGGTGCATGAGGCCATGGGCCGCGTGGGCCTGATGAAGCCTTTCATGCGCCCCATCTACGCCGGCGCGCAGGTCTCGGGCACGGCCGTCACCGTGCTGCTGCACCCGGGCGACAACTGGATGATGCACGTGGTGGCCGAGCAGATCCGCCCGGGCGACATCGTCGTGGCGGCGGTCACTGCCGAGTGCACCGACGGCTACTTCGGCGACCTGCTGGCCACGTCCTTCATGGCGCGTGGCGCCAAGGCGCTGGTCATCGACGCGGGCGTGCGCGACGTCAAGACGCTGACCGAGATGGGTTTTGCCGTGTGGAGCCGCGCCATCAGCAGCAAGGGCACGATCAAGGCCACCCTGGGCTCGGTGAACATCCCGGTGGTCTGCGCTGGGGCGTGGGTGACGCCCGGCGACGTGATCGTGGCCGATGATGACGGCGTGGTGTGCGTACCGCGTGCCATGGCAGCCAACACGCTGGAGGCGGCCACGGCGCGCGAGGCCAACGAGGGCGAGAAGCGCGCCAAACTCGCCGCCGGTGTGCTGGGCCTGGACATGTACAAGATGCGCGAGCCGCTGGAAAGAGCCGGTCTGCGCTACATCGACTGAGCCCTTGCGGGGCATCTGGCGATGAAAACCGCCCTGATCGGCTACGGCGAGGTGGGTCGCATCCTGGCCGAGGACCTGCGGACGCATGGCGTGCAGGTCACGGCCCATGACCTGAAGCTCGGCGGCCCGGCTGCGGATGCCCTGCAAGCCCATGCCGCCGCCCATGGGGTGGTGCTGGCGGCATCGCACGCTCAAGCTGTGGCGGGCGCGGAGCTTGCCGTGAGCGCCGTCACGGCCAGCCAGACGGTGGCGGTGGCGCAGGCGGCTGCGGCTGGTCTGTCGGCTGGCGCGTTCTTTCTCGACTTCAACAGCGCCAGCCCCGGGGCCAAGGCCCAGGCTGCGCAGGTGGTGAACGCTGCGGGCGGGCGCTACGTGGAGGGCGCAGTGATGACCTCCGTGCCGCCCTACCGCCTGGCGGTGCCGCTGCTGCTGGGAGGACCCGATGCCGCCGCGCTGGAGCCGCTGCTCAACGCGATGGGCTTTGCTGCGCGCGTGGCCAGCCACCAACTGGGCGTGGCCAGCGCCACCAAGATGTGCCGCAGCATCATGATCAAGGGCCTGGAGGCCATGGTCATCGAGAGCTTCACCACGGCCCGCCACTACGGCGTGGAAGACGCGGTCATCGCCTCGCTGCAGGAAACCTTTCCAGGCATCGACTGGGAGAAGCAGGCCGCCTACTTCTTCCAGCGTGTGATCGAGCACGGCCGCCGCCGAAGCGAAGAGGTGCGAGAGGTGGCGCAGACCGTGCGCGAGGCCGGCTTGGAGCCCTGGAGCGCGGCGGGCACGGCCGAGCGTCAGGCCTGGGTGGCCGATCTGGGCGATGCCGGCCTGTTTGGCGCGCGTGGTGCGCCTGGCTTTGCACGCAGCGATGATTGGCGGGTGGAGGCCGACCGGATGCTTGCTGCCTTGGGCAGCCCGCCCAAGGGCGAGGTCTGAGCCCGTCCATGCCACCGCCCTCGCCCCGAGCCACCCTGTGTTGTCCGCTGCTGCGGACCCGACATCACCCATGAGCAAGCGCACCTCCGGACCCTTCGAGAAAACCGCGGGCTGGCTGGACTGGTACGACGGGCCCGCCCGGCCGCGCTTCGTGCTGCCACCCGGCAGCGTGGATGCGCACTGCCATGTCTTCGGCCCGGGCGCCGAGTTCCCCTATGCCCCCGAGCGCAAATACACGCCCTGCGACGCCAGCAAGCAGCAGCTCTTCGCCTTGCGCGACCACCTCGGCTTCGCCCGCAATGTGATCGTGCAGGCCACCTGCCACGGCGCCGACAACCGCGCCCTGGTGGACGCCTGTCTGGCCTCAGGCGGCAAGGCGCGCGGTGTGGCCACGGTGCGCCGCGCGGTCACGGACGACGAGCTGCAGGCCCTGCACGCCGCCGGCGTGCGCGGCGTGCGCTTCAACTTCGTCAAGCGCCTGGTGGACTTCACGCCCAAGGACGAGCTGATGGAGATTGCCGGCCGCGTGGCGCAGCTGGGCTGGCACGTGGTCATCTATTTCGAGGCAGTGGACCTGCCCGAGCTCTGGGACTTCTTCGCCGCCGTTCATGACGAACTCTCCACCACCGTGGTGGTGGACCACATGGGCCGCCCGGACGTGAGCAAGCCTGTGGACGGCCCGGAGTTCGCGCTGTTCCTGAAGTTCATGCGCGAGCACCCCAAGGTGTGGAGCAAGGTGAGCTGCCCGGAGCGGCTGAGCGTCACCGGCCCGCGCGCGCTGAACGGCGAGCAAGCCGCCTACCGCGACGTGGTGCCCTTCGCCCGGCGCGTGGTGGAGTCCTTCCCTGACCGTGTGCTCTGGGGCACCGACTGGCCCCACCCCAACCTGAAGGACCACATGCCTGATGACGGGCTGCTGGTGGACTTCATCCCTCACATCGCGGTAACGGCCGAACTGCAGAAGAAGCTGCTCGTGGACAACCCGATGAGGTTGTATTGGCCGGAGGAGTCCCCGCTGGCGTGACACGAGCAAGCCAGCCCTTCACGAGGCACGGGCGCGGGCGGCACCCTGCTCCGCTCATGTCCCCCGCCACCAGCCTGCGGCCGGTGGCTCCTCCTTGACTTCGCTGCGCAGGGTGCCACCCCCACCCGTGCCGCTGGCGCCTTGGTGTGTTGACAATGCAGGCAGGCCGCTGGGTTGGGGTAACCCCCGCAGCGAAGTAAAGGAGGAGGCGCGGGCGGAGCCTGCGCCGGGGGACATGAGCGGAGGGGGTTGCCCCAACCCAGCGGCACGCGACGAGCGGGCGAGAGAGCATTTGCGGACACATTGACATGGCACTACAGAAACCCTACCTCGACATCCCCGGCACCTCCATCTTCGATGCCGAACAGTCCCGCATGGGCTACCACCTCAACCAGTTCTGCATGAGCCTGATGAAGGCCGCCAACCGCGAGCGCTTCCTGGCAGACCCGCGCGCCTACCTTGACGAATGGCCCATGACCGAGGCGCAGAAGCAGGCCGTGCTTGCACGCGACCTGAACCGCTGCATTGCCGAGGGCGGCAACATCTACTTCCTGGCCAAGATCGGTGCCACCTATGGGAAGAGCTTCCAGCAGATGGCCGGCAGCATGACCGGCATGACCGAAGAGGAGTACCGCGACATGATGATCTCGGGCGGCCGCTCGGTCGAAGGCAATCGCCGCGTGGGCGAGGACGGCAGTGCCCAGGCGCATCGCCAGCCGCAGGGCAGCAGCACGAAGGCGGGGTTCTGACCATGGCCCGCATCACCGCTTCCGTCTACACCTCCCACGTGCCGGCCATCGGCGCGGCGCTGGACCTGGGCAAGAGCCACGAGCCTTACTGGCAGAAGGTCTTCGCCGGCTACGAGTTCTCCAAGCAGTGGATGAAGGATCACCAGCCTGACGTCATCTTCCTGGTCTTCAACGACCACGCCACCGCCTTCAGCCTGGAGATGATCCCGACCTTCGCCATCGGCACGGCCGCGAGCTATGCGCCGGCCGACGAGGGCTGGGGGCCACGCCCCGTGCCCGTGGTGCAGGGCCACCCTGCGCTCGCCTCGCACATCGCGCACAGCGTGATCCAGGACGACTTCGACCTCACCATCGTCAACCGCATGGACGTGGACCACGGCCTGACCGTGCCGCTGAGCCTGATGTGCGGCGCGCAAGACCCGAAGACCGGCGCCTGGCCTTGTCCGGTGATTCCGTTTGCGGTGAACGTGGTGCAGTACCCCGTCCCTTCGGGCCGGCGCTGCTTTGCGCTCGGCCAGGCCATCCGCCGTGCGGTGGAGAGCTTCGATGAAGACCTGAACGTGCACATCTGGGGCACGGGCGGCATGAGCCACCAGCTGCAGGGCCCGCGCGCCGGGCTGATCAACCGCGAGTGGGACAACCGCTTCCTGGACCGCCTGATCGACGAGCCGGCCGCGCTGGCGCAACTGCCGCACATCGACTACGTGCGCGAGGCCGGCAGCGAGGGCATCGAGCTCGTGATGTGGCTGATCGCCCGCGGGGCGATGGCGGATGTGGCCACGGCCAATCCTGGCGCCAAGCCCCGGGTGGCGCATCGGTTCTATCACGTGCCCGCCTCCAACACGGCCGTGGGCCACCTGATCCTGGAGAACTGACAGCATGACCATCAACGTAGCCCTGGCCGGCGCCGGCGCCTTCGGCATCAAGCACCTGGACGGCATCAAGAACATCCCCGACGTCAAGGTCATCTCGCTCATCGGGCGCGAGTTCGACAAGACCAAGGAAGTGGCCGACAAGTACGGCATCGCCCACGTCACCACCGACCTGGCCGAGAGCTTGAAGATCGCCGAGGTGGACGCGGTCATCCTGTGCACGCCCACGCAGATGCATGCCTCGCAAGCCATCGCCTGCTTGCAGGCAGGCAAGCACGTGCAGGTGGAGATTCCGCTGTGCGATGTGCTGAAGGACGGCCAGGCCGTGGTGCAGTTGCAGAAGGCCACCGGCAAGGTGGCCATGTGCGGCCACACCCGGCGCTTCAACCCCAGCCACCAGTGGGTGCGCCGGCGCATCACGGCGGGTGAGTTCCACATCCAGCAGATGGACGTGCAGACCTACTTTTTCCGTCGCACCAACATGAACGCACTGGGCCAGCCCCGCAGCTGGACCGACCACCTGCTGTGGCACCACGCCGCGCACACGGTGGACCTGTTCGCCTACCAGGCCGGCAGCCCCATCGTGAAGGCCCATGCCGTGCAGGGCCCCATCCATCCGGTGCTGGGCATCGCCATGGACATGAGCATCCAGCTCCAGGCGGCCAATGGCGCCCTCTGCACCTTGAGCCTGTCGTTCAACAATGACGGGCCGCTGGGCACCTTCTTCCGCTACATCGGCGACACCGGCACCTACATCGCGCGCTACGACGACCTGGTCAACGGCAAGGAAGAGAAGATCGACGTGTCCCAGGTCGATGTGTCCATGAACGGTATCGAGCTGCAGGACCGCGAATTCTTCGCCGCCATCCGCGAAGGGCGCGAACCCAATTCCAGCGTGCAACAGGTCCTGCCGTGCTACCGCGTGCTGCACGAGCTGGAGCAGCAACTGAACGCCGATTGATCGGTTGGGTTTTAGGCGTGAAATAGGCTGCTGGCCCATGTGAGTATGGGCTGGCAGCTATGGAATGAAGAGTGTGCCGGGGTGCGACAACGGCACATTTCGCACAGCCCCTGGCGCGCAGGCGCAGTGCGCGGGGGCTGGCACTTTCGTGGCGGCAGCCGCTCAAAAGCAGGCCTGCTGAATGTGCGCGACAGGACTGGTGGGTTTCAGATCAGAAGTTCTGTGCTAGAGCGGCCACTATCGCTCACACGAGCTTGGG
>JBJTZN010000125.1:0-9610 GCA_046087245.1 Rubrivivax sp.
GACCTGATCAAGGTCTACGAGTCGCTGTCGAGCAAGCTGGTGGTCGAACGCAAGGAAACCGAGATCACGGCCCTGTTCGGGCTGCTGGCGGCCGCGCTCGTCGTGGCCGCCGCGGCGCTCGGCCTGTGGTGGTTCGGGCGGGTGAGCTGACGCGGGGCCGGCCCGCAGGCCTGGCCCGGCGCGCCAAGGACTGCGAGCCGCAGCTCGTGCGTCAGCGCTCCAGCCGGATGATCTGCCCTTCCACGCCGTCGGTCACCAGGTAGATCCAGCCGTCGGGGCCCTGGCGCACGTCGCGGATGCGCTTCTGCAAGGACGCCAGCAGCTGTTCCTGCGCCACCACCTGGCGGCCGTCCAGCTTCAGGCGCACCAGGGCCTGGGCGCGCAGTGCGCCCAGCAGCAGACTGCCCTGCCAGCCGGGGTAGCGGTCGCTGGTCACGAAGGCCAGCCCGCTGGGGGCGATGGATACTGGCACCCACCACTGCAGGGGCTGCTCGAAGCCGGGCCTGGGCCCTTCTTCGCCGATGCGCGTGCCGATGCCGTAGTTGCGTCCGTAGGTGACCAGCGGCCAGCCGTAGTTGCGCCCGGCCTGCGGCGCGTTCACCTCGTCCCCGCCCTGCGGGCCATGCTCGGTCTGCCACAGCTCGCCCGTGGCGGGGTGCACCGCCAGGCCCTGGATGTTGCGATGCCCCAGGCTGAAGACCTCGGGCGCGGCCCCGGCGCGGCCGACGAAGGGGTTGTCCGCCGGCACCCGGCCGTCGGTCTCGATACGGACGATCTTGCCGAGATGGTTGGCCGGGTTCTGCGCCTCATCCTTGCGGCTGAAGCGGTCGCCCAGCCCCACGAAGAGGCGGCCATCGCGGGCAAAGGCCAGGCGCGAGCCGCAATGGAGCTGGCTCGCCACCTTGGGCAACTGGCGGAAGATCACCTGCACCTCGGCGAGCTGGCGGTCCTGGAGGCGCCCGCGGGCCACCGCCACACCGTTGCCACCCTCGCCCGCTTCCGCGTAGGTCCAGTAGACCCAGCGGTTCTCGGCGAACTTCGGGTCCAGCACCACGTCGAGCAGGCCGCACTGTCCCTTGGCGTCCACAGGCGGCAGACCTTGCAGGGGCTCCCCCAGGCGCCCGTCGGGCGTGACGATGCGCATGCGCCCCGGCCGTTCGGTCACCAGCATGCGGCCGTCCGGCAGGAAGGCCAGGGCCCAGGGCTGGGCCAGGCCACGGGCCACCATGACAGGCTTGAGATCTGCGCCCGGTGAGGCCAGCGCAGGCAGTGCCGACACGGCAGCCCCCAGCATCAGAGTGGCCCAATGCATCAGAGCGGACCAACGCCTGACCCGCTTCTGTCTTCTTGTAAACGCCATGATGTTCATGCGCTGCATGCTGCCGCAAGCAGCGTCATCGCGCCTCACAAGGGGCATCGCTTGCTTTGCCACGGTGCGCGCACGGCCGCAGGCGCAAGGGCGGCAGGTCAATCGGCCTGCGCCGCCTCCACCACCATCTGCACCCGCTGCCGGCCGTTCCACTCGTCGAGCTGAATCCGAAAGGCCAGTTGCACACTCTGCGGCAAGGGTTCGGTGCGCTGGAACCAGATGGCGTCGCGCAACTCGCCCGCGTGGCGCACGCGCAGCTTCAGGTGCTTGTCCTTCAGCAAGGTCTGTTGCAGCACGTCCACCCGGTCGCAGAACAGCGGCGCCTCGAAGCCCGAGCCCCACACCTGGGCGTCCAGCAACTGCGCCGTTGGGGGGTTGAACCACTGCAGGTCCAGCGGCCCGTCGTGCTGCAGCGTGCGCTGCAAGGTGGCGGGGTCCAGCCATTCCTGAGCCACCTGACGCAGGGCCGCGCCGAAGGCTTCGAACCCCTCGGGCTCCACCGTCGCCCCGGCCGCCATGGCGTGCCCCCCGAAGCGCCTGAGCACGCCAGGCGCGCGCTTGCTCACCAGGTCCAGCGCATCGCGCAGATGAAAGCCCGGGATGGAGCGGCCGCTGCCCTTGAGCGAGCCATCCTGGGCGCGGGCGAAGACGAAGGTGGGCCGGTGCAGCCGGTCTTTCAGGCGCCCGGCCACGATGCCCACCACCCCTTCGTGGAAGCTTTCGTCGAACAGGCTGACGGCGGGCGGCGGCGCTGCCAGTTCGGCCAGCAACCGGTCCACGGCGCCTTCAGCCTGCTCGCGCATGTGGCCCTCCACCTCGCGGCGCTCGCGGTTGATGGCGTCCAGTTGCGCCGCCAGTTCGGCCGCGCGCGCCGCGTCGTCGGTGAGCAGGCACTCGATGCCCAAGGTCATGTCGGACAGCCGGCCGGCGGCGTTGATGCGGGGCCCCAGCTTGAAGCCGAAGTCCAGGGCCGCGGCGCGCGCCGGGTCGGCCCCGGCCACGGCGAAGAGGGCGGCCACGCCGGGCTGCATGCGTCCGGCGCGGATGCGTCGCAGGCCCTGCGCCACCAGGCGCCGGTTGTTGGCATCCAGCTTCACCACGTCCGCCACGGTGCCCAGGGCCACCAGGTCCAGCAGGGCGTCGATGCGGGGCTGGCTGGCGGCGTCGAAACGGCCGCGCTGGCGCAGTTCGGCCCGCAGCGCCAGCAGCACGTAGAACATCACCCCCACCCCCGCCAGCGCCTTGCTCTCGAAGCTGTCACCGGGCTGGTTGGGGTTGACGATGACCCGCGCGGGCGGCAGCACCACCTCGTCGCCCACCACGGCGGGCAGATGGTGGTCGGTGACCAGCACGTCCAGGCCCTGAGCCTGCGCGTGGGCCACGCCTTCGAGGCTGGCAATGCCGTTGTCCACCGTCACCAGCAGATCCGGGCGGCGCTGCAGCGCCAGGTCCACGATGGCCGGCGTGAGGCCGTAGCCGTGCACGGCCCGGTCGGGCACCACGTAGCCCAGGTTCTCTGGCGCAGCCCCCAGCAGGCGCAGGCCCCGCAAGGCCACGGCGCAGGCGGTGGCGCCGTCGCAGTCGTAATCGGCCACGACGACGATGCGTTGGCCCGCCTCGATCACATCGGCCAACAGGCGGGCGGCTTCGGCCACCCCCTTCATGGAGGCGGGCGGCAGCAGATGCGGCAGCCCGTCATCCACCTCGGCTGCGGAGCGCACGCCGCGCGCGGCCAGCAAGCGGGCCAGCAAGGGGTGCACGCCGGCCTGCTCCAAGGCAAAGCAGGTGCGCGGCGGGGCGTCCCGGGGCTGCAGGCGGGGGGGCGTCACAGGGCTTCCAGAAGGCGCTCAACGGCGGCCGTGGGCGGACGGCGCCAGGCCGTGCGCAGGCGTTGCCAGGCCGTGGGCGGGCGGGCGGTGAGCGTGCAGGCCTGGCGCTCGCCGCACAGGGTCAGCTTCACGGACTGGCCATCGCTTGCCGCCTGCACGGCCTGCGCGATTGGGCCTTCGTCCAACTGTGCAAAGGCGCGGCTCCAGGCGAACCAGTCTTCGCCCAGCGCGGGGGCGCGCAAGCGGCCGTCTTCGGTGACCGTCTCCGGCGAGGCCGGTCCGGCGGCACCCGAGGTAGCAGGCGCCAGGCCGCAGCCGTCCAGCCAGAAAGAGTTGACGGGCAAAGCACCGCGCTGCTCGCGCTCTTCGTTCAGCGGGTGGGTGTGCAGGAACATCTGCACCTCGTTCTGCAAGCGTCGCACCAGGCGGGCCCGCGGGTCCGCCGGCAGCCAGAGGTCCACATTGCGGCCGACGACACGGTCCAGCGAAGCACAGGGCAGATCGGCGAGCACGGGGTGGCGGGCCAGCCAATGTCCGGCCTCGGTGGCGTGGAGCTCGAAACCCTCGGTCTCGAACAAAGGGCGCACGGCCTCCAGGAAAGCGACGCTGGCCGCGCTGTCCAGGGCCAGCAACTGCGGCGCCAGCATCGTGATCTGCTCGGTGCCCAGTTGCCAATGGGCGGGCGTCAACCGGCCCCAGGCCTTGATGGGCCCGATATCAAACCTGACATCAGACCTGACATCAGACCCGACATCGGAGCCAGCCCCGGCCCCCGGCAGGCCGAGGCGGGCCGCCTCCAAGGCCGCCCAGGGCATCTGGCCGTCGGTCACGGTCAAGCCCCAGGCCCGCGCCTTCGCGTGCTCATGCGGCGGGGTCAGGCTCAGTTCCGGCGCTTCAGGGTCCGCCCCGGCGGGCGCGGCCAGCCACTGCGGCTCCATGCGGTCCAGCGCGCGGGCCAGGTGGGGCAAGGTGAGCTCCCGGGCCGCCGCTCGGCCGGCCTCGGACATCACGCCGGCAAAGGGAACGATCAGGTGCATGGCCGGGGATTATCCGGGGCGGTGGGTGTCCTGTAGAGTGCCCACCCCATGGGCCTTCCCCTTCCCTACGAGTGGCAGATCGGCTGGCGCTACACCCGCGCCGGGCGCACGGGCCGGCGCAACGGTTTCATCTCTTTCATCTCCGGCGTGTCCATGCTGGGCATCGCCCTGGGCGTGGCGGCGCTGATCATCGTGCTGTCGGTGATGAACGGCTTCCAGAAGGAAGTGCGCGACCGCATGCTCAGCGTCATCCCGCACATCGAGGTCTTCAGCGCCGACGGCAATGCGCTGGCCGACTGGCAGGCCGTGGCCCAGGCGGCGCGCACCCACCCCGAGGTCATCGGCGCCTCGCCCTTCATTGCCACGCAGGTGCTGGTCTCGCGCGGCGAGACGATGCGCGGGGCCATCGTGCGCGGCATCTCGCCCGCTGAGGAGGCCACGGTCACCACACTGGGCGCGCAGTTGAAGGACACGGCCTTCGCCACCTTGCAGCCGGGGCAGTGGAACATCGTGCTGGGGATGGAGCTGGCGCGCGCGCTGGGCGTGGGCGTGGGTGACAAGGTCACGGTGGTGGCGCCCAGCGGGCAGGTCACCCCGGCCGGCGTGGTGCCGCGGCTGAAGCAGTTCACCCTCAGCGGCACCTTCGAGGCCGGGCACTTCGAGTACGACAGCGGCCTGGCCCTGGTGCACGTGGACGACGCGGCGCGGCTGTTCCGCCTGGAAGGCCCCACGGGGGTTCAGCTCAAGGTGGCCGACGTGCAGGCCGCGCGCGCCGTGGCCGGCGCCCTCATAGACCGCCTGCCCGGCGGCCTGATGGTGCGCGACTGGACCCGCACCAACCGCCACTGGTACGACGCCGTGCGGATCGAAAAGCGGATGATGACCATCATCCTGACGCTGATCGTGGCGGTGGCGGCCTTCAACCTCGTCAGCACCCTGGTGATGACCGTGACCGACAAGCGCGCCGACATCGCCATCCTGCGCACCCTGGGCGCGAGCCCTGCCTCGGTCATGGGCATCTTCGTGGTGCAGGGGGCGCTGGCCGGCATCATCGGCACGCTGTCGGGCGTGGGCCTGGGGCTGCTGGTGGCGCTGAACATCGACGTCATCGTGCCCGCCATCGAGCGGGCGCTGGGCGTGGCCTTCCTGCCCGGCAGCATCTACCTGATCAACAAGATGCCCAGCCAGCCCCTGGCCAGCGACATCGTGCCCATCGGCCTGATCTCGCTGGCGCTGGCCTTTGCCGCCACGCTCTACCCGAGCTGGCGCGCCAGCCGGGTGAACCCGGCCCAGGCGCTGCGCTATGAGTGAGGCCTCGACACCGCCCGTGCTGCAGGCCACGGGGCTGCACAAGCGCTTCCGCGAAGGCGGTGCGCAAGGGCTGGACGTCACCGTGCTGCGCGGGGTGGACCTCACGGTACAGGCCGGCCAGACCGTGGCGGTGGTGGGGCCCTCGGGCGCGGGCAAGAGCACGCTGCTGCACCTGCTGGGCGGGCTGGAAGCGCCCGACGCCGGCCGCGTGGCGCTGAGGGGCCGCGACTTCGCCTCCATGGGGGCGGCCGAACAAGGGCGCTGGCGCAACCTGCATCTGGGCTTCGTCTACCAATTCCACCACCTGCTGCCGGAATTCAGCGCGCTGGACAACGTGGCCATGCCGCTGCGCATCCGCCGCCGGAGCGTGGCGCAGGCGCGCGAGGCGGCGCAGGCCATGCTGGCGCGCGTGGGCCTGGCCGATCGCAGCCGCCACCACCCTTCGCAGCTTTCGGGCGGCGAGCGCCAGCGCGTGGCCATCGCTCGCGCGCTCGTCACCCGGCCGGCCTGCGTGCTGGCCGACGAGCCCACCGGCAACCTGGACCGCACCACGGCCGACACCGTCTTCTCGCTGATGCTGGGCCTGGCGGCGGAGCAGGGAACGGCCTTCGTGGTGGTGACGCACGACCCGGGCCTGGCGGCGCGCTGCGCAGCCACCCTGACGCTGCAGCGCTGAATGGCGCCCGATGGGCTCGCGCGCTTCGACGAGCCCGGGGCGAGCCGGGGTCCGTTCGGGCTGAGCTTGTCGAAGCCCAGGTGCCGGGCGTGCCGGCTTCCTACAATCAGCGGGTGAACCTCATCAACGCCGACCTCCACTGCCACTCCACCGTCTCCGACGGCACCCTGGAGCCCGAAGCCCTGGCGCAGCGCGCCCAAGCCAACGGGGTGGAACTGTGGGCGCTGACCGATCACGACGAGGTCAAGGGCCAGCACCGTGCCATGGCCGCCGCCGCCGCCCTGGGGATGGACTACCTGACCGGCTGCGAGATCTCGGTCACCTTCGCGGACGTCACGGTGCACATCGTGGGCCTGGGCTTCGACGCCGATGACGAGGCCTTGCGCCAGGGCCTGGCTGTCACGCGCGGCGGGCGCGCCGAGCGGGCCCGCGAGATGTCGGACGGGCTGGCGCAAGTAGGCATCAAGGGCGCCTACGAGGGCGCGCTGAAGTACGTCGGCAACCCCGACCTCATCTCCCGCACCCATTTCGCGCGCTTTCTGGTCGAGACCGGTGTGTGCAGCGACACGCACGAGGTGTTCCGGCGCTTTCTCACCGAAGGCAAGCCGGGCTTCGTTCGGCACCGCTGGGCGCGTCTGGGCGACGCCGTGCGCTGGATCACCCAGGCCGGCGGCATGGCCGTCATCGCCCACCCCGCGCGCTACAAGTTCACGCCCACCGAGGAGTACGCCCTCTTCAGCGAGTTCGTGGCCCATGGCGGGCGCGGCGTGGAAGTGATCACCGGCGCGCACAGCGCGGCGGAGCAAGTGAAGTACGCCGACATGGCGCAGGAGTTCCAGCTCTGCGCTTCACGCGGCAGCGACTTCCACTCGCCCGACGAGAGCCACACCGACCTGGGCACCCTGCCCGACCTGCCGGGCCGGCTCACCCCCGTGTGGGAAGCGCTGGCGCCGCGCGTGATACGTGCGGCTGCCCGCTCGTGAGACTGCGCTGCCCGGCAGACGGCAGGCAGCGGACCAGAGCCCGCCGATGAGGCGGCCGTCTCAGAACAGCGCCTGCGCGGCGCCCTGCAGCTGAGCAGCAGGGGTCGTCCGCGCCGGTCAAGCCTCACGGCGACTGAACAGGGCTTCCATGGCCATGTCGATCACCAGGGCGCACAGGCTGTACAGCAGCGAACCCAACAGCGCGGCCCAGAAGCCGTTGACATGCAGGCCATCAAGCACCGAGGCTGCGGCCCAGAACATCAGCGCGTTGATGACGAACAGGAACAGCCCCAGCGTCAGCAGCGTCACTGGCAGGGTCAGCAGGATGAGTACCGGGCGCACCAGCGTGTTCAGCAGCCCGAGCACCAGCGCGGCCACCAGGGCAGCACCAAAGCTCTTGACCTGCACACCCGGGTAGAGGTGGGCGACCAGCACCAGCGCGCAGGCCAGCAACCCCCAGCGCAACAGAAGCTTCATGGGTTCGAGCATAGCGCAGCACGGCCGCCCGTGAATGCAGTAACGCGGGCTGGCGCAAGACCGGGACGCCCCGCCGCGGGACAATGATCGGATGTCGCAATGCTTCGAGGTCCACCCCGAAAGCCCTCAGCCCCGTCTGCTCAGGCAGGCGGCACAGATCCTGCACGACGGCGGGGTGGTGGCCATACCCACCGACTCCAGCTATGCCCTGGTGTGCCATCTGGACGACAAGGCAGCGGCCGAGTCCCTGCGCCGCCTGCGGGGTGTGGACGACCGGCACCACCTGACCCTGTTGTGCCGCGACCTGAGCGAGTTGGCAAGCTACGCCCGCGCGGACAACCGGCAATTCCGCCTGCTCAAGCGGGCCACGCCCGGGCCCTTCACTTTCATTCTGGATGCCACCAAGGAGGTGCCGCGCCGCTTAAGCCACCCCTCACGCCGTACTATCGGTCTGCGGGTACCTGACCACCGCGTCGCCCAGGCCCTGCTGGAGCAAGTGGGCCAGCCCCTGCTGGCCACCACGCTGATAGCGCCTGGCCACATCGAGCCCATGAACGACGCGCATGAGATCCGCACCCTTTTCCAGAAGCAGTTGCAGGCCGTGGTGGACGCCGGTGCCTGTCCCATGCAGCCCACCACCGTCATCGACCTCAGCGGGCCCGAACCTGTCATCTTGCGGGTCGGGCGAGGCGACCCGGCTCGCCTGGGTCTGCGGGTGGATGCCGGCGCGCAAGACTAGCCCGGATGTGTCATCAGGCAAGCACTGAAGGGGTTGACAGCGCATACTTTCCGGGATCGGGTACGCAGATACCCGCAACACCCGCCCGAAACAGGGTGCGCAGCACAACCTCGCAGGTCGTCAACAGTCTGGTTCGACTCGTGCCAGCGCAGGTATGGCCCCGGAGGGACTCGAACAACCTTTCACAGGCCTCATCAATACTAGGCCTCAGTTCGATCATTCTCGCTACGTGCCCCGGTTTGTTCCCCGTTTCACTGTGTGGTGCCCCTCAGAGGCGATGGCTGGTACTCTAGCAGTGCAGGTGCCCCCTCAATTTGTTGGCGCGTTGCGTCAAACAGACAGCCACAGACACGCAGGTATTCAACCTCCAGGGGCGCCGTCAAGCCCAGGTGCCCGCTGAAAAAATTTGCATCTCCCGGGGACCCCCACCCACCGGGGACCCCCCCATTTGCCAGGATGGGACCCGCAGCTTCTACACATACGAATCCGCTCAAACGAATCAGGCGCGGCCTGGTTTCCTGCCTCTGGTCCGGACATCGATCATCCCGAGGGCAAAGGCCAAGTCTTCAAGTGCTCGGAGGTGGATCATTCCGTCCGAGAGTTCTTGCCGGGCGGCTCTGGTCTCTTGGCCGTGAACAGTTCGCGCCTGGGCACAGCGGGCTCGGCCCAGCTCGGTGCGGGGGCCAGTGCTTCGGGCGCCATGAAAACGACAGACCCGCTTTCCACGCTCAGCAGGGGAGCCGCACTGCAGAAGAGTGCGCCGACTCTTTGCCTGACACCTCGGGCACTGGATGCGCCCACCAGCAGTCTGGAGCGTCAAATTTAACGGCATCCCACATTGTGAGATGGTCGTAATGTTTTGACCAGCCTGGTTGCCGAACTGAGTTCAGCCGCTCAAACAGGGACCCACTTGGGAATTCCGCACTGCACCCTGTGATCCGTATGGTGCCCAGATCAGGTTCAGCCACGCATTGATCTGCTCAGGGGTCGGGTTTCCTTGCTCATCCCGCACAACGCGGTGCAACCAGACTTCTCCATCTGATGCCTCCATGCGGAAGGTGTCGGGGTCAACCAGGCCGCACCGGATAAGTCTTCTGCTCTGCATGGTCGGGATCGTCGGCCATGCTGCATCTGGTGGGCAATCCCTCTCATGGGGGGTTAGTTGGCTTTGCCAGATGCAGCCTTCATG
>JBJTZN010000126.1:0-5648 GCA_046087245.1 Rubrivivax sp.
ATGCGCTCGTCGCACAGGTAGGCCAGGTTGGTGTCGTCCATCTGCACGTAGGAGCAGCCGGCATCGGCCAGCGACTTCAGCTCCTGGCCGTAGACCTCGGCCACATCGTCGTAGAACACGGGGTCCAGCTCCGGATAGGCCTGCCGGCTGATGCCGGCACGCCCGCCGCGGAAGTGCAGCATGGTGGGCGAAGGGATCGTCACCTTGGGCAGCAGGTCGGGCCTCCCCAAGGCCTCCACACGCGACTTCAGGTGCTGGAAATCGGCCAGCTGGATGTCCTTGACGTGACGCACCTTGTCGATGACGCGGATGGCCGGTGGGGCCAGCTCCTCGGTACCGTCAGGCTTGCGGATGGTGACCGGGATGTCGGTCCTGACGCCGCCCAGCTGGTCCAGGAAGTCGATGTGGAAATAGGTGCGGCGGAACTCGCCATCGGTGATCGACTGCAGCCCGGCATCGGCCTGGAAGCGCACGATCTCGTCGATGGCACGGTCTTCCACCTCGCGCAGCTGCTCGGGCGTGATCTCGCCCTTGGCCTTCTTCTCACGCGCTTCCAGCAAATAGGCCGGACGCAGGAAGCTGCCGACGTGGTCGGCTCGGAACGGCGGGTGGGTACGGTTGGTCATGGTCTCGTTCTCCAGCAGGGCGTAGCGCTGCGGTTACCCGATCAAAACGGATACTGTCGAGGCGTAGTCTGCACCGTCACCCAGCGCAGTTCGGTGAACTCGTGCACGCCGGCACGGCCGCCGAAACGCCCGAGGCCGCTGCCCTTGACGCCGCCGAAGGGCATCTGCGCCTCGTCGTGCACGGTGGGGCCATTGATGTGGCAGATGCCCGAGTCGATGCGGCGCGCCACGTTCAGGGCACGTGCCACGTCACGCCCGAACACCGCCGCCGACAGGCCGTACTCGTTGTCGTTGGCGCAGGCGATGGCCTCCTCGGTGTTGCGCACGCGCACGATGGCCTTGACCGGGCCGAAGGTCTCCTCGCGGTAGATGCGCATGGCGGGGGTCACGTGGTCCAGCAGCGTGGCCGGCATCAGCGTGCTGTCGGCCTTGCCGCCGCACACCAGCTTGGCACCCTTGGCCAGCGCGTCGTCGATCAGGGCGTTGCAGTGCTCCACGGTGGACATGCCGATGACGCTGCCCAGCACCACGGGCTCGGGCTTGCGAGGGTCGCCCAGGGGCAGGGCCCGGGCCTTGGTGGCGAACTTCTTGACGAACTCGTCAGCCACCTTCTCGTCCACGATCAGGCGCTCGGTGCTCATGCAGATCTGGCCGCTGTTGGCAAAGCAGCCGAAGGCCGCGCCATTGACGGCGTCGTCCAGATCGGCGTCGTCCAGCACAAGCAGCGGCGCCTTGCCGCCCAACTCCAGCACGGCGGGCTTGAGGTACTTGGCGCAGGTCATGGCGATCAGCCGGCCCACACGCGTGGAGCCGGTGAAGTTCACGCGCCGCACCGCCGGGTGGGCCACGATGGCCTCCACCACCGCCCCGGCATCGGCCGGCGCGTTGGTGATGTAGTTCACGACGCCCGGCGGAAAGCCCGCTTCCTGCAGTGCCTCGATGATGAGCTGGTGCGTGCGCGGGCAGTTCTCGCTGCCCTTGAGGATGACCGTGTTGCCGCAGGCCAGCGGCGTGGCGATGGCCCGCACGCCCAGGATGACGGGTGCGTTCCAGGGCGCGATGCCCAGCACCACCCCCGCCGGCTGGCGCACGCCCATGGCCAGGCTGCCGGGCACATCCGAAGGAATCACCTCGCCGGCAATCTGCGTGGTCAGGGCCGCCGCCTCGCGCAGCATGCCCGCGGCCAGGAAGACGTTGAAGCCGCCCCACATGCCGGTGGCGCCGGTCTCGGCGGAGACGGCCTCGATGAACTGCGGTGTGCGCGCTTCCAGCTGCTCGGCCGCCTTCAGCAGCAGGGCGCGGCGCAGGCCGGGGCCGGTCTCGCTCCAGGTCTTGAAGGCCTCGGCCGCAGCCTCCACCGCCATCACCGCGTCCGCCGGCGAGGCCGCCGGGGCGCGCGTGGCCACGGTGCCGTCCAGGGGGTTGCGGCGCTCGAAGGTGGCGTTCTTCTCGGCCGTGACCTTCAGGCCGTTGATCAGCATGGACATGTCGGACATGACGGACTCCTGGGGGAAGGATTCAAGGGTTCAGGACACGGGGATGGCGGCAGAACGTCCCCGGCGCGCCGCATCGGCGGCCGAGGTGGTGTCGTCGGCCTGCGCGCCCAGATAGGCCTCGCGCACCACGGTGGAGCGCGCCAGCAGCCGTGCCGGGCCGCTGGCCACCAGGGCGCCGCGCTCCAGCACGTAGCCGCGGTCGGCCACGGCCAGGGCCTTCTTGACGTTCTGCTCCACCATCAGCACGGTGGTGCCGGCATCGGCAATGCGGCGGCCCAGGGCCAGCAGCTCGTCCACCATGCGCGGCGCCAGGCCGAGCGAGGGCTCGTCCAGCATCAGCAGGCGCGGCGCGCTCATCATGGCGCGGGCCACGGCCACCATCTGCTGCTCGCCCCCACTCATGGTGCCCGCCAGTTGCCCGGCGCGCTCGCGCAGCTTGGGGAAGTCCTGCAGCACCTGCTGCAGCCGGCGCTCGCGCTCGGCCTTCGGCACCAGCCAGCCGCCCAGCTCCAGGTTCTCGGTCACCGTCATCTGGGGGAACAGCTGCCGGCCTTCGGCCACCAGCGCCACGCCGGCGCGCACGATCTCGTGCGTCTTCTCCGGCAGTTCCTCACCGTCCAGCAGCACCTCGCCGCCACGCGGGATCAGGCCGGCCAGGGCGCGCAGCAGGGTAGTCTTGCCCGCGCCATTGGGCCCGAGGATGACGGTCAGCCCGGGGCGGGCCTCGAAGCGCAGCCCGCGCAGCACCTGCACCGGCCCGTAGCCGGCCGCCAGGCCCTCCACCTTCAGGTGGGCGCGGCCGCTGCCGCCGAGCGTGAACCCGTCGGGGCGGTGCCACATCATGGGGCGGCTCCTGCGGCGGCTGCAGTTCCGGTTCCTGGTGTACTGGGCACCCCGACCGAAGCCGAGGTCGACGCGGACCTCGACAACTCTTCGTCCACCATCTCGTCGCCCAGGTAGGCCTCGATCACCTCGGGGTCGCGCACCACCTCGGCCGGCGTGGCGTCGGCGATCTTGCGGCCCTGGTGCAGCACGATCACGCGCTCCACATGGCGCAGCAGCGTGGTCACGGCGTGCTCGATCCACACCACCGTCAAGTCCAGCTCGTCGCGCAGGCGGCGGATCAGGCGCGCCATGTCCTCCAGCTCGGCCTCGGTCAGCCCGGCCGCCACCTCGTCCAGCAGCAGCAGGCGCGGCCGCGCCGACAGCGCCATGCCGATCTCCAGCAGGCGCTGCTGCGAGGGCGTGAGCGAGCCGGCCGGCAGCGCCGCCTGCTCGCGCAGGCCGATCAGGCCCAGGATGCCGGCCACATCGCGCAGCGCCCAGGGCACGCCCACCTCCTCGCCCCACAGCCACCATTGGCGCCGGCGCCGGCCGGCGAACTTCAGGCCGAAGCCGATGTTGGTGGCCACGCTCAGGTCACCGAAGACGCGGGGCGTCTGGAAGGTGCGGGCCAGGCCGCGCGCGGCAAAGCGGTGCGGCCCGGCACCGGTGAGGTCACGCCCATCGGCCACCAGGCGCCCGGCCGTGGGCCGCTGCACGCCCGTGAGCGCGTTGAAGAAGGTGGTCTTGCCCGCGCCGTTCGGACCGATGATGCCCACCAGTTCCCCCGCGCGGAAGCTCGCGCTCACGGCGTCCACCGCCACCAGCCCGCCGAAGCGCACGGTCACCTCACGCGCCTCCAGCAGCACGGGCTTGGCCGCATCAGCCAAGGCGGCGCTCCCGGGCCAGGCGCTTGTCGCGGGCCTTGTCGCCGCTCCACTCGTAGCGGCGCTCGCGCCACCAGCTCTTCACGTCGTCGCGCCAGAGCTTCCAGGTGTCCCAGCGCAGGGAAGCCAGACCGCCGGGCAGGTACAACACCGACAGGATCAGCAGCAGCCCCAGCGTCATCATGTACACCTGCGGCGCGGCCAGGCGCAGGGTCTCGGCCAGCACGCTGAACACCACCGCGGCGATCAGCGGCCCCCACAGCGTGACCGCACCGCCGATCAAGGCGATTAGCACCGTCTGGAAGCCGATGAACGGGTTGAAGACGGTGTGCGGGTCGATGTAGGTCCAGCGCACCGACATGGCCGCACCCACCGCGCCGGCCACCGCCGCCGTCATCGCGAAGCCGGCAATCTTCACCCAGCGGGTGTTCACGCCCAGGGTCTGCGCGCGCTGTTCGTCAGCGCCGATGCCCAGCAGCGCCATGCCGAAGCGCGTGCGGCGGATGGCGATGGACAGCGCCACCGTGGCCGAGGCCAGCGCCAGCACCGTGATGTAGACCGTGTCGCGCTCGGGCACCACCGTCAGCACCCGGCCCACCGTGCCGGTGACCGACTTCTCGAAGTACGTGATGGCGTGGCGGATCAACTCCGTCATGCCGAAGGTGAGCACGGCGAAGTAGGTGCCGCGCAGGTGCAGCACGGCCGCCCCCATCACCACCGCCACCGCCGTGGCGATGAGCGCGCCCATGGCGATGGACTCCACCCAGCCGGTGCGCTCCAGCATCAGCGCGCTGGTGTAGGCGCCGATGCCGAAGAAGGCGGAAGTGGCCAGCGACAAGTAACGCGTGCTGCCGCAGAACAGGCCCCAGCTGGACGACAGCGCCACGTACATCAGGCAGGTGAGCGCCATGGACACGACGAAATCGCTGCCGAAGGCCGGCAACGCCAGCGCCCAGCCCGTGAGGCCGAACCACACCAGCAGGTCACGCACCAGCACTTGGCGGTCGGTCATGATGCCCCTGCCCTCAAGCCTTACGCGTCTTTCGTGTGAACAGGCCCTCAGGTCGCAGCAGCAGCACGGCGATGAACACCGTGTACGACAGCAGGGCCTTCAGCGAGGGGTTGGTGTAGTGCATGCCGATGGCCTCCACCACGCCCAGCAGCAGCCCGCCCGCCAGGGCGCCGCCCATGCTGCCGAAGCCGCCCAGCGTGATGACGATGAGCGCGGTGACGGTGTAGGGCTCGCCCATGGAGGGCGAGATGGTGTAGGCCATGGACAGCAGACAGCCCGCCACGCCCGACAGCCCCAGGCCGATGCCGAACATCAGCGGGTGCAGCCGGCGCGTGTCGATGCCCACCAGCTGCGCCCCCACGGGCGACTGCATCAGCGCGCGCACGCCCTTGCCCAGCAGCGTCATGCGCATCAGCACGATCAGTGCCCCGCTGAACAGCAGCGCCAGGCCGAACACCAGCAGCTTGTTGCCCGCGAACTGCGCCTGCCCCAGCTTCACCGGCTCGGTCATGAAGTCGTATCCGCGCAGGTCGCCGCCCCATTGCCAGGACACGAAGTTCTGCACCAGGAACATCAAGCCGAAAGCCACCATCAGGCCCCGCGCCTCGAAGATGTCCAGATTGGGCGAGGTGGCGGTCAGCCGGCGGAAGCACAGGAAGTGGATGGCCAGGCCCAGCGCCATCAGCAGCACGAACGACACCGGCACCATCAACAGGGGCGACAGCCCGAACGAGGACTGCACCCACCAGGTGAGGAAGGCGCCCACCATCAGGAACTCGCCATGCGCGATGTTGAGGATGCGCAT
>JBJTZN010000127.1:0-6073 GCA_046087245.1 Rubrivivax sp.
AACGTCAGGATCATCACGGGGTTTCCGCCCGGTGGCACCTCCGACACGATCTGCCGCCGCGTGGCGGCCAAGCTGGCGCCGGGCTACGGCCGCAGCGTGGTGGTGGAAAACCGCACCGGTGCTGGTGGCCAGATCGCCATCCAGGGCGTGCGCACCCTGCCGCCCGATGGCGCCACGATCCTGCAGACGCCCATGTCCATGCTCGGCGTCTACCCCCACATCTATCGCAAGCTGGCCTACGACCCGGTGGCTGACCTCTCGCCCGTCACTTTGGGCTGCACCTTCGACTTCGGCTTCGCGGTGGGCCCGGCCGTGCCGGCTTCAGTGCGCAACATCGCTGACTTTCTGGCCTGGTGCAAGGCCAACCCGGCGCAGGCAAACTTCGGCTCGCCCGCGGCCGGCTCGGTGCCCCACTTCATTGGTGCGCTGCTCGGCCGCAGCGCCAACTTGGACCTCAAGCATGTGCCCTATCGCGGCACGCAGCCGGCGATCCTGGAGATGATCGGCGGGCAGCTCCAGGCCGTGTCGGGCCCGATCGGGGAGTTCACGCAGCACGTGGCCGCGGGCAAGTGCCGATTGCTGGCGGCCAGCGGTGCCACCCGCAACCGCTTTGCGCCCGACACGCCCACGTTGGTGGAGCAGGGGCTGCGCGACATGGCCTTCAGCGAGTGGTTCGGCTTCTTCCTGCCGGGCAAGGCGCCGGCGGAGGTGGTGCAACGCGCCAACACCGCGCTTCGCGCGGCGCTCGCCGACAAGGAGACCGTGGACGGGCTGGCGGTCATGGGCCTGGAGGCCAAGTCCTCCACGCCAGCCGAGCTGGCGGCGCTGCTGAAGGCCGATACCGAGCGCTGGGGGCCGATCGTCAAGGCCATCGGATTCACGGCCGAGAGTTGAGAGCACCCCCGGGTCCGGGCGCCGCGCATCTTCCTGGTTCACGCCGACCTCCCCTGCTTCGGGCTGATAGGGCCTCCCTGCATGAATACTCTGGACATCGCCGTCATCGCGGCCTACTTCGTGCTCACGATGGCCGTGGGTCTGGCGTTGACGCAGCGGTCGTCCACGGCAGAGGACTACTTCTTGGGCGCACGCCGGCTTCCGGCCTGGGCGGTCATGCTGTCGGTGGTGGCCACCGAGACCTCGGCACTGACCGTGATCTCGGTACCCGGCATCGCGGCACGCGGCGACTTCAGCTTCCTGCAACTGGCCATGGGCTATCTGGTGGGACGCATCGCGGTGGCGGCGTGGCTTCTGCCCGGCTACTTCAGCGGCACGCAGCACACCGCTTATGAACGGCTGCAGCGGCGTTTCGGTGTGGCCACACGCCAGTCGCTTTCGGCGGTATTCCTCTTCACTCGGCTGCTTGCCGATGGCGTGCGCATCTTCGCTGGTGCCATCCCCTTGGCGCTGATCACCGGGTGGGATGTGAGCTGGGCCATTGTGGCCATGGGCGGACTGACCCTGCTGTACACCGCCTTCGGCGGAATGCGTGCTGTGGTGTGGACCGACGTGCTGCAGCTCGGCGTCTTCATCGCCGGGGGCATCGCCGTCCTGATCGTGGCGCTGCAGATGGCCGGCGGCATCGAGCAGGCATGGACCCGCGCTGAGCAGGCCGGCAAGCTGCAGATCTTCGACTTTCGCCTGGAGGCACCGTTCGGTTTCCTGGGTGGTCTGGTGGGCGGCGCCTTGCTGTCGGCCGCCAGTCATGGCACCGATCACCTGATCGTGCAGCGGCTGCTGGCCACCCGCTCGCTGTCGGATGCGCGGTTTGCCCTCGTCGGCTCTGGCGTGGTGGTGATCCTTCAGTTCGCGCTGTTCCTGAGCGTGGGCACGGCGCTGTGGGCTGCCGGGCACGCGCCCGCCGGCCTCAAGGGGGATGAACTGATGCCGCGTTTCGTGCTGGAGCAGCTGCCTGCCGGGCTGGCCGGGTTGGTCATTGCGGGCGTGCTGGCCGCGGCCATGAGCACCATCAGTTCGTCCATCAGTGCCTTGGCCTCTTCCATGACGCATGACCTGTATGCCACCTGGAGCGGCCGCAGCGACGGCGAGCACCTGCTTCGCGTGGGGCGCGCCTTCTCGTGCTTGTGGGGCGTGCTGCTCACCGCCACGGCCCTGGCCTTTCATGCGCTGGCTGGGGGACGGGAAACGCCTGTGGTGGTGCTGGCGCTTTCGGTGGCGGCCGCCACCTACGGCGCCTTGCTGGGTGCAGTGGTGCTGTCGGGTCCGGTGGGCCGGTCCGTGGCCGGGCGCGATGTGATCTTGGGGGCCGCAGTGTCGGTGGCGTCCATGCTTGTCGTGGTCGCAAGCACGCGCCTGTCCTTCCTCTGGACCCTGCCTGCAGGCACCGCACTGTGTGTCTTCGTGGCCTGGGCGGGTGCTGCCTGGCGCAGGCGCGCCGCAAGGGCCTGAAGCCGCCTCAGCCGTTCTTTAGCTGCAGCCCGCGGGCTTCAAAGCCCGAGTTGCAAGGCCCGACGTGCCAGCGGTTCCAGCTTCCTCACCTGTTCGGAGAGTTCGGACGCAAAGGCGGTGGGGGAGGCGGTGCGCGGTACCATCCCGATGATCAGCAGCGACTGTCTGATCTCGGGATCGCGCATGGCAGTCTCCACGTGGGCATGCAGTGACCGCAGGGCTTCGGCAGGCAGACCCGCCGGAGCAAACACTGCGTAGACATTCACGGCCTCCAGGTCACCGAAGCCGGCTTCCGCCACCGTGGGCACCAGGGGAAGCTGCGGCAGGCGACGCGCGCTGGCGGTGGCCAGGGGCACCAGATCACCAGCCTGCACCTGAGGCAGCACGGCGCCCACATCGGCCGACATCGCGGCCACCTCGCCGGAGCGCACGGCCAGCGCGGCGGGCGCGCCGCCGCGGTAAGGCACTTCCACCAGGCGGATGCCTGCCGCCTGCTGCAGGGCCACGGCCGCCAGGTGAGTCAGCGCCCCCGGAGTGGGGATGGCCATCGTCACGCCCTGCGGGTCCTGCCGCGCGCGCCGCACCAGATCGCCCAGCGAGTGCAGGCCGGTGGAGGGATGCGCGACGAACAACTGAGGCACGTCTGCCAGGGGGGTGACGGGCACCAGGTCCCGCCCGGGGTCGTAGGGCAGGCGGGTCTGGAAGGGCAGGACCGTGCGCCCACTGGTGCTGGCCACGAGCAGCGTGCAGGTGTCTGGCGCTGCCTTCGCCACCGCATCCCAGGCCGGGATGGTCATGCCACCGGACCGGTTCTCCACCACATGCGGCAGGCCGCGGCTGATCGACAAACGCTCAGCGAGCCCGCGAGCCAGCCGGTCCATGGGACCTCCCGCGGTCACGGGAACGATGACGCGCACGGCCCCGCCGGGGCAGGACAACGGCGCGCCGACCACAGACGGTGCGGCGGTCGCCAGGCCGGCAGCCCAGGCAGCACACAGGAAGGCCCGCACGGACCTCTGGAGCCAGGCCTTTGCCGCAGGCCGCTGTCCCCGCGCGGCGCGCCCTGCAGTTTCGCAGGAGCTCAGGGCGGGAGGCCAGGATGGCCTGGTTCCGAGTTCTCTCATCCGATGGATCGTAACGTCCAGGCTGCTGCCGGCCTGCAGCCTGCAGCCTGCAGATCGCGGCCGGGTACGCACTCTTGGCCCTGCTGCGCAGCGCCTGATCACGGACTGCCTATGATGTCCGGGCATGGACTCGCTGTCTCAATTCGCGCTGGGAGCCGCCGTCGCAGTGGCGCTCATGGGTCGCCGCACCGCCGTGTGGAAGGCCGCGCTCTGGGGGGGCGTGGTGGGGACACTGCCGGACCTGGACGCCCTGGTGGACCACGGGGACGCGGTACGCAACATGGTGTTGCACCGGGCGGAGACCCACGCGATCTTCTGGCAGACCTTGGCGTCGGTGCCGCTGGCTGCGGGCATCACGGCGCTCATGGCCCGGACTCCGCGGGCCCCATTGGGAAGTGCCGGTCCGCAGAGTGCGGTACCCGCGGGAGACGCGCCGCTGCGCACGTCCGCCGGGACTGCGCGCTGGGCGCACTTCCCGCGCTGGTGGCTGACGGTGTGGATGGTGCTGGTCACCCACGCGCTGCTGGACGCCATGACGGTCTACGGCACCCGCCTGGGGCTTCCGTTCTCGGCGCAGCCCTACGGGCTGGGCAGCATCTTCATCATCGATCCGCTGTACACCGTGCCCCTGCTGGCGGGACTTGCGGGCGCGTTGTGGTGGCGTGGCCCCAGGCCAGCGCGCTGGAATTCGGCGGGGCTGCTGCTGTCCACGGCTTACCTCGCCTGGAGTGCGATGGCACAGCAGCATGTGACAAGCGTGCTGCGCACCCAATTGGACCAGCGCGCAGACGCAGCGGCCATCGAGCGCGTCCTGGTCACGCCCACGCCTTTCAATACCGTGCTGTGGCGCATCGTGCTGATGCGGGCCGACGGCCATGAAGAAGGTTTCCACTCCCTGCTCGACCGCGGCAGGCCCATACGGTTCACGCTCTACCCGGCCCAGCGCGGGCTCTACGAGGAGGTGCGCGCCCTGGAAGCCGTGGCAAGCATCGCGGCCTTCAGCCGAGGCTTCTTCAGGGTGGAGGAGCGCGCGGGCACGCTGCGGATCACCGACCTTCGCATGGGCCAGGAGCCCGACTACGTGTTTTCCTTTGCTGTGGCCCGCAGAGGCAGTTCGCCCCAGCCCGTGCAGCCACCCGTGGCGGTCGGGGGGCGGGACGACATCGACGTGCCGGCGGCTCTGAACTGGTTGTGGCTGCGGGCCATCGGACACGACGTGGACCCACCGCGCGCGCACCTGAGGGCGCAGGGCGTGCGCGCGATGAACTGTGCGGTGGCCTATCTGCCGCAGCGCAGCACCTGGACGCGCCAGGTCGTCCTGCGCTGGATCGGCGACGAGTTCCAGGAGATGGAGATCGACGGCATCAGGCCGCACGCGGTCCAGCCGCAAGGCAGCATCCTCGCCACCGCCTTGGACAACGAGCGCATCCAGCTCGACCTGGCCACGATGGAGTGGGCGAGCGACTACCGGGGCCTGGCCACCGGCCGCGGGCGCTGCGACTGGATCCGGTGAAGCTGAATCCGGCGCTGGGCCGCCAATGGGCGGGGGTTCCGCCAGCACCTTTGCGCCGGGCCAGGCCGCAACGGGCCTGCCTGCCGGCCGCCATCGAAAGCGAAGCATTCCCAGGCCGAGTCCTTCACGGGGTGCACTCAGGCGCCCTTGCGTGCTGCGCGCCGTGGCACGATCTGCAAACCGCTGCCGTCAGGGTCTCGCAGCATGGCCAGCAGGCCTGCCCAGCACGGGCTTCAGGTGCCAACCCCGCACTGACTGCGGCTTGCACGGCAACGCAGGACCGGCTGGGTCAGCGTGGCGGAACGAGCCACCACGCCCACAACACCAGCACCGCAAAGGCGGTGTACGCGGTCGTGAAGACCCAAGGTGGCGCTTCGTAGTACAGCCAGCGCTGCAGCCAGTGCTCGATGAAGCTGCTCTGGTAGGCCACCGATCCTGCCTGTGTTCGCAGCCAGGACTCCAGCGTCGTCAAGGGGCACAGCCGCCCCAGCCAGGCTTGCGCCACGACCACGGCGATCGCGGCCAGATGCAACCAGCGAAATGCCCGGCCGCGCACCCATCGCCACTTCAGCGCCCCGCCCGCCACCACGGCCAGCAGGCCGCCCACCACGAACACCACCACTGCGAAGTGCAGGACCAGAACGACATCGGCCAGCAATGCGTAGGGCAAGGCGCGATCCTTTGCTCAGAGGCCTGGCCCGGCATCGGCGGGCAGTCCGATGAAGTCCGTCGACCACTGGCTGAACAGGGCCACCATGAACAGCGCCACCGCGGGGGCTACGTTGCCGGCAATCATCAGGATCTTGAGAGGCAACCTGCACTCGTCCGGGGTCCAGTGCCAACCCGCGTCCTTGGCGAAACGACTGCCAGGGATCTGCGAGGCCCGCGCCCATCGCGGCGGCCGGGCCTTGCTCATCCCCGTTGTCTGAGCCGGTCGGCGAACTGGGCCAGGGCCACCCCCGCCAGGGTGAGGGATGCGCCAGCCAACTTGACCGCGCTGAAGCGCTCGCCCGTGGCCCACCAGGCCACC
>JBJTZN010000128.1:0-5251 GCA_046087245.1 Rubrivivax sp.
CCTGGTGGAGGCCAGCGCCGGCACGGGCAAGACCTTCACCATCGCCACGCTCGTGTTGCGCCTGGTGCTGGGCCACGGCGGACCGCACGCCTTCAGCCGCCCGCTGCTGCCGCCGGAGATCCTGGTGGTGACCTTCACCGATGCGGCGGCCAAGGAACTGCGCGACCGCATCCGCCGCCGCCTGGCCGAGGCCGCAGCGGCCTTTGAGCGCATGCCGGGCGAGGTGCCCGAGCGCCCGCCCGGCGAGGACGTGCTGCACGACCTGCGTGCATCCTTCCCGAATGCGCAGTGGCCCGGCCAGGCACGCACGCTGCGTCTGGCCGCCGAGGCGATGGACGAAGCCGCCGTGTCCACCATCCACAGCTGGTGCCAGCGCATGCTGCGCGAGCATGCCTTTGACAGCGACAGCCTGTTCCTGCAGACCCTGCAGACCGACGAGCGTGCGCTGCAGGACGAGGTGGTGCGCGACTGGTGGCGCCACTTCCTGTACCCGCTGGACGAGGCCCAGGCCGCCACGGTGGCTGGCTGGTGGGCTACGCCCGAGGACTTGCGCAAGGCATTGACGAAGCTGCTCCCTTGGGCCGAGACCCTGGCCGAGGACGTCACGCCCGTCGAGCCCGCCCGCGCCCTGCGCGAAGCCGCTGACGAAGCCGCCCGGCAGTTGCAGGCGCTGAAGGCGCCGTGGCGGGCGTGGGCTGATGAGTTGCAGGGTCTTGTCGATCAGGCCGCAGCGCAGAAGAAGCTGGCCAAGGGCCGATTCCGTACCGACGCGATGCGCTGGCTGGGAGATCTGCGCACCTGGGCCCATGACGATGAGCGGGCACCCTTCACCGACAAGAGCAAGGCCTGGGAACGCCTGAGCCCCGAAGAGCTGTGGGCCCAGTGGACCGACGGCTCACCGCCCCGCCATCCAGGCCCACAGGCCCTGGCCGAACTTCGAACCCATCTGCAGGCCTTGCCCACGGCCCGCACTGCGCTGCTGCGCCACGCCGCGGTGTGGTGCGCGCAGCGCATGACGCAAGACAAAGCGCGCCACGCGGTGATGGGCTATCAGGACCTGCTGGTGCGCCTGGACGCCGCGCTGCGCGGGCCCAACGGGCCGGTGCTGGCCGCGCGCATCCGCCAGCAGTTCCCGGTGGCGCTGATCGACGAGTTCCAGGACACCGATCCGCTGCAGGTCCGCATCTTCGACACGATCTACGGCGTGCAGCGCAACGACCCGTCCACCGCCCTGGTGCTGATCGGCGACCCCAAGCAGTCCATCTACGCCTTCCGCGGCGCGGACATCCACACCTACCTGGCCGCACGGCGCCACACCCAGGGCCGGCATGCCACGCTGGGCACCAACTTCCGCTCCACAGTCGACATGGTGCAGGCCGTCAACCGCGTGTTCAGCCAGGCCGAAGGTCAAGGCGAAGGTGCCTTCGGCTACCGCGGAACCGCTGGGGAGAACCTGCTGCCCTTCAACGCCGTGACCGCGCAAGGGCGCAGCGAGCGCTGGCAGGCCGGCGAAGGCGTGGACACGCCCGCCCTGACCTTCTGGTGCGTCGAAGCCGAGGAGGCGCTGGGCTCGGGGCGCCACCGCGAGCATCTGGCCGAGCTGTGCGCCCGCGAGATGGTGCGCCTGCTGCACGCCGGCCGGCAGCAGCAGGCCGGCTTCGTGGGGCCTGAGGGCCGTCTGCGCGCGGTGCAGCCGGGCGACATGGCGGTGCTGGTGAGCACCGGCCGCGAGGCCCGTGCAGTGCGGGACGCGCTGCGTGCCCGCGGGGTACGCAGCGTCTACCTGTCGGACCGCGGCTCGGTCTACCACAGCCCCATGGCCGCCGAACTGCAACGCTGGCTGGCCGCCTGCGCCGCGCCTGGGGACGAGCGCCTGCTGCGCGCAGCCCTGGCCACGCCCGCGCTGGGCCTGAGCTGGGCCGAGCTGGACGCGCTGCGCCGCGACGACACGGCCTGGGACGCGCGCGTGCAGCAGTGCCGCGCCTGCCACGAGACCTGGCGGCGTCAGGGCGTGCTGCCCATGCTGCGGCGCTGGATCCACGTGCACGGCATCGCCACACGCCTGCTGGCGCAGGACCGCGAGCGCGACCTGACCGACCTGCTGCATCTGGCCGAACTGCTGCAGCAGGCCAGCCCCCGGCTGGACGGCCGCCAGGCGCTGATCCGCCATCTGGCGCAGCTGCGCCAGGACGATACCGACACCGACGAGGGCCGCCGTGTGCGCCTGGAAAGCGACGAGCAGCTGGTGAAGGTGGTGACCATCCACAAGTCCAAGGGCCTGGAGTACCCGCTGGTCTTCCTGCCCTTTGCCAGCGCCTGCCGGCCTGCCAAAGCCGATGACGACCCGCCCTTTGTCTGGCGCGATACCGAATGGGGCCCCGCTGCGGCCCGCGCCACGGACCCGCCCGGCGAGGCCGAGGGCCCGGGCAGCCCGCCGCCTCCCAGGCTCCACCTGCACCTGACGGCCGATGCCCACACGCTGGCGTACGTCGATGCCGAGCGTGTGCGCGAAGACCTGCGCAAGCTCTACGTCGCCTTGACCCGGGCCCGCTTTGCCACCTGGGTGGGTGCGGTGCAGGCCCAGAGCCTGGAGCACAGCGCGTTGGGGCACCTGCTGGGCGGCCCGCAGGCCTGGGCCGGCCAGGGCTTGCACCAGGCCCTGCACCGCTTGCGTGGCGAGGAGTCCGCCATCGCCATCACCACACCGCGCCTGGACGATGGGCCCCGTTGGCAGCCCGACGCCCCCGCCCCCGTCTGGCGCAGCCCGCCGGCGCTGCCCGCGCGCCCGGCCGAAGCCTGGGGCTTCACGAGCTACTCGGCCATGCTGGGCGGCCTGGGCACCACGCCCGCGGCCGACAGCGCGCAGGCCGAGACCTTTCTGGAAGAGGTGGCCGAGGAGGGCGCCCGACTGGGGGCGTTCAAGGACCCAGGCATCGCGGCCACGCCAGATGAGGCCGGCACGGACGCAGCTGTCGCCGCGGTGACCGTGAACGCCGGCCCCACCGGCCTGCTGCACGATTTCCCACGCGGGGCCGGGCCAGGCAGCTTTCTGCACAGTCTGCTGGAGTGGGCGGGGCAGGAAGGCTTCGACCGCGCAGCCGACCGGGCTGCAGAACACGCGACCGAGCTGCGGGCACAGGTGCTGCGCCGCTGCCAGCTGGCGGGCTACGGCCGTTGGGCACCGCAGCTGCAGCGCTGGCTCCCGCAGTGGCTGGTGACGCCGCTGCCCCTGGGCGCCGCATCAGCCGACGAAGCCTCTTCCACAGCCGCCGCCGGCACGTACGCCCGTCCCATCCGGCCCGTGGCGCCGTCTGAGCTGCGCTCGGTGAAAGTGGAGATGGAGTTCTGGTTCCCCGCGCCGCAGGTGCCGCTGCGCCGGCTGGACGCGGTGGTGCGCCGCCACACCCTGGCAGGCGCCGCCCGGCCGGCGCTGTCGGCGCAGACGCTCAACGGCATGCTCAAGGGCTTCATCGACCTGGTGTTCGAGCATGACGGCCGCTACTTCGTGGCCGACCACAAGTCCAACTGGCTGGGCCCCACCGATGCCGACTACACGCCGCTGCGTATGCGCCAGGTGATGCTGGACAAGCGTTACGACCTGCAGGCCGTGCTCTACGTCTTTGCCCTGCACCGGCTGCTTCGCTCGCGCCTGGCGGACTACGACTACGAGCGCCACGTGGGCGGCGCGGTCTACCTCTTCCTGCGCGGCCACGCGGCCCCGGGCCAGGGGGTGCACCTGGAGCGCCCACCCCGGGGCCTGATCGAGGCGCTGGAACAGATGTTCAGCGAGCGCCCCACATGAGCCCGTCGCCTATTCAAGTGCTGCGCGCCTGGACGGACGCGGGCTGGCTGCGCGAGTTGGACGTCGCCTTCGCGGACTTCATCGCGCCCGCGGACGCCGGGCAGGCCCCGCTGGTTCACCTGGCCGCCGCCCTGCTCAGCCACCAGGTCGGCCGCGGCCAGGTGCGGCTGGATCTGGCCGCCACCTTGGCCGACCCGACCTGGGCCCTGGACCTGCCACCCGAAGGCGGGCGCGGACGTGTTCCTGCTGAGCAAAACAGCCCCGCACCGCCGCAGCCCACCGAGGTGTTGGCTGGTCTGACCCTGCCGGTCTGGCTGGCCGCGCTGCGGGCGCACCCTGCCGTGGGGGACGTGAACGGCCAGGACAGCGGCGACGGCCGCACGCCCCTGGTGCTGGCCGACGGGTGTCTGCTGCTGCGAAGACACTGGCGGTGCGAACGGTCCCTGCAGCAAGCCCTCGCCCTGCGCCTGCAAGAGCCGCCGCTGCCGGGGTGCTTACCCGCCGGGCAGCGCGCCGGGGACGACGACGCGCTGCGTCAGGCGCTCGACGTTCTGTTTCCGACGGTGCCGCCGGCGCAAGGCACGGGGGACCGCAGCGGCCCCGACTGGCAGAAGATCGCCTGCGCCCTGGCCGTACGCCACGCTTTTGCCATCGTCACGGGCGGCCCGGGCACCGGCAAGACCACCACGGTGGTGAAGTTGCTGGCGGTGCTGCAACATCTGGCGTTGCAACGCCCAAGCCCCCGGCCGCTGCGCATCCGCCTGGCCGCGCCTACCGGCAAGGCGGCCGCGCGCCTGGCTGAGTCCGTCGCCGCGGCGCGTGGCAAGCTCGCGCTGGAGGGCCTGCCGGGCGGCGCTGCGCTGCTGGGCCATCTTCCCAGCGAGGTGAGCACCCTCCACCGCCTGCTCGGGCTGAAACCAGGCTCCAGGCACTTCCGTCACGACGCGCAGCAGAAGCTGCCCCTGGATGTGCTGGTGATCGACGAGGCCTCGATGGTGGACCTGGAGATGATGGCCGCCGTGCTGGAGGCGCTGCCCCGCCAGGCCCGCCTGGTGTTGCTGGGCGACAAGGACCAGCTCGCCTCCGTGGAGGCCGGCGCCGTGCTGGAGACCTTGTGCCGGCGCGCCGATGGCGGCCACTACACCCTGGCCACCCGCGCCTGGCTGCAGGAAGTGACCGGCCAGGACGTGGGCGACGCCATGACCGACCCCGACGGCCAGCCGGCCGATCAGGCCATCGTCAAGCTGCGCCAGAGCCACCGTTTTGGCGAGGGCAGCGGCATCGGCCGCCTGGCTCAGGCCGTCAACGCCGGCCAGGCCGCGCGGGCCCGGCAGTTGCTGGCGCAGGCCCTGCCCGACCTCGCCCTCGTCGGGCTGGATGCGCGCGGCCAGGCCCTGTCTGCGCTGGCGGTGGAGTCCCCCTGCGGCTGGCGCCACACCTTCGCGGTGT
>JBJTZN010000129.1:0-45071 GCA_046087245.1 Rubrivivax sp.
GCACTGTTCCTCCGAACCGAACCGGTCCAAGAACTCCGACAGCGACAGACCGCGCTGGAACTGGATCCGGTAGCTAGACATGCACGTCTCCTCAATAGTGAGAAGAGCAGGCTATGCGACCACAAGCTCATGGCGTGAGCCTCCTGCGCTTTGTGATGAATCAGGTAAGACGATTCCCGAGTTGACCCGTAAAAGGTTGATTCAAGAATTCCATTGGATTCGTTTCTGGAGGCTGAGACCTAAAAATACGAGGATCAAAGGCCAAGGACTGCTAGCGCGGTTGTCTTGGGCTTCTCTGCTCAGCGTGCAACGTTCGGGCTTAGGTGAGGCCTAACTTGTTTATCGGGAGACAGATCTGCTGGCGAACATCGGCACCTGTCTCCCTGACATCGGCGCCCTGACAAGCCCACGGCCCGCACCGGTCTTGGCTCTGGCGCTTGTTGACTGCACATTCGCCCAGTTCCGAATTCGCGGCAAAGGCAGCAGCCCGTGCAGCGCCGTCCATTGGAATGATGGCGCACAGCTTCGTCAAGCCCGCTGAAGGGGTACCAAATGGAAGCTCATCTGCAGGTCCGTCCTTGTGCCGGGCAGGTGGGCCGCTGCGCGATCCGCACCGGCCCTCTCGCCGGCCCCTAGACTGTCACGATGACGCTGCCTTCCTCCCCCCTGCTTCAAGAAGCTCTCGACTTCGCTTGCGCCCACGAAACCCCCTGGACGCGGGACCCCGCCGCCGAGCCGCTGCGCTTCGGCGTCCACCATGAAGACCCGCCGCCGTGGAACCGGCTGCTGGGGCCGGTGCACCCGCGCGGGCCGGTGGGCGGGGTGGTGTGGCAGCACGGGCAGGAACGGGCCGCCTGGGGCGAGCCTGCACGCTCCGACCAGACCTTCAGTGTGGCCAAGACCTACCTGTGCCTGCTGGCCGGCGTGGCGCACGCGCGGGGCCTGCTGCCGGACGTGGACGCGCCCGTGCTGTCGCAGTTGCCGGGCATCGGCTTTGATTCGCCGCACAACGCGCCCATCACCTGGCGCCACCTGCTGGAGCAGACCAGCGAGTGGGAAGGCACCTGCCTGGGCCTGCCCGACCAGGTGGACCGCTGGCGCAAGGTGGGGCAAGACCCGCGGCCCGCCGCCGGCCCCAAGGGCGGCGCGCGGCCGCTGCAGGCGCCGGGCCACTACTGGGAATACAACGACGTGCGCATCAACGAGCTCTCGCTGGCGCTGCTGCACCTGTTCCGCCGTCCGCTGGAAACCGTGTTCCGCGAGGCGATCCTGCAGCCCCTGGGCGCGCAGGACCCGTTCCGCTGGCAGGCCTACGACGATGCCCACGTGACGATCGACGGTCAGCGCTTGCCCAGCGTACCGGGCGGCACGCACTGGGGCGGGGGGGTGTCCATCAGCGCGCGTGACCAGGCCCGCGTGGGCCAGTTGCTGCTGGGCGGTGGGCGCCACCAAGGTCATGACCTGCTGCCGCCCGGCTGGGTGCAGCGCATGGCCACGCCCTGCGCCATCGCGCCCTTCTACGGCTGGCTGGTCTGGCTGAACCGGGATGGGCAGGCGTTCCCGGGCGCGTCCACCGATGCCGTGTTCATGCAGGGCGCGGGCGGCCACCTGGTGTGGGTGGATCCGGGCCTGGACGCCGTGGTGGTGACGCGCTGGCTGGACCCGGCGCACACCGCCGGCTTCGTGGCCCTGGCTGCGGCTGCGCTGCAAGCCGGCTGAGTGCCGGGCCCGCGCCCTGGTGCTCAGGGGGCCAAGGGCAGCTTGCTCGAGCTCTTGACCTCCTCCATGACGGCGTAGGTACGGGTCTCGCGCACGCCCGGCAACTGCCACAGCACGCTGCCGGCGAACTGGCGGTAGGCCTCCATGTCGGCCACCCGGATCTTGAGCAGGTAGTCGAACCCCCCGGCCACCATGTGGCACTCGAGGATAGGCGGGTGCACCTGCGCCGCGGCGCGGAACTGCTCGAAGACATTGGGCGTGGTGCGGTCGAGCAGCACCTCCACGAACACCAGCATGCGCGCGCCCAGGAGCTGGGGGTTGAGGATGGCCTGGTAGCCCTGGATGAAGCCGTCGCGTGTCAGGCGCTGCACCCGGGCCAGCACGGCCGTGGGCGACAGCGCCACCGCCTCGGCCAGTTTCAAGTTGGACATGCGCCCGTCGTCCTGCAGGTGCGCCAGGATGCGCCGGTCGATGCGGTCCAGGTCTGGGATCTCGCTCATGGCCTGCAGCTTTCTCTATTCATGCGTTCATCTTTGAAATAAAACTCTACGCCAGATCAGGATCATCGAGGCAAATTCTTCTTGGGGTGATCCGCCATGAACCTGACTGACGCGGGCCCATCGGCCGCTGCCCCGGCCTTCTTCGAGCCCTCCAGCCTGGCCCAGACGCCGCTGCGGCGCGCCATCACGGCGGCCACACGCCGCCCGGAGCCGCTGGCGCTGGCGGCGCTGCTGGCAGAGGCGCGCCTGCCGACGGCGCAGGCACAGCGCACCCAGGCGCTGGCCACGCGCCTGGCGCAGGCGCTGCGCGCACGCCAGACCGCGGCCGGCCGCGCGGGCCTGGTGCAAAGCCTGCTGCAGGAGTACAGCCTGTCGTCGCAGGAGGGGGTGGCGCTGATGTGCATGGCCGAGGCGCTGCTGCGCATCCCGGATGCGCCCACGCGCGACCGCCTCATCCGCGACAAGATCGGCGCGGGCCAGTGGTCGGCGCACCTGGGCCGCAGCGGCTCGCTGTTCGTCAACGCCGCCACCTGGGGCCTGCTGCTCACCGGCAAGCTGGTGGCCACGCACAGCCAGGCCGGCCTGTCCGCCGCCCTGGGGCGGCTGCTGAGCCGCGGAGGCGAGCCGCTGATCCGCAAGGCCGTGGACGCCGCCCTGCGGCTGATGGGCCAGCAGTTCGTCACCGGCCAGCACATCGGCGAGGCCCTGGCCCACGCCCAGGTGCAGGAGCGCCTGGGCTTTCGCCATTCGTTCGACATGCTGGGCGAGGCCGCGATGACCGCCGCCGATGCCCGGCGCTACCTGCGCGACTACGAAGACGCCATCCAGGCCATCGGCCAGGCCAGCGCCGGGCGGGGGGTCTACGCGGGCCCGGGGATCTCCATCAAGCTGTCGGCGCTGCACCCGCGCTACAGCCGGGCGCAGCAAGCCCGGGTGATGGCCGAGCTCTATCTCGTGCTGCTGCGCCTGAGCACGCTGGCGCGGCAGGCCGACATCGGCCTGAACATCGACGCCGAAGAGGCCGACCGGCTGGAGCTCTCGCTGGACCTGCTGGAGCGCCTGTGCTTCGAGCCCGCGCTGCAGGGCTGGCAGGGCCTGGGCTTCGTGGCGCAGGCCTACCAGAAGCGCTGCCCGCAGGTGATCGACCACCTTGTGGATCTGGCCCGGCGCAGCCGGCGCCGGCTGATGGTCCGGCTGGTCAAAGGCGCGTACTGGGACAGCGAGATCAAGCGCGCGCAGGTCGACGGCCTGGCCGACTACCCGGTCTACACGCGCAAGCCCCACACCGATGCGGCCTACCTGGCCTGCGCCCGCCGGCTGCTGGCCGCACCGCAAGCGGTGTACCCGCAGTTCGCCACCCACAACGCGCACACCCTGGCGGCCATTCACGAGATGGCCGACCCGCAGCACTACACCCCGCAGCAGTATGAGTTCCAGTGCCTGCACGGCATGGGCGAGCCGCTGTACGAGCAGGTGGTGGGCGCGGTGGCGCAGGGTGGGCTCGGGCGGCCCTGCCGCATCTACGCGCCCGTGGGCACGCACGAGACGCTGCTGGCCTACCTGGTGCGCCGGCTGCTGGAGAACGGGGCCAACACCTCGTTCGTCCACCGCGTTGCCGACCCGAACCTGCCCATCGCGGACCTGGTGCGCGACCCCCTGGACCTCATCGACGCGATGGCCTGCGCCGAAGGGGCCGCGGGCCTGCCGCACCCGGCCCTCCCGCTGCCTGGGGCGCTGTACGGCCCGGCGCGGGGCAACTCGCAAGGCGTGGATCTCGCCGACGAGCAGCAACTGCACGCGCTGGCGCAGGGCCTGCGAGAGGCGGCACGGCAGCCGGTGCCGCAGGCCGCGCCGTTGCTGGCCGTGCAGACGGCAGAGCTGCCCCTGCAAGCTGTCAAGAACCCGGCCGACCGGCGCGACCACGTTGGCCTGACACGCGAATGCACCGACGCCGAGCTCGAGGCCGCGCTGGCCCAGGCTCAGGCCGCCGCCCCGCCCTGGGCCCGCACCCCGGCGAGCGCGCGCGCTCAAGCCTTGGAGGCCGCCGCGCAGCGCCTGCAGGACGACCTGCCGCGGCTGATGGCCCTGCTGATGCGCGAAGCCGGCAAGACCGCCGCCAACGCCACGGGCGAGGTGCGCGAGGCCGTGGACTTCCTGCGCTACTACGCGCAGCAGGTGCGCGCGGACTTCGACCCCGCCAGCCACCGCCCGCTGGGCGCGGTGGCCTGCATCAGCCCCTGGAACTTCCCGCTGGCGATCTTCGTCGGCCAGGTGGCTGCGGCGCTGGCCGCCGGCAACGTGGTGCTGGCCAAGCCCGCCGAGCAGACCCCGCTGATCGCCGCCGAGGCGGTGCGCGCGCTGTGGGCGGCCGGGGTGCCGCGCGGCGCCCTGCAACTGCTGCCGGGCCGCGGCGAGGTGGTGGGGGCGCGGCTGGTGGCCGATGCGCGCATTGCCGGCGTGCTGTTCACCGGCTCCACCGAGGTGGCGCGCAGCATCCAGCGCACGCTGGCCGGGCGCGTGAGCGCGCAGGGCGGCACCATCCCGCTGGTGGCCGAGACCGGCGGCCAGAACGCGATGATCGTGGACTCCACCGCGCTCGCCGAGCAGGTGGTGGCCGACGTGCTGGCCTCGGCCTTCGACAGCGCCGGTCAGCGCTGTTCGGCGCTGCGCGTGCTGTGCTTGCAGGACGAGGTGGCCGAGCGCGTGCTGCAGATGCTGCTGGGCGCGATGGCCGAGCTGCGCCTGGGCCCCCCAGGGCAGCTCGCCACCGATGTGGGCCCGGTCATCGACCGACAAGCCCAGGCCCTGATCGAAGCCCATGTCGAGGCGATGTGCGCGCGGGGCCGGCGCGTGCACCGGGTCTGCGCCGTGTCCGAGCACGCCCTGGAGCAGGGCCACTTCGTGACACCCACGGTGATCGAGATCGACAGCCTGGACGAGCTGCAGCGCGAGGTCTTCGGCCCGGTGCTCCACGTGCTGCGCTACCGGCGCGAGGACCTGGACGCGCTGCTGCGCCAGATCAACGCCACCGGTTATGGGCTCACCCTGGGCCTGCACACCCGCATCGACGAGACCATCGCCCAGGTGATCAGGACGGCGCAGGTGGGCAACGTCTACGTGAACCGCTCCATGGTGGGCGCCGTC
This sequence comes from Rubrivivax sp., assembly GCA_046087245.1. Classification (GTDB taxonomy): domain Bacteria; phylum Pseudomonadota; class Gammaproteobacteria; order Burkholderiales; family Burkholderiaceae_C; genus Rubrivivax. Next base: position 5,364 of record JBJTZN010000129.1, read on the forward strand.
GTGGGGGTGCAGCCCTTTGGCGGCGAAGGTTTGTCGGGCACCGGCCCCAAGGCCGGCGGCCCGCTGTACCTGTACCGGCTGCTGTCAGCGCGGCCACCCGGGGTGCTGGCGCGCCTGGGGGTGGTGGGCGTTCCGGCGGCAGGCGGCGACGGGGGTGCCGCGGCCGTGCTGGCACGCGCGCAGCCGCAGGCGCTGCCCCCGTCGCACGGTGACCCTCACACGCCCGCTGGCGCCCTGCAGGCGCTGATGCAATGGGCGGCGGGCCGCTGCCCGGGGCTGCCCGAGGTGTGCCGGCAGATGGCGGCCTGGGCCGGCCCCGCGCTGAACGCCGCGCCGGCCGCCGCAGGCTTCACCGACGCCCCCGGGTGGCAGGAACTGCCCGGCCCCACGGGCGAGCGCAACCTCTACTGCGTCGTGCCCCGCGCGGGCGTGCTGTGCCTGGCCGACGCGCCGCAGGACCGCCTGGTGCAACTGGCCGCCGTGCTGGCGGTGGGCAGCCGCGCGGTGTGGCCGGCGCCCGCCGCGCCGCTGTTCGAAGACCTGCCGGCGCAGGTGCAGGCGCAGGTGACCCTGGTGGACGACGGGCCCGCCGGAGCTGTGGCCACAGCCCGGTTCGACGCCGTCCTGCTGCACGGGTCGGTCGAGGACCTCGTGCGCGTGCAGCAGCAGTTGGCGCAGCGCCCGGGGCCGGTGCTCAGCGTCGAGCGCCTGGCCCCCGGCGACCCCGCCGTGCCGCTGGAACGCCTGGTGGTCGAGCGCGCGCTGAGCCTGAACACGGCCGCCGCGGGTGGCAACGCCAGCTTGATGATGATGGCGTGAGGGCCGGACAGGCTTGTTGCCATCAGGCTGAAACCCTACGCTTCAGCGGCCTTGCTGGGGGTCGGGGCACCGGGGGAGGTCTGCTGATGGCCGCCGCTACCATTACCCGATGAATCAACCCCTCACCCTGCAGGATGTGCAGGCTGCTGCGGCCCGCCTGGCGGGCCATGTGTTGGCCACCCCGTGCCTGGAAAGCCGCACCCTGGGCCAGATCCTGGGTGCACGCGTCTTCCTGAAGTTCGAGAACCTGCAGTTCACCGCCTCCTTCAAGGAGCGCGGGGCGCTGAACAAGCTGGTGCGCCTGTTGGCGACGGGCCAGCCGCTCAAGGGCGTGATCGCGGCTTCGGCCGGCAACCATGCCCAGGGGCTGGCCCACCATGCGCAGCGCCTGGGGCTGCGCGCGGTGATCGTCATGCCCGAACTCACCCCTACCGTGAAGGTGGAGCGCACACGCGGGTTCGGAGCCGAAGTGCTGCTGCATGGGCAGACCTTCGACGAGGCCCACGAGCGCGCGATGGAGGTGGCGGCAGACCAAGGCCTGGTCTTCGTCCACCCCTTCGATGACGCAGATGTCATGGCCGGGCAGGGCACCGTGGCGCTTGAGATGTTGCAGGCGCAGCCCGACATCGACACCCTGGTGGTGGCGGTGGGTGGCGGCGGTTTGCTGTCGGGCATGGCCACCGTGGCACGGGCCCTGCGGCCGGACATCCGCATCGTGGGCGTGCAAAGCGCACGCTTCGCCTCCATGGTCAACGCCGTCACGGGCAGCGCGCACCCCATCGGCACAAGCTCAATCGCCGAGGGCATCGCGGTGGGACGCGCGGGGCAGCTCACGCGCGTCATCGCCCAGGCGCTGGTCGACGAGTGGATGCTCGTCGATGAGGGTGACATCGAGCAGGCCATCGTGATGCTGCTGGAGATCGAGAAGACGGTCGTCGAAGGCGCGGGCGCCGCCGGCCTGGCGGCGCTCCTGAAGGCGCCCGCCTCGCTGGCGGGCAAAAACGTGGGGCTGGTGCTGTGCGGCGGCAACATCGACCCGTTGAGGCTGCAGGCCCTCATCGGCCGCGGCATGGTGCGCGCCGGGCGGCTGGCGCGCGTGCGGGTGGAGGCGCGCGACGCGCCTGGGGTGCTCGCGGAGTTGACCGCGGCGGTGGCGCGTTGTGGTGCCAACATCGAGGAAGTCCACCACCAGCGCGCCTTCTCGGCGCTGCCTCTTCAGCAGGTGGAGATCGAACTGGTGCTGCAGACACGCAACCATGCGCATGTCCGCGCCGTGATCGAGGCGCTGAGCGCGCAGGGCTTCAACGCGGTGGCCTGCTGAGCGCCTGGGCTGGACCGGCTGGGTGGTCCGTTGGCCCCCAGGCTCCGACGGCTGCGTCTCAGAGCTTGTGAAGTATTCCGGCGCGCCCGAGCGGGCGTTCCAAAGGGTGCCGATCCAGGCGCAAAGCACAGCCGTAGCTCGCGCTACGGCGAGCATTTGCAACGACGAGCGGGGCCGTTTGGGACGAACGAGCGGGTGTGCGGGGATTTTTCACAAGCTCTCAGGCCCCCAGACCCAGCCAGGTGCGAACGGTCAGGAAGGCTTCCCACACCAGGTGCCCGAAGGCCCACGCGAACGCCACGGCCCCGGAGCCCACCACGGCCGAGGCCAGCAGGGCCAGGCCGTCACGGAACATCCACCCCAGGCTCAGCAACACCAGGCTGATGCTCGGCAGCACGTTGCCGAAGGGCAGGGGCAGGAAGATGACGACGCCCATCAGCGCGATCCACACGCCCCACCACGGGCCGGTGCGGGGGTGGCACAGCAAGGTCCAGCGGGCACGCAGGCAGCGGCCTGCGGTGGTGTACAGCCACGCCAGACCGTGCAGGCAGCGGCGCGACCAGGTCTCGTCCAGGCGCAGTCGGCCCAGGCGCTGGGGCAGGGCCGAGCCCGGTGCCGGGCACTCGCCAACCTGCACCAGACGGCTCCAGCGCCAGGCCATGAGCAGGATGGCCAGGCTCAAGGCCGTGCCCACGCCGTACACCGGCACCACGCACAGCACCGACAGCACGAGCAGCAGCACCGCCGGTGAATCCTCGCCGTGCAGCCCCAGCAGATCAGCCAGGCTCATGCGGTCGCCAGACTGCGCAGCCTGTCGAAATGGGTCGGGGCTGATCACGTCCGCTCCCTGGCGGCGCGGCGCCCGAGCCAGAGAGCCCGCTTCATGCGTCCACCTGGCAAGGCCGCAAAGAGACAGGGCCAGGGACAGGGCCAGGGACAAGAACAAGGGCGCAGGCGGGGCAACGGCGCAGCGAGTAGGAGTGCATCGAGCAGGTGTGCATGGGCAAGGCGTCGGAAAGCGTCAACGTAGCACAGTCTTGTGCAGACGAAGAGACTCTGCAGAGGTCAGGGTTCTACCGCATGGGGCCGGCGGGCTTTGCATCCTGGTCCAACCCGGGTTGCCTGGGGGGGGGTGGCTGCATACTGCGGACTTTGCCACGGGCCCAGCGCCCGGGCGTGCTGCCCGCCCCGGATGGAGCTTGATGGGTGACCACTTATGCAAGGCCTCGAACCCGATGAGCGCAGACCTGCCGCAGGGCCGGGCTGTCGGGGGGCCGTTGGCGTACCGCGTCGCCCAGCCCGAGGACGCCGCAGCCTGCGTGACGCTGCGCGGGCAGACCCGGGAGAACGCGGTGTCACCCGAACGCCTGCGGGCCCTGGGCATCACCGAACAAACCTGGGCCGAGGACATCCGCCGGGGGGAGCTGCCGGGCCACATCTGCAGCAGCGAGGGCCGGATGGTGGGCTACTGCTTCGGCTCACGCAGCACGGGCGAAATCGTCGTGCTGGCCCTGTTGCCGGCCTTCGAGGGGCGGGGCATCGGCAAGGAGCTGCTGGGCCGCACCTCGCGCGACCTGGCTGCCCTGGGCCACCAACGCCTGTTCCTCGGGTGCGTCGCTGACCCGACCAGCCGCTCCTACGGCTTCTACCGGCGCCTGGGCTGGCGCTCCACGGGCCAGTTCGATGGAAACGGCGACGAGATTCTCGAGCGCTTTGCCGATCCCAGCCGCCAGACCCCTGCCTGACTGCCGAAACCCCCCTGCACCACCGCCTGCTGGACCGCAGGCCGCGCAGCCTCGATGCGCACGGCCTGATGAGCGCGCCGGGCGCGCACCTGCAACACGCGCAGGCGGCCGCGCTTCATGTTGCGCTGCCCCCGCCGCCGCCCTGTCGCAACACAGGGGTATTGTTCATGCCGGGGCCGTCACCCGTGTCGATGACCGTTCCAGCCGCTGCGCCGCCCGGGCACCATCGCCACCGCCCCGGCCTTCCGGGGCGTGGTCGCCAGCACGATCGCGCTGCTTGTGCAACAGTGGCGGGGCCGGTGACGCCGCGACGCCTGCTTGCGCAGCAGCCGTCGCCGAGACTCCGGGACTTTCCACACCTTTCGCGCCTTTCGAAGCCTCCGGTCCGGCTTGACCTGCCCCTCTTCTGACGCCATGCTGATTCTCTTCGTTGCCGACCCGCTGGAGTCCTTCAAGACCTGCAAGGACTCCACTTTCACCATGATGCGCGAGGCGCAGCGCCGCGGCCACCGCCTGCTGGCCTGCGAGCCGCGAGACCTTCTCTGGGTGGCCGGCTCGCCAGTGACGGCCTGTGTGCGGGAGGTCGTGCTCACCGGCAGCCAGGACGACTGGTTTCATTCGGTTGCTGTGCACCCGGGGTGGGCGCTGCGCGACGCCGACGCCGTCGTCATGCGCAAAGACCCGCCCTTCGACAGCGAGTACTTCTACGCCACCCACCTGCTAGGTCAGGCCGAGCGCGAGGGCGCGCGGGTGTTCAACAAGCCGGCGGCGCTGCGCGACCACCCGGAAAAGCTCGCCATCCTGGAGTTCCCGCAGTGGATTGCGCCGACACTGGTCACGCGCCGCGAGGTCGACATCCGCGCCTTCCACGCCGAGCACCACGACATCATCTTGAAGCCGTTGGACGGCATGGGTGGCATGGGCATCTTCCGTGTGGCATCTGATGGCTTGAACCTGGGCGCCATCTGCGAGACGCTCAACCGCGGTGGTGAACAGACGGTGATGGTGCAGCGCTACCTGCCGGCCATCGCCCAGGGTGACAAGCGGGTGCTGGTAATCGGAGGTGAGGTGGTGCCTCATTCCTTGGCCCGCATACCCCAGGGTGGTGAGGTGCGTGGCAATCTGGCCGCGGGCGGCAAGGGCGTGGCCCTGCCGCTGACCGAGGGTGAGCGCGCCATCGCAACGGCCTTGGGCCCGGTGCTGGCCGCGCGTGGCTTGCTGCTCGTGGGGCTGGACGTCATTGGCGACCGCCTCACCGAGATCAATGTCACCAGCCCCACCTGTTTCAGGGAGATCATGGACCAGACGGGCTTCGACGTGGCGGCGATGTTTGTCGATGCGCTGGAAGCGGCGGTGGCGGCAGCCCCTGCGTCGGCGGACCGGTCGCCGATGGCCTCGCACCCTTGATTGCCGGCCGTTGTCCTTCAGTCGCTCGTCTGTCCTCTTTCCCACCTGAGTTGAACGCATGAACCTGGTCGATGCCCTCAACAGCTGTGCAAGCTACGCGCCGGAGCACGCCGGCGGCTTGACCAACCACCTGCCCATGACCTTGGTGGCGCTGGACCGCCTGGGCGCCGACGAGGCGCGCCTGTCGTCCTTCCTCGCCCGCCATTCCCCACGTCTGGCACCGGCACCGCAGGCACAGGCCTGGCCCGCGGGCGACCCCTGGCCCGACCGCCTGGGTCAGCCCAGAGCGTGGCCGGTGTACCGCGCGCTGTTTGCCGAATGGATCGAACAGGAGGGCGCCACCGACATGCTCGGGCAGGTACTGCCCCAGTTGATGCCGGGTGTGAGCGCGGCGGCCTTCCATGGCCTCATACGCACCGCCTACGCGATACGCGGCGGGCACAGGGCCGAGTTGGCCGATGCCCTGGCCTACTGGGCCTGCCGCCACCAGCGGCTGGGCGACGTGCACAACCCGCTGGCCGGCACCTCTCGGGCACCCGCCACGGATGACCCCGTGACGCTGCTGCGCGAGCTGCGCGCCGGGCGTTCACGGGCGGCGCTGATCAGCCAGCAGATGGTCGACGCTGCGCGGGACGGGCGCGTGAACCGCACCGCGGCGCGCCTGTATGTGGACGAGGGCACGCCACAGCGGCTGGCCCGTGCGGCGGCTTTCGCCTACGCGCACACGGGCAGCTTCATCGCGCTGCACCTGGTCACGGGCACCCATGCAATGCGCGTGGTGGCCCGATTCGTCGATGAGCCGCTCACCGCCTGGGCCTGGTACTGGCAGGCCTTCGCGCATGCGGTGGTGGCCGCTCGACTGCAGCCCGTGCCGCGAGCCCCACTGCGCACCTGGAAGACGCTGGTGTCGCACGCCCTGGCCAGCGACGACGAGCATGTGATCAAGCTCGTGGACAGTTGCCGTGAAGAGGACACGGCTTACGCCCGCCGCAGCGACACCCTGTGGCGCGAGGCAGCGTCGCAGGCGGTGAGCGCCTGATGGGGCGCCGGTGGTGCGCGAAGACAGCCAGCAGCCCCTTGCGGCCGCCTCGCAGGAAACACGCCGCGGTCACCGTGAAGCCTTCCCCCCGGGCAGCGACGTGCCCCGACGGGTGCGGCCTGACTGCCTCGCGGTCACTACCCGTGATGCGGGCGATCTCGCGTTGCGTGGGGCCACGCTCAAGCAGCGTGTAGATCGTCGCGTGGTGGTTGGGCCTCACGACACACACTCCTTGGCTTTCGTCCGGGGAAGACCAGAACGGAAGTCCCGCCAACAGGCAGCAGCAGCGCCAGCGTTACCCCGCAACAAGCCGGAAACCTCGGGCCGCGATGCTCGGATGCAAGGGCCCACACAATCCAACCGCCATGAAGACACGCGCCACCCGTCTGGACCGCACGACCGTTCGCCTGGCCCGCGGCCTGCCGCTGGGCGGGCTGCTGGGCGCCCTGACCGCCTGCGGCGCGGTCTGGGCGCAGCCCGCAGCGCCGGCACTGCCTGGGCCACCCGCCCCGGCCGCATCGGCGCCGACGTCCGGCACGCCCTCCGCCACCAAGCCAGACCCTGCCGCCAAGGCCCCGCCGGCCGCGCCGGCTCAACAGCGCATCGAGGTCACGGGCGGCCGCGCGGATGACACCGCTCAGCGGCAGCGCTCCACGGCCGCCAAGATCGTGATCGGGCGCGAGGAGATCGACAAGTTCGGCGACGCCACGCTGGGCGAGGTGCTGCGCCGCCTGCCGGGCGTCACCACGCCAGGGGCGCCGGGGCGGGGCGGGCCACCACGTCTGCGCGGCCTGGGTGGGGGCTACACGCAGATCCTCATCGACGGCCAGCGCATCCCGCCGGGCCTTTCGGTGGAGTCGCTCACGCCCGAGCAGATCGAGCGCATCGAGATCCTGCGCGCGCCCACGGCCGAAACCGGGGCGCGGGCGATCGCCGGCACCATCAACATCATCACGCGCGAGGGCTTTCGTCGCCGCCTGAATGACCTGCGCGTGGGTCTCGGCCTGGAGAACGGCACCGTCTCGCCGGGCGTGAACTGGACGCACAACGACAGCAAGGGGCCGCTGACCTACAACGTCTCGGGCTCGGTGTTCCGCGGCCTCCGCAAGGACAGCAGCGTCAGCGACACGCGCGACGAGGACGTGGCCACCGGCGCCACGCTGCGCCAGCAGATCGAGTCGGCCTTCAGCGACAGCCGCCGCACGGGGGTGAACCTGTCAGGCCGCCTGGCCTGGCGGCTCGGGCAGGGCGCAGACTCCATCGCCCTGATGCCCACACTGTTCCACAGCGTGGCCGACAGCGCCCGCACGTTTGCGCTGGTGCAGCCCATCGGCAGCCTGGCGCCGCTGTACGACAGCGGCGCTGCGCACACCGACAGCGCCTTCACCACCGGGCGGCTGAACCTGATGTGGCGCCAGCGTCTGGGCGGCGCACGCCTGGAGCTCAACGGCGGGCTCGGCGGCTGGCGTTCGCGCAGCGACACCCGGCGCGAGGAGTTCACGGCAGCCGCTGGCAGCGCCCCGGTACGCACCCTCGAGGACAGTTCGCGCACGCGCCAGCAGTCGATGAACCTCAACGGCAAGCTGTCCACGCTGCTCGGCGGCCCGGCCCCTGGGGCCCCCGGTGCGGCCGCGCCCACGGGGCCGGGCGGCGCTGCCGTGGGCGAGCACAGCGTGGTCGCGGGCGTGGAACTGGAAGCGCAGCGCCGCACCGAGACCCGCACAACACTGCAAGACGGCAGGCCCCTGCTCACTGACTTCGGCGACAACCTGCAGGCCTCCTCCACCCGGCTGGCGGTGTACGCGCAGAACGAGTGGTCCCTCAACCCGAACTGGGCGGCGCATGCCGGACTGCGCTGGGAAGGCATCGCCACGCGCGGCGACGCTGCCGACGGCTCCGCCCGGCCGGAGAACCGCAGCAGCGTGGTCACGCCCTTGCTGCACGCCGTGTGGAAGCCCGACCCCAAGGGCCGCGACCAGCTGCGCCTGAGCCTGACGCGCAGCTACAAATCCCCCGACCTGGGCAACCTGATCGCGCGGCCGTCCATCAGCACACGCCACCCGGCCGCAGGCCCCAACACCCCCACGGCGCCCGACCGCGCCGGCAACCCCGACCTGCGCCCCGAGGTGGCCCTGGGCGTGGACGTGGCGGTGGAGCGCTACCTGGAAGCCGGCGGCATCATCAGCGCCAACCTGTTCAGCCGCCGCATCAGCGACCTGATGCGCAGCGTCACCACGCTGGAGACCGTGTCCTGGAGCCCGGTGCAGCGCTACGTGGCGCGCACGCAGAACATCGGCGACGCCGTCACCCAGGGCATCGAGCTGGAGGCCAAGTTCCGCCTGGACCAGGCCTTCAGCGGCGCCCCGCGAGTGGAGATGCGCAGCAACCTGAGCCTGTTCCGCTCCCGCGTGGACGGCGTGCCGGGGCCGGACAACCGCCTGGACAGCCAGGCCAAGGCCACGGCCAACCTGGGGGCTGACTACCGCATCCGCGGCACGCCGCTCACCCTGGGCGGCAACGTCAACTGGGTGCCGGGCTACCGCACCCAGCTCAGCGCCGAGCAGGTGACCACCACGCCCGGCAAGCGGGTGTGGGACGCCTTCGCGCTGTGGACCTTCAACCCTGCCGTGGGCCTGCGCGTGCTGGGCAGCAACCTGTCGCCGCGCGACTACAGCTCCAGCAACACCCTGGAACTGGGCACCTTGCGCGAGGCCGCGGTGAACACCTCGCCCTCGTTCACCAACTGGCAGGTGCGGCTGGAGCTGAAGCTGTAGGCCTGGGGCCGCGCGCGCCCGCAGCCACGGCCTGCAGGCCTCAGTACCCTGGGTTCAGCTCGGTCCAGTTCAACTCGGCTTGGCCAGGGCCGGATCCATGCCCTTGGGGCCGGCGAGGCCGTAGGGCGAGGCCTGCACCAGCGGGATGCCTAGCTCCCGCAGCGTGGGCGCGTCGGGAAACTTGGCCAAGCGCTTCGCGCCCCCGGTGTTGAGCACGCGCAGCCGGCCGGAGGCCACGTGCGGCGCAAAGCCGGTGGAGTCCGCTGCGGCCATGATCTGCCCCCGCCCAAGGATGGACTGCATCATGTCGGCGCTGCTCCTGAAGGGGATGTGGTTCAACTCGATGCCCAGGATGTAGCTGATGTCCTTGACCGGGTCCCAGCTGATCTTGGTGGTGTAGGGCAGGCGGAACACGCCTGGCTGAATCTGCGCCAGCGTGTAGCCGTCGGGCTTGGCCTGCTGCAGCGCCTGCGCGGACAGCGTGCCGCCGGCACCCGAGCGGTTCTCGATCACCACCGGCTGGCCCAGCAGTTTGGAGGCGTTCTCCGCCAGAGCGCGGATGGTCAGGTCGGTGGGGCCGCCGGGCGGAAAGGCGATCATCAGCTTGATGGGCTGGGCCAGCCTCGCTGCCTGGGCACGCGCCCCGGCAGCGAGGCTGGCGGCTGCGCGTCGGGGTTGGCCCGATGCCGGCGGGGCCCTGCAGCGGGCACACTGCGCGCGCATCCGCAAGATGTTCACCCCAAGGAGCTCCCGATGATTTCGCGCCGCGCGTTCCTGGCCACTCTTTCGACCCTGGCGGCCGCCTGCTTCAGCCCGGCCGCCCAGGCCCAGACCGCCTGGCCCACGAAGCCGGTGCGCATCGTCGTGCCCTTTCCGGCCGCGGGGACCACCGACATCCTGGCGCGCGCGCTGGCGCCGGAGTTGCAGCGGGTGTTCGGACAACCCTTCGTCATCGAGAACAAGCCCGGGGCCGGCGGCAACCTCGGCTCGGCCGAGGTGGCCAAGGCCGCGCCCGACGGCCACACGCTGCTGATGGGCACGGTGGGCACGCACGCCATCAACCCGTCGCTCTACCCCAAGATGCCTTACGACGCGGTGAAGGACTTCGCGCCGATCACGCTGGTGGCCGGTGTGCCCAACGTGCTGGTGGTCAACCCCGCCAACGCCCAGAAGTACGGCATCAACACGGTGCAGGATCTCGCGCGCGTGGCCAAGTCCAACCCGGGGAAGCTGAATGTGGCGAGTTCGGGCAACGGCACCTCCATCCACCTGGCGGCCGAGCTCTTCAAGGCGATGACCGGGACCTTCATGGTGCACTTCCCCTACCGGGGCTCGGGCCCCGCGCTGCTGGACCTGATGGGCGGCAACATGGACCTGATGTTCGACAACCTTCCTTCGTCCATGCCGCACATCCGGTCGGGCAAGCTCAAGGCCTTGGCAGTGACGAGCGCGCAGCGCTCCGCCGCGCTGCCGGACGTACCCACGGTGGAAGAGGTGGGCGACCCGGCGTTGAAGGGCTTCGAGGCCAGTTCCTGGTTCGGCCTGCTCGCGCCCGCGGGCACCCCGGCGGACGTGATCAACCGCCTACAGCAGGAAACCGCCAAGGCTCTGGCCTCACCCGCGCTGAAAGAGCGGCTGCAGGCCCAGGGGGCCGTGCCCAGCGGCAACACGCCGGCCGAATTCGCGCGGCTGATCGAGGCCGAATCGAAGAAGTGGGCCCAGGTGGTGAAGGCCTCGGGGGCGAAGGTGGACTGAGGCCGACCTCAGTCCATCCACACCACGCGCCGGCCCGCCCCCGTCCACTCCTCGTAGCGGGCGGCAAAGTCCTGCTCGATGCGGTTGCGCTTGACCTTGAAGGTGGGCGTGATGAGGTCGTTGTCCACGGTCCAGGCGCGCGTGGTCAGCACCAGGCAGTCCAGGCGCTCGTGAGGGTCGAGCGCGGCATTCACGGCGGCCAGGTGCGCCGCCAGTGAAGCCTCCAGTTCCGCCCGGCCCGCTGCGGCTGCCGCCCGCGTCACGGCGTCGGCGTTGAGCATCAGCAGGGCCAGCGGCTGGCCCAGGTTGGCGCCCGTCACGCAGCAGGCCTCCACCGCGGTGTGCATGACCAGGCGGTCCTCGATGGGCGCGGGGGCGACGTACTTGCCCTTGCTGGTCTTGAACAGGTCTTTCACGCGGCCGGTGATGCGCAGGTTGCCCTGTGCATCCATCTCGCCCTTGTCGCCGGTGTGCAGCCAGCCGTCGGCGGTGAAAGTCTGGGCGGTGAGCTCCGGCTCGCGGTAGTAGCCCAGCATCAGGCACGGTGCCTTCATCTGGATCTCGCCCGTGGCGGGGTCGAGGCGGCTGTGTATGCCGTCGTACGGCAGACCCACCGTGCCGGGCTGCGGGTGGCCGGGCAGCGTGGCGTGGCTGATGCCGCAGTTCTCGGTCATGCCGTAGACCTCCACCACTTCCAGGCCCAGCGTGGCGTACCAGCGCAGCAGGTCCGGCGGCATGGGGGCGGCACCGCCCGCGGCGAACTGACACTGGTCCAGGCCCAGGGCCGACAGGATCTTCTTCTTCACGATGCCACGCAGGATGGGGATCTTCAGCAGCCGCTCCAGCTTGGCCTGCGGCATCTTGGCGTTCACGCCCTGGCGGAACTTCACCCACAGGCGCGGCACCGAGAAAAATACGGTGGGCCGGGCGCGCTGCAGGTCAGCCGTGAAGGTGTCCAGGCTCTCGGCGAAGAAGATGCGCATGCCCGCGGCCAGCAGGCCGTGCTCCACCAGCGCGCGCTCGGCCACGTGGGCCAGCGGCAGGTAGCTGAGCATGCGCGCGTCCTGGTTGAGCACGGGCACGCGCTTCAAGCCGGACTCCACGCCCCAGGCGAAGGTGGCAAAACTGTGCATCACGCCCTTGGGTGTGCCCGTGGTGCCCGAGGTGTACATGATGGTGGAGAGTTCATCCCCGTCGCGCACCGGTTGGCCGGCCAGCGGCGCCGTGCGCGCGCAGATGTCGTCCCAGCCGGGATAGCTGCGCCTGGCGTCGTCGGGTGACAGCGGGTGGCTGATGCAGGGCAGGCCCGCGGGCACGCCGGGCTTCATGCCCTCCCAGCCGTCCAGCTTGCCCACGAACAGCAGCTTGGCGCCGCTGTGCTCCAGGATCTGCGTGATGGTGGCCGGGGCCAGCGTGGGGTACAGCGGCACCGAGACGCCGCCGGCCAACCAGATGGCGAAGTCGCTCATCAACCAGTGGGCCGTGTTCTTGGACATGAGGGCCACACGGTCGCCCGGCTGGATGCCCTGGGACTGCAGGTGTGCGGCCATGCGCCGCGACTGGTCCATGAGCTGCGCCCAGGTGAAGTCGCGCACCACCCCGCTGCCCATGGGCTGGGTGAGGACGACGCGATCCGGGGCCGTGGTTTCCCAGTGGTACAGGCGCTGCAGCGCCAGCTTGTCAGCTGCGATGTCGGTCTTCATGGCGTGCGGGCGCCGCAGGCGGCGCGATCAGGTGAGAGGGAACGGGATGGAATCGAATGGGATCGAACGGGGCGCAGACTAGCCCGGATGGCCCGCCCCGTGGATGATGGTCTTCCCCGACTTGGGGCCTTGACAGTGGCCGGTGTCGGCCTGGGTCACCGCCCGCGGGCGGGCCCGAACGGGGTGTGCCGGCGAACCGACTCATGCAGAACAGGCCAGCGGGGTGCGCTACTGGCCCGCCCCAGCAGCCTCGTCGGCCCGCTCGATGGCGATCTCGGCCGCGTCCATCACGTCGTCGGGGTCGCGCCCGATCTGGGGCGCGTAATGCTGCACGGCCTCGCCCAGCTTGCCCGGGTTGTTCATGATGGTCCACACGATGGCCGAGACCGCACTGAGTTCGCGCGGCTCCGGTTCGGCGGGCAACTCCCCTGTCAGGAGCACCTCCAGGTGCCGGCGCACGCTGTTCACGGCCTCGGGTGACAGCATCCAGGCCTCGCACATGCGGGCGCCGAGTTCGTCGTGGCCGATGCCGAAGCCCGCGCGCTCCAGGATGACCAGATCCATGTCGGCGGGCGCAGCGCGCAGCATGGAGCGGTAGTGGTCGGGCGCGTGGCGGAACAGCACTGCCTTGCCGCACTCCTCGAACAAGCCGGCCGCGTGGGCGGCGTAAGGCTCCAGCCGCATCTTCTGCGCCAGGAACTTCATGAGGTTGCCGCGCCTGGCTCCGCGCTTCCATACCAGGTCGAGCTCGACGATGGGCGGAAAGGCGGCACGCATGCTCACCTCGTAGGTGATGGCCGCCACCTCGCGGATTCCCAGGAAGGTGACAGCCTGCTGCACGCTGTTGACGCGCCCGCGCACGCCCGTGATGGCCGAGCTCACAGCCTTCATGACGGCCGCGGCCAGCGCCATGTCGGACTCCACCAGGGAAGCCAGCGCCTTGAGATCGACCTCCTCGGCCTGCAGCAGGCGCGACAGGCGTACCAGCGCCGCCGGCATGGCCGGGATGTCCAGTTGCGTGGGTGCAGAACTCTTCGGGTTGCTCATGATGCACAGAGTATGCCCGGGCCGGCCCGCCATCCGCTCACGCCCTCTTGAGGGTTCGCGTCGTAATGCGCAAAAAAGTCAGGCCCCTTGCGGGGCCTGGGCACCTCTGCCACGCGCACCCGGAAAAACCGTGGTGGCGTGGCGGGCGCTGTTGATGGTGCGTCTCCTCGATCCCCCGCCTGTCGAGCAACCGCCAATCCTGGCAAGGGCCAACGCGAGTGACGGGAATGTAAGGACGCGTTCAGGCCGCGGCATCAGGACATACCCGCGCAACCTCGTCACCGCGCAACTGCTCGACCGCGTTCCGGGGGGCAGCGCCTGGCCCCTGGCGGGTCCCTGCGGTTGCTCAGGTGCTGGCGAGGATCCAGCCCGCAGCCCGCTCCGCGATCATCAGCGTGGGTGAATTGGTGTTGCCACTGGTGATGGTGGGCATGACGCTGGCGTCGGCCACGTGCAGGCCACGCACGCCGCGCACCGCCAGCCGGGGGTCGACCACCGACATCGGGTCGTCGGGGCGGCCCATGCGGCAGGTGCCCACGGGGTGGAAGATGGTGGTACCGATGTCACCGGCCAGACGCGCGAGGTCTTCATCGCTCTCGAACTGCGCACCCGGCTTCAGTTCCTGCGGCCGGTACCGCGCCAGCGCCGGTTGGCCGACGATGCGGCGCGTCAGGCGCAGCGACTGCGCCGCCACCAGGCGGTCTTCGGGTGTGCTCAGGTAGCGCGGCTCGATCAGCGGGGCGGCCCGGGGGTCGGCGCTGGCGATGCGCACCTGACCGCGCGCCGTGGGATTCAGGTTGCATACGCTGGCGGTGAAGGCGTTGAAGCGGTCCAGCGGCTCACCGAAGGCCGGCAGCGACAGGGGCTGCACGTGGTACTGCACGTTGGCCCAGGCGCGGTCAGCCGATGAGCGGGCAAAGGCCCCCAGCTGCGAGGGCGACATGCTCATCGGCCCGGTGCGGCGCAGCAGGTACTCCAGGCCGATCAAGGCCTTGCCGAAGGCCGAGGCCGCCATGGTGTTGAGCGTCTTCACGCCCTGCACGCCGTAGACGGCGCGGATCTGCAAGTGGTCCTGCAGGTTCTGCCCCACGCCAGGCAGCTCATGCAGCGGCGCGATGCCGTGCGCGTGCAGCAAGGGCGCCGGGCCCACGCCCGAGAGCTGCAGGATCTGCGGCGTGCCCAGGGCGCCCGCGGCCATCACCACGTCGCGGCGGGCCCGGGCACCGCGGGGCGCGCCGTGGGTGGGCAGCAGCTCCACGCCGTCGCACTGCAACTGGCCATCGGAAGCGCGGCCCAGAGTCAGGCGCTGCACCTGGGCCCCGGTCCAGACCTGCAGGTTGGGACGCTGGATCACCGGGCGCAGGAAAGCCTTGGAGGCGTTCCAGCGCAGGCCGCTGCGCTGGTTCACCTCGAAGTAGCCCACGCCCTCGTTGTGACCGGTGTTGAAGTCCTCCGTGGCCGGGATGCCGGCCTCCTGCGCCGCCTGCGAGAACGCATCCAGGATGTCCCAACGCACACGTGGCCGCTCGATGCGCCACTCGCCCCCGCTGCCATGCAGCTCGCTGGCGCCGCGCCAGTGGTCCTCATGCGACTTGAACACCGGCAGGCAGTGCGTCCAGGCCCAGGTCGGGTCGCCAGTGAACTCGGCCCAGCCGTCGTAGTCCCGCGATTGACCCCGCATGTAAATCATGCCGTTGATGCTGGAACTGCCGCCCAGCACCTTGCCGCGGGGGTAGCGCAGGCGTCGCCCGTTCAGCCCCGGGTCCGGCTCGGTGAAGTACAGCCAGTCCGTGCGCGGGTTGCCGATGCAGTAGAGATAGCCCACCGGGATGTGGATCCAGGGGTAGTCGTCACGCCCGCCCGCCTCGATCAACAAAACCTGCCGATTCGGGTCGGCGCTCAGCCGGTTGGCCAGCATGCAACCGGCCGTGCCCGCTCCCACGACGATATGGTCGAACTGGGGTGGTGCTTCGCTGTCCAAGTCGCGCTCAAGGGTCCGTCACCGGGATGGTACTGCGCGCCAGAACCGCGTCAGTGCAGGGCCTGCGCATACGCAAGGCTGCGCGTGCAGGCTGCGGGCAAGCTGTGGGCATGCAGGGTTGCGCGCGGGGCGGGCACGAGGGGTACCGGATACGGGTTTGCACGGGGGGCAGGAAAACAACACTTCTGGATATCGGGCTTTGTGGTCTGGTAATGCGACCCTTGATAATCCAAAGTCGTGTATGGACGCCGCGCCTGTAGCTGAATGGTTCCGCTGGGTACAAGCTCCACATGTTGTCTGGTTCGAGAGATGAAGGGCTTTTCCAGTGGGAAACAAACTGTACGTAGGTAATCTGGCTTATTCGGTGCGCGACGAGTCTTTGCTGCAGGCATTCGGCCAGTTCGGCAACGTCACATCGGCCAAGGTGATGATGGACCGGGATACCGGCCGCTCCAAGGGGTTCGGCTTCGTGGAGATGGGGTCTGATGCGGAAGCGCAGGCAGCCATCAACGGCATGAACGGCCAACCGCTGGAAGGCCGCGCGGTCGTCGTCAATGAAGCCCGTCCGCGTGAGGAGCGCCCGGGCGGCTTCGGCGGTGGCGGCGGTGGTCGCGGCGGCTACGGCGGCGGCGGTGGCGGTGGTTACGGCGGTGGCGGTGGCGGTGGCGGTGGGTACGGCGGTGGCGGTGGACGCAGCCCCTACGGCGGCGGCGGCGGTGCCGGTCGTGGTGGCTACGGTGGCGGCGGCGGCACCGGCGGAGGAGGCGGAGGCGGCGGTCGAGGCTACGGCGGCGGTGGCGCAGGTTACGGCAGTGGCGGTGGCCGGGGCGGTGACCGCGGCGGCTACGGCGCCAGCGACCGCCACCAAGGCGGGGACAACGACGGCGGTGGGCGCGGCTCTTACGGCCGGGGCAACGACCGCGGGGATCAGGGCGGGTACTGATCGCCCCCCAGGTCCGGGCCCTGCCCGGACCAGCCCCCCAAGGGGGCGCGAGAAAACTTGGGACGGCCCGGCGTTTTCTCAGGATCGCCCCCGAGGTCCGGGCCCTGCCCGGACCAGCCCTCGAAAGCGGCGGTGCACGCCTGCGGGTCAGGGCACCAGGGTCAGGAACAGGAAGGCGGCGAACAGCAGCAGGTGCACCGCCCCGTGCATGAGGTTGGTTCGCCCGGACGCCGGGGTGATCGACCCCACGATGAAGGTCAGCGCCAGCAGGGCGATGTCCTTGGGCCCCAGGCCCAGTTCCAGCGGCAGGTTTCACAGCACGGTTGCCCCCATCACGATGGGGATCGTCAGGCCGATGCTGGCCAGCGCGGAGCCTACGGTCAGGTTCATGCTGGTCTGCAGCCGATGGGCGCGCGCTGCGCGGATGGCTGCCCAGGTCTCGGGCATGAGCACGATCAAGGCGATCAGGATGCCCATGGCGCGCTTGGGCGCGTCCAGTTCGATGACCAGCCGTTCCAGGGCCGGCGACTTCAGTTTGGCCAGGCCCACCACGCACCCCAGCGACGTCACGAGCAGCCCGAAGCTCGCCCAGGCCTGGGCCGCCATGGGTGGCTGCGCGTGCGCCGACTCGTCAAAGGGCGAGGCTTCGGGCAGGAAGTGGTCGCGGTGGCGGATGGTCTGGATGAACACGAACACCAGCCACAGCGACAGCGAGGACCGGGCCACGAACACGAGTTGCGAGTTCGTGTAGGTGCCCCCGGGCGAACTGATGGTCAGCGCCGGGGGTCACCAGCACCAGGCCCGACCGGGGCGCCAGCGCCGCGAGGCCCTGCGGGGAGCTCCTTCGGACACAGGGGCAGCCGGGTAGGCAGGGCGGTTTCACAAACGCTCAGTACCGCTCGGGCCTGAGCACAGCCACCTCGCCGAAATACAGCCCGACGCTGAAGTGGGGGGCATAGGTGGCCATCACCTGGCGGGCGATGGCGTCGGCCACCTGAGGCTCGCAGATCACCTTGAGCTCGATGGTGCGGTCGGCTTCCCAGTCGCCGTCGCGCACGCCTTCCAGGCCCGCGCCGTGCACCTCCGACACGGTCCAGAACTGACCGCCGTGCTCGCGCACCTCGCGCACCAGCGGCTTTTCCAACGCAGCCTCGGCCACGATCACCAGCAGGGTACGGGGATGCTTGTGCACGGCCGTCATTGGACCACCCTGCGGGCCAGCTCCAAGTAGAGCGGGATGCCGATCAACAGGTTGAACGGGAAGGCGATGCCCAGGGCCACGGTGATGGACAGCGCGGCATTGGCCTCGGGCACGGCGATGCGCATGGCCGTGGGGGCGGCGATGTAGCTGGCGCTGGCGGCCAGCGTGGCCATCAGGGCCACACCGCCCGTGGACAGGTCCAGCGCCAGACCCACGGCGGCCCCCAGCAACGCCAGGACGGGCGGCACCAGCACGCCCACGGCCAGCACCGCCGCGCCAAAGCGGCGCACCTCGCCCAGGCGCGATCCCGCCACCAGGCCCAGCTCCAGCAGAAACAGCGCCAGCACCCCCTTGAAGGGCTCCACGAACACGGCGCGCAGCGGCTCGGTGCCGGCCACTCCGGCCACCGCACCGATGGCCAGTCCGCCCAGCAAGAGCAGCACGCTCTTGCCGAAGAGCACGTCATGCGCCAGCGCGCCCCAGCCGCTTCGCCGCGCCGGCCTGGTCGCCCCCGAAGGCGCGGCCGAGCGCAGGGACCAGCGCGCCAGCAGGATGCCGGCCACGATGCCCGGGGCCTCCATCACCGCCACCCACAGCGGGGCATGCGTCTCGTAGGCGACGCCGGCGCGCTGCAACGCGGTCGTGGCCACCGCGAAAGTGACCACACTGACCGATCCGAAGTGCGCCGCCACGCTGGCCGCATCGGCCGGCTGCAGACGCAAGGCACGCAGCGCGGGAAACAGCAGCAGCGGGATGGAAAAGCCCAGCGCGGCGCAAGCCAGCACCTGCGGGGCCAGCACCGCCAGGGGCTGGCGCGACAGCTCCACCCCGCCTTTCAGGCCGATGGCCAGCAGCAGGTAGATCGACAGCGTCTCGTACAGCGCCTCGGGCAGGCGCAGATCGCTGCGCACCAGCCGGGCGAACACGCCCAGGGCGAAGAAGAGAACGACCGCGTCAAATGCCATGGACGCATCCTGCCAGCGCCCAGGCGGGCCCGGGCCGGTGGGGGCATGAACGCAGCGAGCGTCCCCGCCCGCCAGCAGGCTTCATGGGCGGGCCGCCGCAGCACTGCTGCGCGGCGCAAACACCCCGCGCAGGGGCCCGGCGAGCTCCAGTGCGCCACTGTCCTGGCGATAGTCCAGCGCGGCAGCCACGAACTCGTCTTCGCCCAGGAGCACCCGCACCGGCTGCTCGCTGCGCACGCGGCGCTCCTTGGGGAACAGCAGCAGACGCTCGCTTTCCAGCAGGGCCGGCTGGCCGGCTGCGGTGAGGCTTTGCACGCGGGCACCACCGATGAGCTGCACCTCGGTGGTCTCGTCATCGGCCAGGGCGCGCTGCGCCGTGGCCACGGTCTCGCGCCCTTCGGGCGAGTAGGCCCGGATGGTGGCACCCTCGATCTCCAGGCGGCCGGCCGCCGGCAGGTGCCGCATCTGCTGGCCCTCGATCTGCACCCGCAGCCGGCCGTCGGCGGCAAAGCGCTGCACCTTGAAACCGGTCATGGTGTAGTCGGGGTCCAGCCGGCTGGAAGCCGGAGGCCGCGGCTCCAGGGGTTGGGGGGCGCTGCGCACCAGCCACCACGAGCCCACGGCCAGCGCCAGCATGAGCAGCAGCGGCAAGGCAGCCGCCAGCGCATCGCGCAGCCGGGTCGACCAAGGCAGCACCGCCGCCTCGGTACGCGGCCCGCCGGGGCCGGGGCCCAGCGAGATGGGTACTTCCGGCAGATCCGGCAGCGCCAGTTCGATACCGCGCGAGGTCTTGGGGGTCACTGGGCGTCCAGGGTGCCGTGATGCTCGGCCAGCAAGCCGGCATAGCGACCGGCCGCCACCAGCAGCAGATCGCAGAACTCGCGCGCCGCGCCGTGGCCGCCCGTGGCCGACGTCACATGGTGGACCACCGCGCGCACCTCGGCATGCGCCTGCGCAGGGGCGCAGGAAAAGCCGGCGCGTTTGAGCAGGGGCAGGTCGGGCCAGTCGTCGCCCATGGCCGCCACCTCGGGCCAGTCCAGACCCAGACGCCGCAGCACGTCCTGGGCGGCGGCACGCTTGTCAGCCGCACCGTACACCGCGTGCGCGATGCCCAGATCGGCCACGCGGCGGCGCACGGCCGCCGAGTCGCGGCCGGTGATCACGATGGGGGCGATGCCGCCGCGCGCCAGCAGCTTGATGCCGTGGCCGTCCAGCGTGGCAAAGGCCTTGACGGTCTCGCCCTGCTCACCGATGTAGAGGCGCCCGTCGGTCAACACGCCGTCCACGTCGAAGATCGCGGCCTTCATGCCGAAGTCCGGGCCCTGGGCCTGCAGCAGCAGCCCGGGTGGAAAGTTCAGGTGGGGTGTCATGGGGCCGGTGACTCGGGGCAGGGCATCAGATCACCTTGGCGCGCATCAGGTCGTTGCTGTTCAGCGCGCCGGCGATGCAGCCGCCAGCGTCCACGACGATCACGCTGGTGATGCGGTGCTGCTCCATCAGGCCCGCGGCATCCACCGCCAGGGCGTCCTCGCGCACCAGACGGGGGCTGCGGTGCATCACGTCCTGCGCCGTCAGGGGCAGCAGGTCGGCACCACGCTCGATCAGGCGGCGCAGATCGCCGTCAGTGAAGATGCCCAGCACCTGCCGATCCGGGCCCACCACCGCGGTGAAGCCCAGGCCCTTGGCGCTCATCTCGCGCAGCATCTGGCTCATGGAGGCCGTGGGCGGCACCTGGGGCAGCGCGTCACCGCTGCGCATGAGGTCACGCACGTGCATCAGCAGCTTGCGCCCCAGGCTGCCGCCCGGGTGCGAGCGGGCGAAGTCGGCCTCCACGAAGCCGCGCGCGTCCAGCAGCGCCACGGCCAGCGCGTCGCCCAGGGCCATCTGCGCCGTGGTGCTGGCCGTGGGCGCCAGGTTCAGCGGACAGGCCTCCTGGTCCACCGCGCTGGACAGCACGATGTCGGCATGGCGCGCCAGCGCCGACTGCGTGTTGCCGGTCATGGCCACCAGCGTCACCGACAAGCGGCGCAGCGCCGGCAGCAGGGCGGCGAGTTCGTCGCTCTCGCCGCTGTTGGAGATGGCCAGCACCACATCGCCGGGTGTGACCATGCCCAGGTCGCCGTGGCTGGCTTCGGCCGGGTGGACGAAGAAGGCGGGCGTGCCGGTGGAGGCCAGCGTGGCGGCGACCTTGCGTCCCACATGGCCGCTCTTTCCCATGCCCATGACGATGGTGCGGCCGCGGCAGGCCAGCATGGCCTGCACCGCCCGCACGAAGCCCTCGCCCTGGCGGGCGGCCAGGGCCTGCAGCGCGCGCGCCTCGATCTCGAAGGTCTGCGCGGCCAGGGCCAGCGCGCGCTCGGCGCTGAAGCCGCCCGGCGCCCGCGCGGTGTCGGGCGCCTCAGGGCGAGCGGGCACGCTGGAAGGCGTGGAAGAGGGCATGGAGGTCGGCGCAGTCAAGGGCTGTGAGGGTGGGGTGCAGGGTGGGTGCCGGGCGAGGCGGGGGGCAGGGTCGGGGGCGGGGTGCCTTGAGGCCTGTCAGGACGGGCGGCCCGGCCCAGGCCGCTGCGCGCCATCACCCTCCGATAGGATCGGCCGATTCTATTGAGCCTGCACGCATGGCCTCCACCCTCGAACTCGTGCTGCTGTACCTCATCGCCGCGGTGGCCGGCGTGGTGGTGTTTCGTACGCTGAAGCTGCCGCCCATGCTCGGCTACCTGGTGGTGGGCGTGCTGATCGGGCCCAACGCCCTGGCCCTGGCCAAGGACACCGCCGGCGTGCGCTACCTGGCCGAGTTCGGCGTGGTGTTCCTCATGTTCGTGCTGGGGCTGGAGTTCAACCTGCCCAAGTTGCGCAGCATGCGCACGCTGGTGTTCGGCTTGGGGCTGTCGCAGGTGGGCCTGACGATGGTGGGGGCCGTGGCCGGCCACTTCCTGCTGCTGTGGCTGTTCTCCTTCACCACCCGGCCGTGGGAGCTGGGCTGGCAGGGCGCGGTGGTGCTGGGCGGGGCCATTGCCATGTCCAGCACCGCCATCATCGTCAAGCTCATGGCCGAGCGGCTGGAGCTCGACAGCGAGCACGGCAAGCGTGTGCTGGGCATCCTGCTGTTCCAGGATCTGGCCGTGGTGCCGCTGCTGGTCATCATCCCGGCGCTGGGCTCGAGCCCGGAGGAGATGGCTACTTCGCTCGGCCTGGCGCTGCTCAAGGCCGTGGCGCTGCTGACGGTGCTGCTGGTGGGCGGGCAGAAAGTGATGCGGTGGTGGCTGACGCTGGTGGCGCGGCGCAAGAGCGACGAGCTGTTCATCCTGAACCTGCTGCTCATCACCCTGGGCCTGGCCTACCTGACCGAGCACGCCGGCTTGTCCCTGGCCCTGGGCGCATTCGTGGCCGGCATGCTGGTGGCCGAGACCGAGTACAAGCACCAGGTGGAGACCGACATCCGGCCCTTCCACGACGTGCTGCTGGGCCTGTTCTTCATCACCATCGGCATGAAGCTGGACTGGAGGCTGGTGCTGGACCAGTGGTTCATCGTGCTGCTGCTGACCACGGGCCCCATCTTCGCGAAATTCGTGCTCATCGCTGCGCTGGCACGTCTGTTTCGGGCCGCGCCGGGCACGGCGCTGCGCACCGGGCTGTACCTGGCGCAGGCCGGCGAGTTCGGCTTCGTGCTGCTGACCCTGGGGGCGGACCTGAACCTGGTGGCGCCGCAATGGGTGAGCCCGGTGCTGGCGGCCATGGTGCTGTCGATGCTGGCCGCCCCCTTCCTGGTGATGTTCAGCGACCGCATCGTCAACCGCCTGAGCGCCAACGACTGGCTCATGCAGTCCGTGGCGCTGACCTCGATCGCCAGGAAGTCCATCTCCACCGAGGCCCACGTCATCATCTGCGGCTTCGGGCGCAGCGGGCAGAACCTGGCGCGGCTGCTGGAGCCCGAGCACATCCCCTACATGGCGCTGGACCTGGACCCCGACCGCGTGCGCCAGGCCGCCGCCGCCGGCCAGAGCGTGGTGTTCGGCGACGCGGCGCGCCTGCAAAGCCTGATGGCCGCCGGTCTGGCGCGCGCCAGCGCGGTGGTGATCACCTACCACGACACGCCTTCAGCGCTGAAGATCCTGCACCTGGTGCGCGAGCATGCAGCCAAGGTGCCGGTGATCGTGCGCACGGTGGACGACACCGACATGGACCGCCTGCGCGCGGCCGGCGCCACCGAGGTGGTGCCCGAGGCCATCGAGGGCTCGCTCATGCTGGCCGGCCATGCCCTGGCGCTGGTGGGCGTGCCCATGGCACGCGTCATCCGCATCACGCGCGATGCGCGCGACGCGCGCTACCGCCTGCTGCGCGGCTACTTCCACGGCGCCGATGACGACACGGTGCAGACGCTGGCGCAAGCCCGGCTGCTCAGCGTCACGCTGCCCGCTGCGGCCGGCCACCTGGGCGACGGCCTGGGTGATCTGGCGCTGCACGCCATGGGGGTGCAGGTGGTGTCGGTGCGCCAGGCGGGCGGCGCGGTCATCGAGCCGCGCGACGACCTGCGGCTGGCCGCGGGTGACACCCTGGTGCTGTCCGGCCTGCCCGAAGCCCTGGCCCTGGCCGAGGCCCGCCTGCTCAACGGTTGAAGGGAAGACCCGCTCGATGAAGAAGAATCCGAACGACCCGGCCGCCCCGGCGGCGAACCCGACCCCGGAGCGCGCCGAACACCGGGTGGGCGCGCCCGCGCAGACCATCCGCCAACACATCCGCACCGTGCCCGACTGGCCCTCGCCAGGCGTGCAGTTCCGCGACATCACGCCGCTGCTGTCCAACCCCCGCGTGTTCCGCGTGCTCATCGACCAGTTCGTCCACCGCTACTTCGACGTGCGCCCCAGCGCCATCGCCGGGCTGGACGCGCGCGGCTTCATCATCGGCTCGGTGCTGGCCTACGAGCTCAACGTCGGCTTCGTGCCCATCCGCAAGAAGGGCAAGCTGCCCTTCACCACCGTGCAGGAATCCTACGAACTGGAGTACGGCAGCGCCACCGTGGAGATGCACACCGACGCCGTCAAGCCCGGCGACCGCGTGGTGCTGATCGACGACCTCATCGCCACCGGCGGCACGATGATGGCCGGGCGACGGTTGCTGGAGCGCCTGGGGGCCACCGTGATCGAAGGCGCGGCCATCGTGGACCTGCCGGAGCTGGGCGGCTCGGCCCGGCTGCGCGAGTCCGGGCTGCCACTGTTCACGCTGGTGGACTTCGAGGGGCACTGAAGGCCCAGGAAGGCAGTGACCGGACCGCGCCTTGCGCGCCCGGTGTGCGTCACAGACGCTGGGCCCGCGAAGCGTGCGCCAGGTTCCACGCGGCCAACAGCGGCACCAGGGCCACCGCGACGAACCCCCAGCCCCAGCCGGCACCGGCCCGGACGGACTCGCCGAACAGCAGCGGGCCCGCCATGCCGCCGCCGAAGGTGAAAAACTGCGTGGCCCCGGAAATGCGCGGCAGGTCTTCACGCGGCACGCGCTGCGCCAGCGCCGCAAAGAACACGCCGTTCCAGCCCATGGCTGTGGCCGCACAAGCCGGGGCCACCACGGCTACCACCGCCAGCGGCGTCTCGCGCCAGCCGAGCGCCACCGCGCCCAAGGCCACACAGCTCAGCGCCATGGTCAGGCCCAGGCCCACCAGCACACGCCAGGGGGCGAGCCAACGGTCGCCCACCACACCGAAGGCGATGCGCGCCACCGCGCTGGCCACCTGCGACACCGCCAGCAGGCCGGCCGAAGCGGCGAGTGACCAGCCCAGGCCCAGGTTCAGCAGCGAGACCAAAAACGTCACGAACACCTGCTGCGTGCTGGCGAAGGCCAGCGAGGCCAGGCTCATGGCGCGCAGGCCTGGGTGGCGCCACACCGTCAGCAGCAGCCGCAGCGAGCCATCGGGCGGCGGCGGCATGCGCGGCGGCTCCAGCCGCTTCACGCTGGGCTGCACGGCCAGCGCCGTGAGCACGCAGGCCACGCCCAAGGCCACGGCGGTGGCGCGCCAGCCGAGGGTCACCAGGCCCAGCGGCATCAGCAGCCCCGCCAAGGCCACGCCAATGGGCACCCCCGTCTGCTTGGTGGAGAAGAACAGCCCGCGCGCCGTGGTGGGCACGTGGTGGTTCAGCACCGCCGCCGCCGCCGGGTTCACCAAGCCGTAGCCCACGCCGATCAGCGCCGCCGCCGGCAACAGCGTGGCCACCGGGCCCAGGCCCGCCAGCACCGTGCCGGCGGCGCAGGACAACAGCGCCCACTGCGTCAGGCGCAGCGCGCCCACAGCGGCCACCCCATGGCCGCTGCGCAGGCCCGACACCATGGCCAGCAGGTAGCCCACCGCGGCATACAACCCGATGCGCTCCGGCGCCACCCCCAGCGTGGGCGCCACCGCCGGCGCCAGCACCGAGGCCGAGACCAGGGCCATCGTCACCAGCACCTGCACGGCCAGGGTGGCGCACAGGGCGAGCCAGGGGTGGGAGGGCGCGGGCGAAGGCATCAACCTGGAGTGTGCCCCGCCTATGAAGGGCGGACGTCGCGCCCGCGCGCCAGGGTGCCGCCGAGGCCGGGATTCAACGGCGTGGAGACCGCGCCTCGCCGCGAAGCTCGGCCTGCTCGTCCAGCGCCTTCTGCCGCTGCTTCATCAACTGCGCCAGGTCCACGCTGCGCCAGGCTTGATTGGCGGCCCAGGCCAGGGCCAGGATCAGCAGCCCCTGGGCAGCGTTCGACCACGCATTGCGCGGCCACCAGAGCTGCGTCGCAAATGCCGAGCCCCCGCCAAAATCGGCCGCGGCCGCCAGTACCAGCAACACGATGCTCCCCGTCAACAGCGCCATGGCTCTGCCCAGCCCCAGACGCCGGCTCAACATGGCCAGACACAGCGCCGTGGCAAGGTCCAACGCAAGTGGAACCCAAACCTTCGAGGCCACTCGCACCCAGGCGGTCCAGTCCACCTGGGTCGAGGACATTTCAATCATCACGCTGAACACTGCCGCCAGCCCCAGTGTGAGCACGCCCAGGCAGATCACCACGAAACCCGCACTGGCCAGGAGGATGCGCAGCCCCAGCCAGCGCCGCCCGCCCGGCCCGGGTGCCAGCAGCAAACGCCAGTGCAGCGCATCCGTGCGCAGGCTGGACAGCATGAATAAGGTCATGACGGCCAGGGCCATCGCTGAGGCAAAGCCCACGTCGTCGCCCCACACGCGCAGCCAGGAATCCGGGCGGCTCAGCCAACTCGCAACCTGGGTGGACAGGAAGATGATGCCCCACCCCGAAGACGGATCCAACGGCTGCCAGCGCAGGGCGCGGCGCGTCCACCAGGCGTTCCAGCGCTGACAGGGCGTGGGCCTGTCAGCAGTTCCTTCAGCACTTGCGGTGTGCGCGCTGAGCGCTGCGCGCCCGCTCAAGTCCTTCGCCACCCAGGCCACCGCCAGCAGCGCCAGCGCACACAGCCCGGCCAGCGCCGCAGGCTGGTGCTCGAACATCCGCCGCGGTCCGCCTTCGGAGAAGGCCCACCAGCCCCAGACTGCGGGCGCGGCCAGGCCCGCCAGCAGGCCCCGGGCCGGGTGCAGGCCGTGCCACGCCGCGGCGTGTGTCCAGGCCAGAGCGAACAGCAGCAGTTGCAGCGCCGGACCGGCCAGGTGCAGCGGGTCGGCCCAGCGGCCGGTGCCCACCAGGCTGAAGATCAGTGTGGGCGGCAAGAGCGCCAGCGCCCAACCCGCCCAAAGCCGCCTCGCATGCTGAAGGGTCTGGGCGGCCGCCGCCTGGGGGGCCGCGCGCCGACGCAGCAAGCTCAGATCGGCACGCAAGGTGTTGACGCTGTGCAACGCACCCATCCAAATCACGAGCGAGGTGACGAACACCCACAGGCCCTCCAGCATGGGCGCCGCCGAACCCAGCCCGGCCTGCGGATCGGCCACCCAGGCGAAGGCGCTGACCAGCAGCGACGTGCCGGTTCCCAGCACCGCCACCGGCCCGATGGCCGAGGCCGAGGGTGCGCTGGCCGCCCACGCCTGGCGCCGTGCGGAGGCGCCGCCTGTCGCCACCGCCGCCTTCATGTGTTCAGCTCCGCGAACAGGTCTTCCAGGTTCAGCGGCCGGCCGCTGGCTGGTGGCGCGTCGGCATGGCGGTCGTCGAACAGCACGCGCACGCTGCCGGCCTGCTCGCGCCGGTGCAGCACGCCCGTGGTGGGCAGGGCGGAACTGCCCGCCGGCAGTTCCAGCAGACGCACATGCTCGGCCAGCTCGTCCCAGGCGCCAAAGAGCTGCATCTGGCCACGGCGCAGGAAGGCCACATGCGTGACCACGCGTTCCAGATCGGTGAGGAGGTGGCTGCTGATGAGCACGGTGCGGGCCTGTTCGCGCCCGCCCGGCTCATCATGGTCGCCGCGCTCGAACAGGGCGCGCATGAAGGCGCGGCGGCTCAGCGGGTCCAGGCTGGCCACCGGCTCGTCCAGGATCAACAGGTCCGGGTCATGCGCCAGGGCCAGGATGACGCTGAGTTTTTGCTGATCACCCAAGGAAAGGTCTCGCGCCTTGCGCCCCAGGGGCAGCTCCCACTGGGCCGCCAGCACCAGGACGCGCTCGGTGCTCCAGCGGGGGTACCAGCCCGCCAGGCGCGTGAAGTGCTGGTCAGCCGTGAGGCGGTCGAACAGGTCCGGGCTTTGGGCGGCGTAGCCCAGGCGCGCGCGTACCTCGTCGCTCAGATCAGCCGAAGGGCAGCCCAGCAACTCGCACTGCCCGCTGTCGGGCAGGGTCAGCCCCAGCAGGCAGCGCAGCAGGCTGCTCTTGCCCGCGCCGTTGCGCCCCACCAGGCCCACCACCGCCCCCGCGGGCACGGTCAGGTTCACGTGGTGGAGCACGGTCTGGCTGCGGTAGCGCAGGCTCACGTCCTGGGCTGTCAGCACGGCGGGCAGCGCAGCGGCGGTGGCAGGTTCACGCTGTGCGGCGGCGGCCGCCTGATGGGGTGAGGCAGCGGCTGGCGCCAGAGGCGACGGGGCGTGCAGGGCCTGGGGGTTCATGGGGAGCTCTCCCTTCTCGTCATTCAAGTGGAGGGTCGGGTGGCGGGGCGGGCCGTGGCGTCGGCATCGGCGTCGGCGTCTGCGCCGGCGCTGGCGCCGGCAGGAGGGACTGGCACGGTCTGGGGCTCCAGGCTGGCGGCAGCGGACGCAGCCTCTTCGCCACGGCGGCGCAGGGCAGCGGCGAAGCGCGCCACCGCCTCATCGGCCGCCAGCCCCAACTCCGTCACCTGCTGCGCCAAGGAAGTGAGTGCCGGCTCCAACTGCAGCCAGCGCCGTGCCTCGGGGTCGGCGGCATGGGCTGCCACCACCATGCCCATGCCACGGCGGCGCTCCAGCAGGCCTTCGGCCTCCAGCAGGCCGTAGGCCTTGGACACGGTCATGGGGTTGATGGCGTGCTCCAGCGCCACGGCGCGCACGCTGGGCAGTTCCTCCCCGGCACCCCATTGGCCGCTGCGCACCCGGCGCTGCACCTGCTCGACGATCTGGCGGTAGATCGGCGTGCTGTCGCTGGGCTGGATGTCGAAGCGAAGGGGGAGAGAAGCCACGGCACTGAATTGGTGTATTAATTCGATAATACACAAGCCGATGCTGGCGGCAAATTGCAGAGCCGCATGGGGATCCCGGTCTGTCGCCGGCGCTAGCCGGACGCAGACCTGGCGTGTCGAGGCATACGCCTACTTCCCAATGCAGAACTTCGAAAAGATCTCGCCCAGCAGATCCTCCGCCGTGAAGGCCCCGGTGACCTCGCCCAGGGCCTGGTGGGCCAGGCGCAGCTCTTCGGCCAGCAGGTCCAGGGCCGGGGCAGGTTCGGCAAGATGGGCGCGGGCCAGGTCCAGGTGCTGCGCGCAGCGCTGCAGCGCCTGCACATGCCGGGCGCGGGCGATGAACAGGCCTTCGGGCGCGGACTGCCAGCCGGCTGTGCGCAGCAGGGCCTGGCGCAGGGCTTCCAGGCCCTGGCCGGTGCGGGCGGAGAGCGTCAGCCCTTCGGTGCTTGACCGGTCTGCTCGCCCGTCTGGTGGCGCAACGGGGCCCACGCCTGTCAAGCCTTCAAGTTGAGCCGACGGCGCTTCGCCTGACACGCCGACCGCATCCGCCTTGTTCCACACCTCGATGACGCTCACGCCGGGCGGCAGGCTGGTCTCGATCTCGCGCTCGGCGGCGTCGTAGGCCGCGTCCTGGCCGCCGCGGGTGAGGTCGTGCAGGAAGAGCACGCAGTCAGCCGCGCGGATGGCGTCCCAGCTGCGGCCGATGCCGATGCGCTCCACCTCGTCGGCCGCCTGCTCGTCGCGCCGCAGCCCGGCGGTGTCGGTCACGTGCACGGGCACGCCTTCGATCTGGATGGACTCGCTCACGCGGTCGCGCGTGGTGCCGGGGATGGGGGTGACGATGGCCAGCTCGGCGCCGGCCAGCGCATTGAGCAGGCTGCTCTTGCCCACGTTGGGCTGGCCCGCGATCACCACACGCAGGCCTTCGCGCAACAGGGCGCCCTGCCGGGCGGTGGCCAGCAGCGCCTGCAGCGCCTCGGTGATGCCGGACAACTGCCCCGCGGCATCGGCCTGCTGCAGGAAATCGATCTCCTCTTCGGGAAAGTCCAGCGTGGCTTCCACCAGGGTGCGCAGGCGCACGATGCGCTGGGCCAAGGCGTCCACACGGTGCGAGAGCTCGCCCGACAGGGCGCGGCCGGCCGAGCGCGCCGCGGCCTCGGTGCCGGCGTCGATCAGGTCGGCCACGGCCTCGGCCTGGGCCAGGTCCAGCTTGTCGTTGAGGAAGGCGCGCTCGGTGAACTCGCCGGGCGCCGCCAGCCGCGCCCCGGGCAGGGCCTGCAGGCAGCGCGCCAGCAGCAACTGCAGCACCACCGGCCCGCCGTGGGCCTGCAGTTCCAGCACGTCTTCACCGGTGTAGGAGTGCGGCGCAGGGAAGTGCAAGGCCAGCCCACGGTCGATGGGCTGGCCTTGGGCGTCCAGAAAATCCAGCAACGTGGCCTGTCGCGGTGCCAGTGAGCGCCCGCAAACCTGTTCGATCAGGGGCGAGAGGTCGCGGCCCGAAGCGCGCACGATGCCCACCGCCCCGCGCCCTGCGGCCGTGGCGATGGCGACGATGGGGGCGCCCCGGGCGGACAGCCTGTGCTCAGTCATCGGGTGTACGGGCGGGCACGGCGGCCTTCGGCAGGGCCTCCGGCCAGCCAGCTGCGGCGCTGAAGCGAAGTTCCACGCCCAAGGCGGGATCTCAAGCGAAGCGCCCCGCTCAAGGCGGGGCGTCGAAGAAGCCAGGTGGCGGTGTATGGCGCGGGTTGGAGCGCGTCCCGGCGTTCCGTTGACCAGGACTTCCGGCCCCTGAGCCGGCCTGTGACAGCCGGGTCGACCCGCATGGATGCATCCTGCGCCCCTGCGCCGGCCCCTGCAAGAGCCTGCACGCGTGATGAGCTCTTCAGGGCGTGACGCATCTCACGGACCGGCCCGCTTCCTGGCCCGACAGGCGGCGGCATCCCCGCCTACTTGCCCAGCACCCCCAGGCGCTTGTTGATGAACCACTGCTGCGCAATCGACAGGATGTTGTTCGTCAGCCAGTACAGCACCAGGCCGGCGGGGAAAAAGAAGAACATGAACGAGAACGCCAGCGGCATGATCCACATCAGCTTAGCCTGCAGCGGGTCCGGCGGCGTGGGGTTCAGCCAGGTCTGCAGCAGGCTGGAGGCCGTCATCAGCAGCGGCAGGATGAACCAGGGGTCCTTCACGGCCAGGTCGGTGATCCAGCCTATCCATGGGGCCTGGCGCATTTCCACGCTGGACAGCAGCACCCAGTACAGCGCAATGAAGAAGGGCATCTGCGCCACGATGGGCAGGCAGCCGCCCAGCGGGTTGACCTTCTCCTCGCGGTAGATGCGCATCATTTCCTGCTGCATCTGCTGCGGCTTGTCCTTGTAGCGCTCGCGCATCTCCATCACGCGCGGGTTGATGGCCTTCATCTTGGCCATGGACTTGTAGGCGCTGGCGTTGAGCCAATAGAAGGCCGCCTTCAGCAGGAACACCAGGGCCACGATGGCCCAGCCCCAGTTGCCCAGGATGTCGTAGAGCTGGTCCAGCAGCCAGAACAGCGGCTTGGCCAGCACGGTGAACCAGCCGTAATCCTTCACCAGCTCCAGCCCCGGCGCCAGCGCGGCCAGCTTGTGTTCCTCCTGCGGGCCGGCGAACAGCCGGCTCTCGAAGGCCTTGCTGGCACCCGGCGCCACGTCACCCAGGGGCACCACCATGGCGATGCTGAAGTGGTTGTCCGCCACCTTGGCGGTGCGGAACTCGCGCTGCACCTTCTCCGGCAGCAGCCAGGCTGAGGCGAAGTAATGCTGCACCATCGCCACCCAGCCGTTGTCGGCGGCCTTGTCGTGGCTGGCCTTGCCCTTTTCAATGTCCTTGAAGTCCACCTTGGTGAACTTGCTGGCCTCGCTGTAGACGGCCGGCCCGGTGAAGGTGAAGTAGAAGGCCGACTCCCCCTCGGGCGGGTTGCCGTCACGCGCCAGTTGCAGGTACAGCTGCGGGCTGACCGGGGCGCTGCCCTCGTTGAACACCTCGTGCTTCACGCCCACCACGTAGTCGCCGCGCTTGAAGGTGTAGGTCTTGACCAGGCGCCGGCCGTCGATGGCGGGGGACTCGAGCTTCAGCTCGATCTGCGCGGCACCGGCAGCCAGCGTGCGCTCGCTGGTCACCACCTTCATGGCCGTGAGGTGGTTGGGCAACTGCACCCCCGCCTGGCTGGTGATCAGGCCGGTCTGCGCCAGGTACAGGCGCTTGGCGCTCTGGTCGAACAGCAGCACGTTGCGCGAGGTGTCGTTCTGGTCCGTGTGCTTGAGCAGTTCCAGGCGCACCAGGCTGCCGCCCACGGTGTCGAAGGTGGCCCTGACCACGTCGGTGGTGATGGTCACCTGCTCCGCAGCAGCGTTGGACGCCGCAGACGGGGCGGCCGAGCCCGGGGCCGGTACACCTGCAACGCCCGGCGCCGCAGACGGGGCCGCTGGCGTGGGCACGGCCGCTGGCAGGCTGGCCGTGGTGCCCTGGCCTGCGGCTGGGGTGGGGTTGGGCGCTGTCGGTGGTACGGAAGCCGCCGGCCTGGAGGCCGGCGCCCCGAAGATGGAGGGCTGGCCCGAATGCTTGTTCCAGGCGTCCCACAACAAGACGAGCGACATCGTGAAGACCACCCACAACAGGGTGCGGCGCATATCGGTCATGAAGCGGGTTCCTGGGCAGACAAGGTTGGAGTTTCGTCGGGCTTGACGGGCTGCGGCGGCTGGTGCGGTCGCGGCCCCTCTTCGCTGTGGGGACGGCCAGACCATCCCAGCCGGGTGAACAGGGCCGGGGGCTGGGACGGCACCGCATCGCAGCCTCCTGCGCACCAGGGGTGGCAGCGCAGGAGCCGGCCCGCAGCCAGACTGGCCCCCACGAGGGCGCCGTGTCGGTCCAGCGCGTCCAGGGCGTACTGCGAGCAGGTGGGTTCGAAGCGGCAGGCGTTGCCCAGCCAAGGCTTGAGCAGCATCCGGTAGCCCCGCACCAGCGCGACCAGGGCGGCGCGCGGCGCGTCCGCCAGGGTGGTGCCGATCTTGCGCAGAATCGGCTTCACCGGGGGGGGCGCTCCGGCACCGGGGCGTCGGGGGCGACTTTCTGGAACAGGCGGTCGAGTTCGACCCTGACCGCTGCGCGCAGCGCCATCGAGGCCGCCGACGCAAACGCCTGCACCGCAAAGGGCTGCCGCAGACGCACCAGCCACAGACCACCAGGCAGACGTGCCTGCGTGCGCTCGGCCGCAGCCCGGATCTGCCGCTTGATGAGGTTGCGCGTCACGGCCCTGCGCGCGTGGCGCTTGGGGACCACGCAGCCCACCCAGCTCAACCCGACCGCTGCGGGTTTTACCTCATCTGGTTTTCCCTGGTCGGGGCTTCCCTGATGTGGCTTTCCCTGACCTTCATCCACAGGCTGTGGACACATAGGTTCATGAGCTGTGGATAACTCCGCGGCCACCGCCTTGATGTGTCTTCGCTGGGGTGCAGCCGGCAGGGCCGCCAGGTGGTGCAAGGCGAAGTGCGCGCTCTTGCCGGCAGGGGCGACGGACAGCAACCGCTTGAAATCGGCGGCCTGAACGAGACGGCCGATCATGGCGTGAAGGGGGGCGTCGGGGCGGAGTCGGCTCGGGCGCGTCCTGGGACGGCTAGGTGCTCGACGCCCTGTGCAAAGACGACGGGCCCGCTGGCCGCAGCAGCCGGATCAGACCTGGGACAAACGCTTGCGGCCCTTGGCACGGCGCGCATTGATGACAGCGCGACCGCCCCGGGTCTTCATGCGCACCAGAAAGCCGTGGGTGCGGGCCCGGCGGGTCTTGGACGGTTGGTAGGTGCGCTTCATGGCCATGATGGACTCGCCGCTTCTGAGGAAACAAGAGTTGGAGGGGTCCCGAAATTCGGGGAACCCGCGATCATATCCAAAAAGCCTTGTCCTTCAAACACTTGGACCATGGTTGGCGGCTGTGACGGGGCATTGACGGATGGACACGGATTGTGGACAACTACGCGGTGCGTCGTCGTTGGAAGTCCCGTTCCAGGCGTTCGCCTAGAGACTTTTCCACAAGATGACGACCGACCTCTGGACGCTGGGCCGCGAACGCCTGGCCGCCGAACTGCCTGCGCAGCAGTTCAACACCTGGATACGCCCCCTGCCCGACCCACAGGTCACGCTGGCCGAGGACGGTGCCAGCACACACGTGGCCTTGCGGGCCCCCAACCGCTTCATGCTGGACTGGATCCGCACCCAGTACGCCTCGCGCATCGAGGCCTTGCTGACTGAGGTGGCCCGGATGCCGGTGCACCTGGCGTTGAGCCTGGCTCCGCGCGAGAGCGCGGCGCCGGCGACCATGCCGCTGCGCGCGCCGCGGGGCTCCACCTCGCTGCGCATGCCGCTGCAAGACGCGCGGGCCGAGGGCGAAGACGTGCAAGCGGGGGTACCGCGGGCCGCGGGCACGCTGTTGGAGAGCGCCTTGTCCGCCATGGAGGGCGCAGCCGGTTCCCGGGCGGCCGGCCGCGAATCCCCGCCTTCGGTTTCGGCGCATTCAGCCCTGGGGGCTCCCTCGGCCACAGTGCACAAGCTCAACGCCGCGCTCACCTTCGAGACCCTGGTGGCCGGCCGCGCCAACCAGATGGCCCGGACCGCCGCGCTGCATGTGGCCGGCGCACCCGGGGTCATGTACAACCCGCTGTTCATCTACGGTGGCGTGGGGCTGGGCAAAACCCACCTGGTGCACGCCGTGGGCAACGCGCTGCTGGGCGACCGGCCCTCGGCACGGGTGCTGTACCTGCACGCCGAGCAGTTCATCAGCGACGTGGTGAAGAACTACCAGCGCAAGACCTTCGACGAGCTCAAGGCCAAGTACCACCAGCTGGACCTGCTGCTCATCGATGACGTGCAGTTCTTCGCCGGCAAGGAACGCACGCAGGAGGAGTTCTTCAACGCCTTCGAGGCGCTCCTGGCCAAGCGCGCGCACATCATCATGACCAGCGACACCTATCCCAAGGGGCTGGCTGACATCGACGAGCGTCTGACGTCGCGCTTCGACGCCGGGCTGACGGTGGCCATCGAGCCGCCCGAGCTGGAAATGCGCGTGGCCATCCTCATCCGCAAGGCCGCCGCCGAAGGCACGCAGATGCCCGAAGACGTGGCCTTCTTCATCGCCAAGAACGTGCGCGCCAACGTGCGGGAACTGGAAGGCGCGCTGCGCAAGGTGCTGGCCTATGCGCGCTTCTCGCACAAAGAGGTGCACATCGGCGTGGCCCGCGAGGCGCTGCGCGATCTGCTGTCCATCCAGAACCGCCAGATCTCGGTGGAAAACATCCAGAAGACCGTGGCGGACTTCTACAAGATCAAGGTGGCCGACATGTATTCCAAGAAGCGGCCAGCCAGCATCGCCCACCCCCGCCAGGTGGCCATGTACCTGGCCAAGGAGATGACCAAGAAGAGCCTGCCCGAGATCGGTGAACTCTTTGGCGGGCGCGACCACACCACCGTGCTGCATGCCGTGCGCAAGGTGGCAGGCGACCGCACCAAGAACACCGAGCTCAACCAGCAGTTGCATGTGCTGGAGCAAACCCTCAAGGGCTGAAGTGCGGACTGGTTCTGGAACAAGCCTGTGGACGGCTCCTGGACAAGCCTGCACTTGTCCACAGTCGCGGCAGCGCCGCAGGCTTTGTCCCCAATTGCAGCGCCGTCACGCCGCAACCCGTCCACAGCCCCGCAGCCGGGCTAAATCATTGATAAATCAGCGAAAATGGCCTTGTCCACAGGCGCAGCCGCTGCCTACTACGACCACCACCTTCAAACAATGAAAACATCATGATCGTCTTCAAGGCAGTGCAGGAACAGGTGCTCTCGGCGTTGCAGTCAGTCGCAGGCATCGTGGAGCGACGGCACACCTTGCCGGTGCTGGCCAACGTGCTGATGCGCAAGAACGGCTCGGCCCTGGAGTTCACCACCAGCGACCTGGAGATCCAGCTTCGCACCACGGCCCACCTGGGCGGCGAGGAGAGTTCTTTCAGCACCACCGTGGGCGTGCGCAAGATGATCGACATCCTGCGCACCCTGCCGGCTGACCAGGTCGTCTCGCTCACGGCTTCGGGCAGCAAGCTCACGCTGCAAGGTGGCAAGAGCCGCTTCACGCTGCAGACATTGCCCAGCGAGGACTTCCCCCTGGTCAACGAAGCGGTGGACTACGGCACGGCGTTTTCCGTTCCTCAAAGGACGCTCAAGGGCCTGATCGACCAGGTGCACTTCGCCATGGCGGTGCATGACATCCGGTACTACTTGAACGGCATCCTCTTCATCGCCGAAGGCAAGACCCTGACGTTGGTGGCCACCGACGGCCACCGCCTAGCCCTGGCGCAATCGCCACTGGACACCGAGGTGCCCGCACGGCAGGAGGTGATCCTGCCGCGCAAGACGGTGCTGGAGTTGCAGCGCCTGCTCAAGGCCGATGCGCCGCAAGCCGAGGCCGAAGGCGAAAGCCACCCCGACACCGGCAGTGCGCAGTCCGGCCTCATCGAGATGAAGTTCGCTCACAACCAGGCCAAGTTCAGCTTCTCGGCCATGCAGTTCGTCACCAAGCTGGTCGAGGGCAAGTTCCCCGACTACAACCGCGTGATTCCCAAGGGCCACAAGAACTCCGTCACGCTGGGTCGGGTGCCGCTGTTGTCCAGCCTGCAGCGCGCGGCCATCCTGACCAGCGAGAAATTCAAGGGCGTGCGCGTCAACATCGAGCCGGGCGTGCTGCGCATCGGCGCCAGCAACGCCGAGCAGGAAGAAGCCAAGGAAGAAATTGAGATCGATTACGAGGGTGACGCCATCGACATCGGCTTCAACGTCACCTACCTCATCGATGCGTTGGCCAACATGGACGCCGAGATGGTGCGCATCGACCTGCAGGACGGCAACGCCAGCGCCCTGTTCACCTTGCCCGACCGGCCGGGTTTCAAGTACGTGGTGATGCCCATGAGGATTTGACCTTCGGTCAAATCCTCATTGAGCTTTTCCATGTGCTCCCCCGCGCCCCCTCCGAGAGGGGGCTCCAGCCAGACGGACAAAACAAAGCAAGAGGGCCTGCTCAGGCGGGCCTAGTGGAACTTTTTCATGACCGAACCTGTTCAGAAGCCTGACACCCCGACGCCCGCCGACACCAGCTACGGCGAGGGCAGCATCCAGATCCTGGAAGGCCTGGAGGCGGTGCGCAAGCGGCCGGGCATGTACATCGGCGACACCTCGGACGGCACCGGCCTGCACCACCTGGTGTTCGAGGTGGTGGACAACTCCATCGACGAAGCGCTGGCCGGCCACTGCGACGACATCGTCGTCACCATCCACACCGACAACAGCATCAGCGTCATCGACAACGGCCGTGGCATCCCCACGGGCGTGAAGATGGACGACAAGCACGAGCCCAAGCGCAGTGCCGCCGAGATTGCGCTGACCGAGCTGCACGCGGGCGGCAAGTTCAACCAGAACAGCTACAAGGTTTCAGGCGGCCTGCATGGTGTGGGCGTGAGCTGCGTGAATGCGCTGTCCAAGTGGCTGCGCCTGACCGTGCGGCGCGATGGCAAGGTGCACTTCATCGAGTTCCGCAAGGGCGTGCCGCAAGACCGTCTTCTGGAGCAGCGCGACGGCTTTGAAGTCAGCCCCATGCGCATCACGGGTGACACCGACAAGCGCGGCACCGAGGTGCACTTTCTGCCCGATTTGGAAATCTTCTCGCAGATCGACTTTCACTACGACATCATTGCCAAGAAGCTGCGCGAGCTGAGCTTCCTGAACAACGGCGTCAAGATCCGTCTGGTCGACGAGCGCAACAACAAGGAAGACACCTTCGCCTTCGCCGGCGGCGTCAAGGGTTTCGTGCAGTTCATCAACACCGGCAAGAAGGTGCTGCATCCCACCATCTTCGGCGCCGTGGGTGAGAAGCTCAGTGACCAAGGCACCACCATCACCACCGACGTGGCGATGCAGTGGAATGACGGCTACAGCGAGAGCGTGCTGTGCTTCACCAACAACATCCCGCAGCGTGACGGCGGCACCCACCTGACCGGCCTGCGCGCGGCCATGACGCGCGTGGTCAACAAGTACATCGACGACAACGAACTCGCCAAGAAGGCCAAGGTCGAGATCAGCGGCGATGACATGCGCGAAGGCCTGTGCTGCGTGCTCAGCGTGAAGGTGCCCGAACCCAAGTTCAGCAGCCAGACCAAGGACAAGCTGGTCAGCAGCGAAGTGCGCGGCCCGGTGGAAGATGTGGTCAGCAAGGCGCTGACGGACTACCTGCTGGAGAACCCCGCGGACGCCAAGATCATCTGCGGCAAGATCGTCGAGGCTGCCAAGGCCCGCGAGGCTGCGCGCAAGGCGCGCGAGATGACGCGCCGCAAAGGCGTGCTGGACGGCATGGGCCTGCCCGGCAAGCTGGCCGACTGCCAGGAAAAAGACCCAGCGCTGTGCGAGATCTACATCGTGGAGGGTGACTCCGCCGGTGGCAGCGCCAAGCAGGGCCGAGACCGGAAGTTCCAGGCCATCCTGCCCCTGCGCGGCAAGATCCTGAACGTCGAGAAGGCGCGCTACGAAAAACTGCTGACCAGCAACGAAATCCTCACCCTCATCACCGCGCTGGGCACGGGCATCGGCAAGGGCATGGGCGGGGATGATTTCAACGTCGACAAGCTTCGCTATCACCGCATCATCATCATGAGCGTGGACGGTGATGACCACGTGTTTGTGCGGCCTCGCGGTGGTCTGGCGCGCATGGTGCGCATCGGGGCCTTCATCGACGCAGCGCTGCAGCAGCACGGCGCGGTGGCAAACGCCCACGGTGTCGCGAAGGTGCAGGGTGCAGACCTAGGCGAGGTGCTGTGCTTTGGCGTGGATGCGCACGACGTGCGCTTCAAGCCCATCAAGGCGGTCATCCGCCACCCGCTGGACGAAACGCTGTATGAAGTGAAAACGGCCTATGGCCGTACGGTGCGGGTCACGTCCAGCCACAGCGTGTTCGTGCACGAAGAAGGTGCGGTCAAGCTCAAGCGCGGTGATGAGCTGAAACTGGGCGACCAGGTGGTGGCGCCCAAGACGGTGCGCTTTGGCGAAGCTGCCGCCACCCGGCTTGATCTTCTGGAAGCGCTGTGGGCCGTGCCCGGCGCGGCCCAGCAGGTGTGGTTGCGCGGCCCGGCCGTGCAAGCCTGGTATGAGGCACAGGTGCTGGGCCGTCATGGCCCGGACACCGACCTCACGCGAGAGCGCGTGGAGATTCCCCTTGAGGTGGGTGAAGAACTCGCCGCACAGCGGCGGGCCAGCGGCGTGAGCCAGCAAGCCTTGTGTGAGGCCGTGGGCATCCGCCAACCCGTCACCTTCTATGCCTGGGAGAAAGGTCTGTCCCGCCCCAGCCTCTCGCACTTCACCGCCTACCTGAAGGCGGTGGGTGCCAACGAGGATGTCTTCATGCGCAAGGTGGCTGTTGGTGAAAGCCGCCTGCAGCGCCAGTGGGCCCGACGGCCCGGCAAGCCTTCGGGCCGCAATCTGGTGCGTGATCAGGTGCGTGATCAGGTGCGCTTGTCAGACCTCTGCGCCCAGGACGTGCGGTGGTTTGCCGGCCGGGATGATCTCACCCTCACGCCCGAGCACTACGCGGGCCTGGGTACGCCGCGCGAGTTGAGGGTGAATGCCTCCCTGCTCACCCTGCTGGGCTTCTATCTGGCCGAGGGTTCCTGCTCCGCGCGCAATGGCGTGCGCCTGGCCATCGGTGCGGGCAACGCCCGGTTTGCCGATGAGATGGTGGGCCACTTCCGCGCCGTGTTCGGCCACTCGCCCGTGCTGTATCAGCAGGCTGGCCGTGTGGCCGAACTGAAGCTGGTCAACCGCGTGGCGGCGCTGGCCTGGCAGCACCTGTTCGGTTTTGAAGCCGCTGACTCATTGACCAAGCGCGTGCCCGATCTGGTGTTCAACGTGGGCGAGGACTTGCGGCTGGCTTTCCTGCGCGGCTACCTTCTGGGCGATGGCACGGTGAATGCGCGCCAGGTGGTGTTCAGCACCTCGTCTTACGACCTGGCCAGCGGCGTGATGTACCTGCTGAGCTCGTTCGGCGTGGTGGCCTCGTTGTCACGCAAAGAGCCAGACGGCGTGGAGCGGCGGGTGCGTGGCCAGCCCTGTGCCACGCGCCACCCGCACTGGACCATCACCGTCTGCGCCAAGGAAGACCTGCGCCGCATCGAAGCTGTCTGGGCCGACCACGCCAACGCCCCGGCGCTGCGTGAAACCCTGTCACGCCCTGAAACCAACGAAAAGAACCGCCGCTTCCAGACCGTCGATGGCGACCTCATCGCCTTGCCCATCACGCATATCCAGCCGGTTGCAGCCAGCAACGGGCAGGTGTACGACTTCTCGGTGGAAGGCGACGAGAACTTCATTGCCGGCATGGGCGGCTTGTGCTGCCACAACAC
>JBJTZN010000130.1:0-11708 GCA_046087245.1 Rubrivivax sp.
GACAGCGCTTTGGCCTCGAAAGCCGCCCGGCAAGGGTAGAGGGAAAGAAGCCCGCGCGGCACGACCAGGTCGGCCACGCCCGCTTTGGCCGCGCATCGCGGGTGGCGCTGGGGCGCTTCGCGCAGCAGCGCCGACAGCGCGCGCGCCGTGGCCTGCACCCGCGTCACCGAGTGGCCGGCCCACCCAAAGCGCAGCAGCCAGGGCAGCAGGCCTGGCAGCGCACGCCAGCGGATCACCAGCGGCCCCGAGCGGTCGCTCAGGTAACCCGGCAGCCTCTTCCACAGCCCTGGCGTGGACATGGGCACCACCGAGGCCGGGCTCAGCCAGGCCCCGTTGCCAAAGCTCGCGGCCTGCTCGCCACCGGGCTCACCCGGCTCGATGAGGGTGACGCGGTGGCCGTCGCGCAACAGCGCCAGCGCGACCATCGCGCCGACGATGCCCGCGCCGATGACGGCGACACCGGGGCCGCCGCGCGCCGGGGGATCAGCAACATCGACGGTGCGGCGCGGCATCCACGGATTCTGCATGTCTGCCGGATCTGGGCAGCGCGCGCGATACTGGACCTTGCCGTGAGGGCGTGCCGTGACGTTCTGCGGTGACCTCGCGCCCTTACCCGCCCCGGCCGCCCCCATGTTCCTGCCGCAAGAACTCATCCGCGCCAAGCGTGAGGGCCGGGCCTTGAGCGACGCGCAGGTGCAGGCCTTCGTCCAGGGCCTGGTCGACGGGCGTTTTGCCGACGCCCAGGCCGGCGCCATGGCCATGGCCATCCTGCTGCGCGGCATGAACCGCGCCGAGACCGTGGCGCTGACCCGCGCCATGACGCATTCGGGCCGGGTGCTGGACTGGCGCGCGGGCCCCTGGCGCGAGGCCGTGGGTTCGCGCCCCGTCATCGACAAGCACTCCACCGGCGGCGTGGGCGACAAGGTGAGCCTGATGCTGGCCCCCTTGCTGGCGGCCTGCGGCGCGGCCGTGCCCATGATCAGCGGGCGCGGCCTGGGCCACACCGGGGGCACGCTGGACAAGCTGGAAGCGCTGCCGGGTTACGGCACCACGCCCAGCGATGAGCGCTTTCAGCAGGCCCTGCGCACGGCCGGCTGCGCCATCGTCGGCGCCAGCGCCGACCTCGCCCCGGCCGACCGGCGCCTTTATGCCATCCGCGACGTGACGGCCACGGTCGAGAGCCTGCCGCTGATCACCGCCAGCATCCTGAGCAAGAAGCTCGCCGCCGGCCTGCAGGGCCTGGTGCTGGACGTGAAGACCGGCAGCGGCGCGGTCATGCCTGCGCTGGACGAGGCCCGCGCCCTGGCGCAGAGCCTGGTGCAGGTGGCCTGCGCCGCGGGCCTGCCCACCGTGGCCCTGCTCACCGACATGGACAGTGTGCTGGGCAGCACCGCCGGCAACGCGCTGGAAGTGCAGGAGGCGCTGGACTTCCTGACCGGCATGCGCGGCGCGGGCGGGGTGGGTGGCACGGGGGGCGCCGCGGGCCGTACCGCTGCCGGCTTGGACACCGGCACCCCGCCCGACGGCCGCGACCCGCGCCTGCTGGAGCTGACCCTGGCCCTGGCGGGCGAGTGCCTGGCCCTGGCGGGCCTGGCCACGGACGCCATCGATGGCCGCCTGCGCGCCGCGCAGGCCCTGCAGGACGGCTCGGCCGCCGAGCACTTTGCCCGCATGGTGGCCGCCCTGGGCGGGCCGCCCGACGTGCTGCACCAAGCCGGCCTGCCGCGCGCGCCCGTGCAGCGCGACGTGCTGGCGCCGCGCAGCGGCTGGCTCACGGGCATGGACACGCGGGCCCTGGGCTTGGCGGTGGTGGCGCTGGGCGGCGGACGGCAGCGCCCCGGCGACGCCGTGGACCCGCGCGTGGGCCTGTCGCATGTGGCCCCGGTGGGCCAGGCCATCACCATGGGCCAGCCCCTGGCCCGGGTGCATGCCGCCGATGAGGCTTCGGCCGAGGCGGCTGTGCAGGCCGTGCTCGACGCCTGCAGCCTGAGGGATGAACCCGTCCATGCTGGGCCGATGGTGCTCGGACGGGTGACGGGCGCAACATGACACACCCCGTCGTCAATACTCGCTCATTGCGGTCGATACCATCTTGCTCACGTCACGAAACGCTGCCGAGGTCGCCCCCGAGAAGCCCCAGCGCTTGCGAATCACCCAATCGCAGCAGGTGGATCACGTCGCGCCGACCCCTTTCCCTTGATCAGCGCGCCAGCTCGATCGCCGTCACCGCACAAGCACGCGCGGTCTTCTTGGCGCGAAACCGCACCCGGTCACCGGGCTTGGCCTTGTCCAGATTCCGGACCTCACCGTGCTTGAGGGTGAGCTTGTCCGCCCAGGCCGTGTCGAGCTCGGCCTGGGCCAACCAGAAGTCGCGCAGCGCCTCGATCAGACCCTGAACGCCAACAATCTGCACCCGCGCACCCGCGCACCCGCTCGCCGCGACCGCGAGCCAAAGAACCCGCTCGGCGGCTATCCTGGGAGCCCTCGTTGCTTGACTGCTCTGCCCATGACCTCCATCCCGTCCCTCATCTTGCCAGACAGTCTGCCCCCGCCCCACGACCTGGACGCCGACGCCAGCTGCCCGCAGCGCTGGGGCTGGATGCAGGGCAGCCCCCCGGCGCCTGACAAGGTGGTCCGTTTTGCCGATGGCAGCAGCCGGCAGTTCCCGCAACTGCGCTGGAGCTTCAGTCACGCCCGCGAACTGCATCCCACGCTGGACATCGCGCGCGGCGACGGCCCCGTGTCGCCCCTGCCGCAGGCCCTGCGCGACGATCTGGACGATGTGAGCTTCACGCCGCTGGGCGCCAGCCGGCCGATGAGCTTCGCGCAGTCCCTGAAGGCCAACTACACCGACGGCATCCTCGTGCTGCACCGGGGCCGGGTGGTGATGGAGCGCTACTTCGGCGCGCTGGGCGCGCAGCGGCCGCACATCGCGTTTTCGGTCACCAAGTCCGTCCTCGGCACCTTGGGCGCGCTGCTGGTGGCTGAAGAGGTGCTGGACGAGTCGCGCCCCGTCACGCACTGGGTGCCGGAGCTGGCAGCGTCCGGCTTCGGCACGGCCACCCTGGGCGAGGTGATGGACATGACCACCGGGCTGGATTTCAGCGAGGTCTACACCGACCCGGCCTCGGGCATCGCGGCCTACGCCCGCTCGGGCGGGTTCGCGCCGCCGCACCCCGACCACCCCAGCGCCGACGGCCTGTACGCCTTCCTTCAGACCGTGGCGCCAGCCGGCGCGCATGGCCAGGCCTTTTCGTACCGCAGCATCAACACGGATGTCCTGGCCTGGGTGATCCAGCGCGCCACGGGCCAGCGCATCGAAGCCCTGCTGTCGCAGCGCCTGTGGGCGCCACTGGGGGCCGAGCGCGACGCCCACCTCACCTGCGACCCCCACGGCATGCCCTTTGCCGCCGGCGGGCTGTGCACCACCTTGCGCGACCTGGCGCGCATGGGCGAGATGATGCGCTGCGAGGGCGCCCTCAACGGCCGGCAGATCGTGCCGGCCCGCGCCGTGGCCGCCATCCGCGCCGGCGGTGAGCCCTCCAAGTTCGCCCAAGCCGGCTACGCCCTGTTGCCGAGCTGGAGCTACCGCCACCAGTGGTGGCACAGCCACAACGCCCACGGCATGTTCATGGCACGCGGCGTCCACGGCCAGGCCCTCGTCGTCGACCCCGCCGCCGAGATGGTGGTGGCGCGGTATGCCTCGCATCCGCTGGCGGCGAATGCGAATCTGGACCCGACGTCATTGCCGGCGTGGGAGGCGTTGGGAGAGCGCCTGAAGAGCGGATGATCTGACCCCGGCTTGCAGCCGGGTTCAGCCGATGGCCTGGAGCCACTGTGGTGGCTCCTCAGGCCGC
The DNA here is from genome assembly GCA_046087245.1 of Rubrivivax sp. Lineage (GTDB taxonomy): Bacteria > Pseudomonadota > Gammaproteobacteria > Burkholderiales > Burkholderiaceae_C > Rubrivivax. Next base: position 3,858 of record JBJTZN010000130.1, read on the forward strand.
CGCGGACGGCTCGGGCCTTCCCCACCGCAGCCGTCGCTGCCTTCGCCGCCTTCGCTGCCCTCGGTGCCTTGAGGAGGCGATGCCCCTGCTGGCCCGGACTTTGCGGGGGCCGCCGCATACTGAACCCATGGACTTCGTGAACCTCCCGCTGCTGGCGGGCGCGCTGCTGGTGTTCCTGAGCGTGCTGGCCGGGCTGTTCTCCACCCGGGTGGGGTTTTCGTTCCTGCTGGTCTTCCTGTGCGCCGGCTTGCTGGCGGGCGAGGACGGCCCGGGCGGCTGGAAGTTCGATGATTTCCGCCTGAGCTTCTGGGTGGGCAACCTGGCCTTGGCGGTCATCCTGCTGGACGGCGGGCTGCGCACCTCCATCTCCACTTTCCGCACGGGTCTGCGCCCGGCGATGCTGCTGGCCACCGCGGGGGTGGTGGTGTGCGCCGTCATCACGGCGCTGGCGGCCATGCTGCTGCTGGACCTGGACTGGCGCACCGCGGGGCTGCTGGGGGCGATCGTGGGCTCCACCGATGCCGCCGCCGTGTTCGCCTTGCTGACCCGCACCGGCATCACGCTGAACGAGCGCGTGGCGGCCACGCTGGAGATCGAGTCGGGCATCAACGACCCGATGGCCGTGTACCTGACCTTGACCTTCATCGCCCTGGCCTCGGCCGTGGCCGTGACCGCGGGCGCGGGGTCCACGTCGCTCACCACACCGCCGCACGACTGGCAGGAGCAGTTGCAGACCGCCGCCCTGATCTTTGCCCAGCAATTCGGATGGGGCACGCTGGCCGGCCTGGTGGGCGGCGTGCTGATGGCGGCGCTGCTCAAGCGCGTGGCACCCCGGGACATCAGCGGCGGCATCCTGGCCCTGCTGGTCGGGGCGGCGGGGTTGTCGCTCTTTGCCCTGACCGGCCTGGTGGGGGGCTCCGGCTTTCTGGCGATCTACCTCTTCGGGCTGGTGGTCGGCAACCGGGCCAGCACGCCGGTGGCCCCCACCTTGCCGGCCATGGACGGCTACGCCTGGCTGTCCCAGGCGGGCATGTTCCTGCTGCTGGGCCTGCTGGTCACGCCCTCGCGCCTGTGGCACGACGTGCCGGCCGGGCTGGTGATGGCAGCGGTGCTCATCCTGCTGGCCCGCCCCGTGGCGGTGTGGTTGTGCCTGAAGTCGTTTCGCTTCACGCCCAGGGAGATCGCCTTCATCGCGTGGGTGGGCTTGCGCGGGGCGGTGCCCATCGTGCTGGCGCTGTTCCCGATGATGGCCGGGCTGCCGCAGGCGCCCTTGCTGTTTCATGTGGCCTTCGTGGTGGTGCTCACCTCGCTGGTGGTGCAGGGCTCCACCATCGGCTGGGCGGCGCGCAAGCTGGGTCTGGCGCTGCCCAGCACGGTGGACGAACCCGCAACGAGGTCGGTGTTCCGTGACTTCGCCATCGACCCCGCGGCCCCCTTCGAGTCGGTGTGCCAGTTCTACGGCCTGCCGCCACCGGACACGCCCGAACTGTCGGTGGGCGCCTGGATGCAGCAGCAACTGGCCCGCCCGGCCGTGATCAGCGACGAGGTCGCCTGGGGCGAGGCGCGGTTCGTGGTGCGTGCGATGAACGAAGGCCACATCGCCAAGGTGGGCCTGGGCTTCCGGGCAGTGGATGGCCTGGGACAGCAGGGCTGAGCAAGGGCTCGGCAAAGGCTGAGACGGCCGGCCCTCCCGGCCGCCAGGGCCGGCCTCAACCGCGCTTGGCCAGCAGTGCCCGGGCCGTTCGCACCGCGTCCAGCGTCAGGCGGTGCTGCACCTGCTGCAGGCCCGCTTGCGCGTAGGCCTCCAGCAACAGCGGTGTCATCACGGCGGTGGCGGTGTCCTCGAAGCTGCGCTGCGTCTGGTCGAGTTGACCGAAGAAACTGGTGCGCATGGCTTGCAGATGCTGGCGCAATTCGTCCTCGACCGCCTCGCGCTTGTGGGCGATCTCCCGCCCCAGGCGGGCCTCGGTGTCCATGACCCACTTGACCAGGCCGGCCACGAGCATCGCCCCGGCCACGACGGGCGCGGCCGGCGCCACCACGGGCAGGACGGCGGCAGCCCCCAGGAAGTAGAGCGCGGCCCCCGTGCCGACACCGGCCACGGCCCCGCCTTTGAGCGTCAGCTCGGCCGCACCCTCCAGCGCGTTCAGCACCCGCGTGCCCATGCGCAAGCCGGGCATCACCGGGGCCAGCCGGGCATGGTGCACGCTGGCCATCAACTGGGTGACCGCATAGCCGTAGTCGCTGGCGAAGATGCTGACCTCCTGCTTCAGCAGGCTCAGCCTCTGGGCGTACAAGCGCTCGGCTCGCGTGATGCGCCGCTCCAGTTCACGCCCGAAGCTGGAGCGGGCCAGCTGCTTCCACGTACCCGGCTTTCGTTCGTCGGCGTCGCGAAACAGGCCCAGGGCCTCGACCTCGAAGGCGTTGCCCGCGTCGTTGATCAGATCCTCCAGGCTCTCATCGAACTCCCGCTTCTCCAGATCAATCCGCGCGCGGATGAGTTGGAGCCGCTGCTCGATCTGCACCTGCAGTTGCCGGGCGGCTTTCAGCAGCGCATCCCTCATGCCCTCGGTGCTGTGCGCCGCGCGGGCAGCCGTCTCGATGGCCTCCAAGGCTTCCAGAAAGGACACGCGGGCCGCCGACACGCGGTGCGCCAGCGCGGCCGCATCGACATCGCCCTCGAGAAAGTCCGCCAGCGCCCTGGCCACTTCGGGGCTCCTGGTCGCGTGAAAGCAGTCGCGGGCCGCCTGGATCTCGCCTGAAGCGGTCACCCGCCGAAGCGACTGCGCCGTGAACACCTTCCACAGCGGCGCGCTTGCCTGGGCTTGCAGCGTGGCGCGCTCGGTGGGCGGCAACTCGGCCTGCAGGGCTTGGGCGAATAGCTCGGCATGGCCCAGCGCCTCGCCCCCTTGCAGTGCGATGACGGGCAGCGCCAGTTGCAGCAGGCGGCTGCGTTGTGCGGCGTCCAGGCTGCCGGATTGGGTGCTCAAGAGGCGCAGGCTGGCGTCCATCGCCGGCCGCAATTCGATCGACCTCAGCGCGGTGTAGACGCCGAGGTTGGATTCATCCAGCTGCGTGGCGGCGTCGGTCACCGCCGAGATCTCCGGCAGGCTCACCACACCGTCCGCGCACACCACCGCAGCCAGCGCCCGAACCAGTGCAACCGAGGCACTCGGCACGGATTGCACGAACTTCTCCAGAGCCTCGGTGGGGTCGGTCGTGACGGACGTGGTCTTGGTCATGCGGATCGCCCCGGCAACAGGCCTTCAGTCTGGCACATGAAGAGCGGCTTCAGCCCGCGTGGCGCCCGGGCATGCAGACCCGGTACTGCGGGGGATCGACAGGTTGGCGATGGGCCATCCTGGGCCGCACCGGGCTTTGCATGGAGGAGTGTCTGAGATGAAGCCGGACTTCGGGCCCGGCTGCCAGGTCCGTTGCGTCGAGCGCGGAGCCGTGGTCACCGTGCTGCTGTGTGGAGGTGACAAGTCCACACAACAACGCGACATCGATCTGGCTCTTCGACAGACTGCGCAACTGGAGTGATGAACATGACTGTGAAGACGACCCCCGGGACCGTGCCGACTACCTCCAGACCGAGGAGGACATGGCGGCCTAGCTCGACACCGTGCTGGAGGAAGCCTCTGACCACCCCGTTTCTGTGGTGCAGGCGCTCAACACCGTCGAGCGGGCTCGTCAGCGCAACATGACGCAGTTGGCGAGAGGCGTCGGCATCACCCGCGAGGGCCTTCGCAAGGCGCTTTCCGCTGAAGGGGGCCCAAGGCTGTCCACGCTGGTGAAGTTGCTGTCGGCGCTGGGGCTTCGACTTGGGATCGAACCTGCCGCGCAGCCCGGTACGGCTAAGGCCTAGGGCAGAAGGGGCTTTGGGCCCGCCGATTCATTCGCCACAATCACCCTTGCGCGCGTTTGCACCAGCTTGATGCACCCGCCGCGCAAGGGTGGAGAACAACATGACAAAGAATTGCCGCTGGATCGCAGCCCTGATTGCCGCCTGCTGGGTTTGGGCGTGGACAGGTGCATACGCGCACCCGTCCACCCGCAGCGCCCTCATCGTGGGGGTGTCCACCTACGCTTCGCCAGAGATCACGCCCCTGGAAGGCGTGCCCTTTGACATCATCAGCGCCCGCATCATTGCGCGGGCCATGGGCATACCGGATTCGCGCATCACCGTGCTGCGTGATGCTCAGGCCACCAAGGCGTCGATCTTGGCCGCCATGGAGCAACTGGCGGCTTCCGTCACGCCGGGCAGCCGAGTGTTCGTGTACTTCTCAGGCCACGGCACGCGCTGGTACGAGCCCGCCCTCAAAGGCTGCAAGGAAGGCCTGCTGGCCTACGACCGCGAGACCCTCACCAACGAGGAGATCGCCACCCGCACGCGCCGCATGAGCGAGGTGGCCGACAAGGTGGTGGTGCTGTTCGACGCCTGCCACTCCGACGGCGTGTCCACCGCGCAACGTGGGCGCACGCGCTCGGTGGCGGGTGCCAGCATGACGCCCAAGTTCTTTCTCAAGGGCGGGCAGGACGCCGAAGCCTGCTCCCGCCCCGTCAACCTGAGAACCCGCAGCCTGCTGGCCGAGTCCACCAAGCTGGGCGCGCTGGAAGAGAACTTTGTGCAGATCACCTCGTCTCGCGCTGACGAGGTGAGTTTTGACGAGGCCGGCAAAGGCGGCCTGGCCACGCAGGGCGTGCGCGACTGCCTGCTGAGCAAGTCCACCGACCGCAACGGCTCCGGCGCCGTGTCCATTGACGAGATCCAGCGGTGCGCGCAGCGAATCGTGGAACAGAAGCTCAAGCCCTTCCCGGACTTGGCGCCACACCACGTCACCATCTCCGGCAACCGCAACATCGTGCCCGTGGCGGTGGTGCGGCCGCAACCGCCAGCGCCCGCTGTGCCTCCGCCGCCGCCGCCGCAGGAGACCGTGCCCGTGGCCACGGTAAAGCCGCCTCCAACGCCCATGCCACCGCAGGCCCCGCCAGCCCCCGCGCCTACCGTGGTGGCCACAGCACCCGCTTCGCCAACGGCAACCGCGCTGCTGCCCCCACCGGCTGCGCCAGCCCAGCCCGTGAAGCCCCCTCCTGCCACGCCTGATTCACCCGCTGCTCCCGCAACCCCTGCAGCGCCTGCGGTCAACACCCCCGTGGCCGCGGTACCCACGCAACCTCCTGCGCCGCCGCCCGTTACCGCACAGCCCTCCGCAGCACCTCTGCCACCCCCGCCGGCCGCCCCACCCGAGCCCCCACCTCCGCCCGCCCTGGCCTCGCTGGCCACGCTCAAGGACATCGAGGCCCAGCGCAATCCGCGCCGCAAGGTGGAGGTGTCGGTCAGCAAGCCCACCATGAAGATCGGCAAAGATGCGCTGGAGCTCACCGTGCGCTCCAGCCACGACGGGCACGTCTACCTGGTGATGCTGGGCAGCGACGCCAAGAGCTTCTACGTGCTCTTTCCCAACGGGCTGGACCTGGACAACAAGATCAAGGCCAACCAGACGCTGCGCCTGCCTCGGCCGGACTGGAAGCTGATGGCCCAGGGCCCGGCCGGCACCAACCAGTTGCTGGTGGTGGTGAGCGACACGCCGCGTGACCTCACAGCGCTCAAGCAACTGCCCCCCACCTCGGCCGCACCTTTCACCTTCTCGTTGAACGACCTGCCAGGCCGCGAGGCTCTGGTCGACTTCTTCGCCGGCCGCGGCGTCTCGGGCTCGTCCGAGACCTTTGGTGCCCGCCTGCTGGCGGTGAAGGAGGCGCCATGAGCTTGGCCTTCAGGCGCTTGACGGCCTTCGTGCTGATACTGGTGGCTACCCATGCGGCCGCCCAGTCACCCCAGGGCAACCCGCCGGCTCCCAACACGGCACCTGTCAAGAGCGCCACGGTGGACGATTTCGTCAACCAGCTCGCGCCGCCCGCGCTCACGCGCAGCCTGGGCCGCAACATCGTGCCGCAGCGGCGCCAGATCGACCTGGTGGTGAACTTCGACTTCGACTCCGCCCGCCTGCAGCCCGCCAGCCGCCCGCTGCTGGAGAACCTGGCCCAGGCCATGAACACCGAGCGGCTGGGCGCCATCCGCTTCAAGGTGGAGGGCCACACCGACGGCAAGGGCACGGCCAAGTACAACGACGAACTCTCCGCCCGCCGCGCCCAGGCCGTGGCCGAGTTCCTGGCCAGCCACGGCGTGGCCGCCACGCGGCTGGAGGCCCAGGGCAAGGGCTTTTCGGAACTGCTGAACAAAGACCGCCCCGACGCCGCCGAGAACCGCCGGGTGCGCATCGTCACCGTCGACTGAAGAGCGACCAGAGATGAACCTGCACTCCTCCCGCAAATCCGCATTGGGGCTCGCCCAGGCAGGCCGCTTGAACCTGCTGGCCATTGCCATGGCCGTAAGCGCGTGGCTGGCCAGCCCGGCGGCGCATGCCCAGTGGCTGGTGACGCCCGAAGAAGCACAGGCCTCGCAGGCCGCACCCCAAGCCCTCACGCCACGCACGGCCCCCGCGGTCACCCCAGGTGCGCCGCGCGTGAACCTGCTGGCGCCCAACCTCTCCAACGCGGTGCCGTCGCCCACGCGCATCCAGGTGCGCTTCGAGGCCACCGCACCGGCCAGCATCAAGCCCGACACCTTCAAGGTGCGCTACGGCGCCTTCAAGCTCGACATCACCGGCCGCATTACCGCGGCCTCCAGGGTCACGGCCGAAGGCATCGACGTAGCTGAGGCGGCCCTGCCCAAGGGCTCGCTCCGCCTCTTCATCGAGATTCAGGATTCGATGGGCAGGGTGGGGGAGCGGGTGGTGGGGTTTGTGGTGGAGTGAATTCCGCCTCCTGAGTTTTCAGGCAATCTATGGCCGCTTTGGGCTAATGTTTGTGGATTGCCCTACTCTTCTTCATCGTCTTCCAACCTCGCCTAAGGGAACAACGATGCGCCTAGTCTGCCTCGCCTACGTTCTAGTCTTTAGCGGCAGCGCCTTCGGCAAGTCAAACCTGCCGCCGTGTCCAGCGACTGGCGTCAAACACAACTGCACTGGAACTTTCGTGGGCGCCAACGGATATCGATACGTTGGTGAGTTTGTCGACGATAAGTTTCACGGCGTGGGTGTCTTCTACGATCGAAACGGGGCAGTTCTCTACTCGGGAAGGTGGGCGAAGGGACTGCTATTGGAATCGCAGCCAGTTACAGCGGAGCAAGAGGCCGAACGCGTCGCCCGCTTGGCTGCAAGACGCGAGTTGGCGGACTCGCTTCGCAGGGACGGCTCTGCCCCTTGGCGAGTCCGTTTGGACCGCGCAGTGCAGGCCAAGCTCAAAGATTGGTTGTACGTCGAGGTCAAAGGTGTGGACGAGATCCCGCCGCCCGCGTATCCGGCTGCCCTGTCCCTCAAACAAGACCCATGGGAAACCAACAAAGAGTTCGAGGACCGCGTCGAGAAAGCCCGTACCGAGCGCCGCCAGACGATTGACCGCTTACAGGCCGAGTACCGAGCCAAGGTGGAAGAGCGCAATCGCCGCGTGGCCGAGTACAACAAGCAGCGGCAGGAGCGCGAGGCTAGCCTTCCGCTACGCCGGCGCGAACTGATCCTCACGGGCATAGACATCCTGGCCCCCGGTGTGGCCTTGTCCGAACCCACTTTCGACCAGCAGACGGGCGCCCTCACGGTGGCCGCGCAGGTCGACGGCTTGGGCAAGCAGACCTTCGCTTTCACTGGCACGCCGCAGGCCTTCCGCCGCGCAGCCTTGACCGAGGCGAAAAGCTTACGCGCCAAGCCCGAGTTCGAGGTGAGTGATGCAGGCGAGATCAGCCTGCGAGCCTTGACGCTGGAAGGTGGGGGCGGCACCGCGCGCGGGCTGCCT
>JBJTZN010000131.1:0-21599 GCA_046087245.1 Rubrivivax sp.
GTGGCCCCGGCCCGGACGGCCGCATCGGCTGCGGCCTCGGCGTCTCGGATGGCCGGCAGCCGCTCCAGTACCTGCGCCAGGCGCTCCTGGGGCACCACCACCACGCCGTCCCGATCGGCCACCACCACGTCGCCGCTGCAAACGCGCAGGCCCGCCACCTGCACGGCAAAGCCCACCGTGCCCGGGCCGCTGCGGTGCGGCGAGTTCGGCGTCACGCCCATGGCCCAGGCGGGCAGGCCCACCTGCCGGATGCCCACCAGGTCGCGCACGCAGCCGTCGGTGACGAAGCCCACGGCGCCGCTGTTGCGCGCCATCCCCAGCACGAGGTCGCCGGTGATGGCGCAGCCGGTGTGGCCGTCGGTGGCCGCGACGATCACGTCGCCAGGCTGCACCGAGGCCAGGGCGTGTATGAGCGCCAGGTTGTCGGCCGGGCCGGCATGGCAGGTCAGGGCCACACCGCAGAACGCGTACTGCTCGGCGATGGCGGGCTGGAGCCGGAAGTCCAGCGCGCCGCTGCCGCCCATCGCATCGACGATGAAGCCGGTGGGCGTGCCGCGGAGTTGTTCCACCAGCGCGGCATCGGGTCGATGCACGGCAGCAGTGCGTATGGGGGGCAGGTCTTCGATCATGGGTTTCCCAGAGTGGACGCAAGGTGCGGGGTTTTGGGATGATGGGTGGTCCGCACCCACCGCAGGAGTTCGAGATGCCCAAGGCCTACTGGGTCAGCGCCTACCGCCAGGTCCACAACCCCGACGCGCTGGCCGCCTACGCCAAGCTGGCCGGACCGGCCATCGCCGCCGCAGGCGGGCGCTTCCTGGCGCGCGGCCTGCCGGTGGAAGTGAAGGAGGCGGGCCTGATGCAGCGCACGGTCCTGATCGAGTTCGACAACCTGACCGCGGCGCAGGCGGCCTACGGCAGCCCGGGCTACCAGGAGGCGCTGGCCGCGCTGGGCACGGGCAACGTGGAGCGCGAGATCCGCATCATCGAAGGGGTGTGAGGCGCGCTGGCGCATGTCGGACCGGGGCGCGGGCGCACCCACACAAGCCCCTCAGAGACTGGAGCGGCGCACGCTCGCGTCTGAGCGCGTGGGCACGTCGGCCCGCAGCGCCATGCCCAGCCCGGCGCCCGAGGGCGCTCGGATGAAACCGTCTTCCAGGGGCGGCAACTGCTCCACCAGATCGGCGTACCAGCCGAAATAGAAACCGCGCGCGATCTCTTGCTCGGCCACGTTGGGGCTGGCCAGGGCCAGGTGGGTGGACACCGCCAGCGTCACCGGGCCGGAGCAGTCATGGAACGCCACCGCCTTGCCATGCGCCTCGGCCAGGGCCGCGGCCTTGCGGGCGAAGGTCAGACCGCCGCCCCAGGTGACATCCAGGATGGGCGTGCCTATCCTGCCCACCTGGATGAGTTCGCGCATCTGGCCCAGGCCGCCCAGGGTCTCGCCGCCCGCCAGCGGCAGATCGGTGCTGGCCGCCAGTTCGCCCAGGTCGCTGAACCGGTCCATCCAGACGGGGTCCTCGATCCAGTCGGGCTGGATGTCGCGCAGCGCACCAACGATCTTACGGGCCGCATTCAGGCCCCAAAGACCATGCAGTTCCACCTTCAGGCGCATGCGGTCGCCGTGGGCCCGGCGCACGCGCTCGAAGGGCTCCAGGCCCTTCTTCAGGTCGGCGGTGGAGATGTCCACGCCGTCCACCGCACCTTCGGCAAAGTCGAAAGGCCAGATCTTCATGGAGAAGATGCCCATGGACATCAGGTCGGCGGCAAGGTCTTCTGCGCAGGTCATGAAACCCTGCAGATCCTCGTAGCGCGGGCCTGCGGTCTGGCGCTGGCGCTGCAGGCCGAAATTGCCGGGCCGTACATCGGAAGACTCGGTCACGTAGGCAGGGCCGGCGCAGGTGTTGTAGACCCGGATACGCTCCCGCGTGGCACCACCGAGCAGCGCATACACCGGCAGGCCCAGCCGCTTGCCCTGGATGTCCCACAGCGCCACATCCACGGCCGACAAGGCGCGGATCTCGGCCCCCGCACCGAAGCCGCCCACGTATGGCCGCATCAGGCGGTTCAGCGCCTCGACGCGCGAAGGGTCCTGGCCCAGGATCAAGGGCGCGATGCGCTCGTGCACATCGGCCTCGATGGCCGCGCAGCCGAACCAGCTCTCACCCAGCCCCACCACACCCTCGTCGGTGTGTACGCGAACCCACATGACCGAGGCCAGCGACTTCAGCCGTATCGTCTCGACCTGGATGATCTTGCCGGGTTTCATGACCGTGCTTCGCGCCGCAGGCTCGTCACTTGTAGACCAGGTCGCGCAGCCACAGGCTGATCTCGGGCACGAACGAGATGAAGCCCAGGCACACCACCACCACCCCGACGTAGGGCAGGATGGCCGGGATGATCTGGTCGTACGAGATCCTGGCCACCGTGCAGGCGGCGAACAGGTTCACGCCAAAAGGCGGGGTGATCATGCCCAGCGCCAGGTTCACCACCATGATGATGCCGAAATGCACCGGGTCGATGCCGAACTGGACGGCCACGGGCGCGAGGATGGGCGCCAGCACCACGATGGCTGCCCCCGTCTCGATAAACATGCCCACCAGGAACAGGAAGACGTTGACGCCGATCAGGAAGATCACCGGCCCGTCCAGATGCGCCGCCACCCAGGTACCGAAGGCCGCCGGCACCCCCGCGCGGGTGATGAGAAAGGCAAACAGGCCGGCCGTGGCGATGATCAGCATGATCACCGTGGTGGAAACCACCGTCTTCTGCAAGGCGCGCCACAGGATGGGCAGCGTGATGCGGCGGTAGACGAACATGCCCACCAGCAGCGCATAGAACACGGCCACGACCGAGGCTTCGGTGGGCGTGAAGATGCCGCCGTAGATGCCGCCCAGAACGATCACAGGCATCAGCAGCGCCAGGCTGGCCTGGCGCAGGGCAACCCCCAGCGCCAGGCGGCCCTCGCCGTCGCGCTTGCCATGGCCGGTGAGCTTGCACCACACGAAGATGAACAGGATCAGCGCCCCGCCGATCAGCAGGCCGGGGCCGAATCCGGCGATGAAGAGCTCACCGATGGACACCTCGGCGGCCACGCCGTACAGGATCATGGGAATGGACGGCGGAATGATCACGCCCAGCTCGGCCGAGGAGGCCTGCAGGGCCGCCGCGCGCTGCACCGGGTAGCCCAGCTTGACCATGGCCGGGATCAGGATGGCCCCGATGGCGAAGGTGGTGGCCACGCTGGAGCCCGATACCGCGGCGAAGATCATGCAGGTCAGCACGCAGCTCATCGCCAGGCCGCCCTGCACGCCGCCCACCAGCGCACGGGCGAAGTTCACCAGGCGCTCGGAGATGCCGCCGGCTTCCATCAGGTTGCCCGACAGGATGAAGAAGGGGATGGCCACCAGCGGGAACTTGTCGATGGTGACGAACAGCTGCTGCGCTGCCACCAGCATGGGCATGTTGGAGAAGAAGGCGATGCCTGACATGGAGGCCAGCCCGATGGCCACGGCCACGGGCACGCTCAGCGCCAGCAGCGCCAGGAAGACGGTGAAAACCGCGGTGGTCATGGCAGGCAGCTCCCGAAGTCGCACCCTTGCATGCGCAGGCCGCTCATTGCTGCGTCTCCAGTTCACCGCGCCGCGGATCCAGAAAGTTCGCGATCACGCCCAGGATGCCGAAGGCCGCGCCGATGGGCACGGCCGCATAGGCCCAGGAGATCGAAATCTCCAGCCCGGCCAGGTTCTGGAAGCGCAGGCGTTGCACCACGTCCCAGCCGTACCAGACCACCACGAACAGGAACAGCAGCGTGCACGCGGTGATCATGGCCTGCAGCCACTTCAGGTAGGGCGTGCGCGACGTCATGCGGTACAGCAGGTCCACCGACAGCAGCGCACCGCCGCGCAGCGCCGCCGACAGGCCCAGGTAGACGCTCCAGATCATGGTGGTGCGCGTGAGCACTTCCGTCCAGTCCGAGGGCTGCTCGAGCACGAAGCGGGTGATGATCTGGAACAGGCCGGCCAGGGCGGAAACGGCCAGCGCCACACAGGCCAAGGTCATCACGAAGCGCCCGATGAGGCGATCGGCAGCGAGGATGTGGTCGCGCACGGGCGCTCTCCTGGGGCGGTACGCCCCCCGGGGCCGCCGGAGGACGCAAATCTGGGTTGCTCAGGCCAGGGCCGGCCGCATGGCGCGCACGCCAGCCGGCCCCCGGCACTCAACGGGCGTTGCGGATGGCGTCGATGTTGGCCTGGCCGAAACGCTTGGCGTACTCGGCGTAGGCCGGCGCCAGCGCGGTCTGGAAGCCCGCCTTTTCCGCCGGGCTCAACACGCGAATCTGCATGCCGCCGGCCCGCAACTGCTCGATGCCGTCGCGCTCGAGCTGCTCCACCCGCTGGCGCGACATCTGCGCCCCCTCACGCGCAATCTGCACCATGGCGCGGCGGTCGGCCTCGGACATCTTGTTGAAGGCTGCGGGCGACATGAGCACCAGCGCCGGCGAGTAGACGTGGCCCGTCAGCGTCAGGTGCTTCTGCACCTGGTTGAGCTTGGCCGAGACGATCACGCCGATGGGGTTCTCCTGCCCATCCACCGTGCCGGTCTGCAGGGCGTTGAACACCTCCGGGAAGGCCATGGGCGTGGGCAGCACGCCGAGGGTGCGGAAAGCCTGCATGTGCACCTGGTTTTCCATCGTGCGGATCTTCAGACCCTTGGCGTCCTCGGGGGACTTGACCTCGCGCCGGCTGTTCGTCATGTGGCGAAAGCCGTTTTCCGACCAGGCCAGGCAGATCAGGCCCTTGGCCGGGCACTTGTCCAGGACGGCCTGGCCGATCGGGCCGTCCAGCACGCTCCGGGCATGGGCGTAGTCGCGGAACAGGAAGGGGATGTCGGTGATCAGCGTGTCGGGTACGAAGTTGCCCACCGGGCCGGTGGAGGTGATCACCAGGTCGATGGTGCCGAGTTGCGCGCCCTCGGTCATCTCGCGCTCGCCGCCGAGCTGGAAGTTCGGGAACAGTTCGACCCGGTAGCGCCCGCCCAGGCGCTCGGCCACAAGTTTTTGCATGTGCACAGCGCCGGCGCCGTAATGCGCCTCCACGGGCAGGCCGAAACCCAGGCGCAGCACCGTCTGGGCCTGGACAGCCGCACCCGTGGCGGCGATGACGGCAGCCAGCAGCAGCGGCCGGGCGAAGTGGAACAGTCGGTGTGCCATGGGTTCTCCTCGATCTGGAAAGGGTGTACGTGATGACGGCGGCGCATCGAACGGCAACCAGCAGCCGCCCGGCCGCCGATGCAACCCGGCGGACTCTAGAGCCCCCGGCCCCTCCAGACCATCCCGTACAAACCCCGTCCACGAAAACCCGTCCCCGGTGGCAACCTTCAGGCCCTGCGTACTGCCAGCCGACCAAGGAACCCCCGCTTTGAAGCCCAACCTGATCAAGACCCCCCTGATGCAAGGCCACACCGTCGTCGGGGCGATGACTTTCGAGTTCTTCTCGCCCGGCATGTCAGCCATCCTGGCCAACGCCGGCTGCCGTTTCGTCTTCTACGACATGGAGCACACCGGCCTGGGCTTCGAGACGCTGAAGTGGCTGTTCTCCACCTGCCGCGGGCTGCCGATCGAGCCCATGGTGCGTGTGCCCCGCGGCGAGTACACCTGGCTGGCCCGGGCGCTGGACCTGGGCGCGCGCGGCGTGATGATCCCGATGGTGGAGTCGGCCGAGCAGGCCCGCAGCATCGTGCAGGCCTGCCGCTACCCGCCAAGCGGGCGCCGTGGCGCGGGCTTCGGCTTCGCGCAATGCGACTACCAGGGCGGTGACGTCGGGCAGAAACTGCGCATCGCCAACGAGCGCACCCTGGTGGTGGCGCAGATCGAGACCGAGCGCGGCCTGGCCGCCGTGGAGGACATCGCTGCCGTGGACGGCATCGACGTGCTGTGGGTGGGCCACTTCGACCTGTCCAACTTCATGGGCATCCCGGCGCAGTTCGACAACCCCGCCTTTCTGCAGGCCATGCAGCAGGTGGCCGACGTGGCCAGGAGGCATGGCAAGGTGGCCGGCTTCATGGCGACCGATCCGGCCTGGGTGGACCGCGTCAAGGCCATGGGCTACACCATGCTGGCCGTGGGCACCGACGTGGGCCTGCTGGCCGAGGCCACGCGGCGCCTGGTGGACCACGCCGCCACCAAGCCCTGAAGCGGGAGCACGCACATGACCTTTCACCTTGGCTTGACCCGCGACCTGCTCACCCCCAGCGGCGCCCCCTCGTTCGGTCAGGGCGCGCTGCAGGTGCTGAACTCGCAGCCCGACATCGCGTGGGAGTACCTGCCGGAATCGCTCGCCGAAATCACGCCGGATGTGGCCGCGCGCTACGACGGCCTGTACGTCAACTCCCCGCTGGTCACCGCCGCCAGCGTTGCACGGACGGACTGCCGCTTGCGCATCGTGGCGCGCCACGGCGTGGGCTACGACTCGGTGGATGTGGCGGCGCTGGCCGCGCGCGGCATCACCGTGACCAACACCCCCGTGGCCGTGCGCCGCCCCGTGGCCGTGGCCGGCCTGACGCTGATCTTCGCGCTGGCCGGGCGCCTGTTCGCCAAGGACCGGCTGGTCCGCACCGGCCGCTGGCAGGAGCGCACCGGCCACATGGGCCTGGGCCTGACCACGCGCACGCTGGGCGTCATCGGTGCCGGCGGCATCGGTCGCGAACTGCTGGCGCTGGCCCGACCGTTCGGTTGGCGCATGCTGGCCGCCGACCCCTATGCCGACCCGGCGGCCATCCGCGCCCTGGGCGCCGAACCGTTGCCGCTGGACGAGATGCTTCCGCAGGCCGACTTCGTGGTGGCCACCTGCCTGCTGAATGCGCAGACCCGGCACCTGATGAACGGGCGCCGCTTCGGCCTGATGAAACGCGAAGCCTTCTTCGTCAACCTGGCCCGCGGCCCGGTGGCCGACGAGGCGGCCCTCATCGGCGCCCTGCAATCCGGCGCGATCGCCGGGGCAGGGCTGGACGTCTTCGAACAGGAGCCGGTGGCTCCGGACAACCCGCTGCTGGCGATGGACCAGGTGATCCTCACCCCCCACGCCTTGTGCTGGACCGACGAATGCTTCGACGCCATCGCCCGCGAGGGCCTGGGCTGCATCGCGGACTTCGCCCAGGGGCGCACGCCGCGCTCGGTGGTGCGGCCGGCCTGAAGCGGCACTGAACAGCGGGCGTTGTGCGGGCCGCAGCGCCTATGAAGCATTCCGGCGCGCACCAGCGGGTGTGCGGGAATGCTTCACAAGCCGTCAGGCCAGGCGGGCCTGCACCTGACCCTTGAGCTTGATGAGGACGGGCCGGCCGCGCCGGTCCAGCGCCTTGCCCGCAGGCACCTTGATCCAGCCCTCGCTCAGGCAGTACTCCTCCACGTCGAAGCGCTCCTTGCCGTTGAACACGATGTGAATGCCGCGCTCCAGCAGCTCGGCCTGGAAGTGCGGGCTGCGCGGGTCCACGCACAGGCGGTCCGGCAGGGCCGGGACCACGTGGGCAGCGCCAGCGGCATCAGCGGGTGGGCAGGAGGCTTCGGTCATGGGGGGGCTCGCTGGAGTGGTCGCGGGCGCGCAGGATCGCACAAGCTTGCGCGGGGCTGCGGGGGCTTTGGGGGCTGCGGGGGGGGGGGCGCGGCTGTGCGGGACTGGGGTAACCTGCGGCAGGCAGCGGAATTCTAGAGGCCGCCCTGCTGACTGCAGATGAGTGGTCAGGCCGTCAAGTCACCGTCAACCTCACGCCAACCGATGAACGCAGCGTCCGCTTCTCTTCGCCGATCGGGGATCTTCTGGCTCGCCACGGTCTACACCCTGGCGAGCCTGGCCCATTTCACCCACAACGCCGAGTACATCGCCTTTTATCCCGGCTTGCCGACATGGATGGACCGCGAATCCGTTTACCTCGCGTGGCTCGGCGTCGCGTCCGTAGGCCTGCTCAGTCTTGGCTTCTGGAAGGTTGGCTATCGCCGCATCAGTGCCGCTTTCCTCATGGGCTATGGCCTTCTTGGCGCAGACGGCCTGCTGCACTACACCCTTGCCCTGTGCTCAGAGCACACCTTGATGGCCAACGTCACCATCTGGTTTGAGGTGGTCACGGGGGTGGCTCTCGCGTGCGCAGCCAGCGTCAAGCTCCGCAGGCTTACCCTCAATGACAAGCTCGCAGGGGCCTGAAATCCGTGCATCGACTTGCCATCGCGTCTGGTGGATCGTCGGGCCTGTTGTCGATCGTCGACCCGATCGATCGTCACCGACCCAGACACGACCCGCCGTCAAGGCTCCAAACCCATCATGGGTAGCCGATCAGGCAGGCGAATCGAACGCCGCCGCGGCATGGTCGATGAAGGCGCGCCCCTTCGGTGCGACGAAGCGGTGGCCAGGAGACACCGTGTGCGCCTGCACCGGCCGTGGCGCTGACGCGGGCGCTTCTTGGGGACGGCGCGTTACTGGGCCCTGCACGGGCGTGACCGCATGGACATGACCCTGGTCTTCACCACGGTGGACTCCGAAGACGCCGCGCAGCGTCTGGCGCAGGAGGCCGTGCAACGCCACCTGGCAGCCTGCGTGCAGGTGCAGGCCATCCGCAGCACCTACTGCTGGCAGGGGCAGGTGCGGGACGAGGCCGAGTTCCGCCTGATGGCCAAGACCACGCCGCAGCGCGCGCCTGAACTGCTGGCCGCCTGGCGTGCCAGCCACCCCTATGAGGTGCCCGCGCTGTGGACCGTGTCGGCACAGAGCGCACAGACGCGCTACGCCCAGTGGGTGCTGCAGGAGACTGCGCCACTCCCCTGAAGCGCGTGCCGCCTGGCCGCTGCGGTGCAGCGCGTAAGGAAGCCGGGCTCAGAGCTTGTGAAGTATTCCGGCGCGCCCGAGCGGGCGTTCCAAAGGGTGCCGATCCAGGCGCACAGCACAGCCGTAGCTCGGGCTACGGCGAGCATTTGCAACGACGAGCGGGGCCGTTTGGGGCGGACGAGCGGGTGTGTGGGGATGTTTCACAAGCTCTCAGCGCCCGCCCTTGGAGGCCAGCAGCGGGAACAGGCTCTGCAGGCCGTCGGCCATCACCTCCACGGCCAGCGCCGCCAGGATCAGACCCATCAGGCGCGTCATCACGTTGATGCCCGTCTGCCCGAGCGCACGCCCGATCGGCCCGGCCAGGCGCAGGCACAGCGCCGTGACCAGGGCGATCACCAGCCCGTAGCCCACCAGCGCGCCCAACTGCAGCAGGCTGCGCGCCTTGTCGGCGTAGATCACCACCGTGGACATGGTGGCCGGTCCGGTCAACAGCGGTATGGCCAGAGGCACCACTGCGATGCTGGCCCCGCCCGACGAGCGTGATTCGGCATCGGTCATCTCCCCGGCCGTGGCCCGGGCCTCGGCAGGCTGGGCGTTGAGCATGGCCAGCGCCGAGCCCAGCAGCAGCATCCCCCCGCCCACCTGAAAGCTCGCCAGCGAAATGCCGAAGAACGACAGGATCTGCAAGCCCAGCAGCGCGCTGGCGGCGATGACGATGAACACCGTCACCGAGGCCATCCACACCGTGCGCCGCCGCTGTGCAGGGTCGAAGCCCTGGGTGAAGTGGATGAAGAAAGGCACGCAGGCCAGCGGATTGACGATGGCCAGCAGGGTGATCAGCGGTTTGAGGTCCACGGGGCGATTGTGGGGCTGGGTGTGCGTGGGGTGGGCGTTCGGGGGATAGGCGTCCGCAGGGCCGGGCGGTGACTGGAATCGCGGGACGCCAAGCGTCACATGCCCAAAACAAAAGGCCGACCACTCGCGTGATCGACCCTCTGGGAAACTTTGGTGGGCCCTGTAGGATTCGAACCTACGACCAACGGATTAAGAGTCCGCTGCTCTACCAACTGAGCTAAGAGCCCTGGGTCTGAACCGCCGACCGCTGGGGCCTGACGGTGGGTCATGGTGAGTTGTGGTGGGTTGTGCAGGATTCGAACCTGCGACCAACGGATTAAAAGTCCGCTGCTCTACCGACTGAGCTAACAACCCGTCCGCAGAGCCCGCGACTATAGCATCTCCCGGCTCTTCACCCGCCCCACCGGCACCCGAGCCAGCGCCTGCTCAAGCAAGACGCTGGCGGCCACCAGGCCGAAGGTGGCCGTGACGGTGACGGTGGAACCGTAGCCGTGGCAGGACAGGTCTGCCGTTACCTCGCAGGCCCCAGCCTGCGAGGGCCGCAGCACGGGTTCGCGGGAGAACACCGCGCTCACACCCATCGGCCCGCTGCGCGTGGCGCCGTGTTCCTTGCGCAGGCGCTGACGCACGCCGGCCAGCAGCGGGTCGTGCGTGACGCTGGCCAGGTCCTCCACCTCCACGCGGTGCGGCATGCGCTTGCCACCGGCCGCACCCACCGTCACGAAAGGCAGCCCCAGGCTGCGTGCCCAGGCCGCCAGCACGGCCTTGGCGCGCACCTGATCACAGGCATCGATCAGCCCGTCGGGCACCCCGGCCCCCGGGGGCAGCAGCGCGGGCCAGTTGTCGGCGGCGACGAAGTCTTCCACGGTGGCGATCTCGCAGCCTGGGTGGATGTCGGCGATGCGCTCTGCCAGCGCCTGCGCCTTGCCCTGGCCGAGGGTGCGGCCCAGGGCCTGCACCTGGCGGTTGACGTTGGACTCCGAGACGTGGTCCAGGTCGATGAGTGTCAGGCCCGCGACGCCGCTGCGCGCCAGCGCTTCGGCCGCCCAGGAGCCCACACCCCCCAGGCCCACCACCACCAGGCGCAGCCCGCGCAGCCGCGCGTAGCCCGCATCGCCGTGCAGGCGGCGCAGACCGCCGAAACGCCGCTCCAGGTCGGGCCGCTCCAGGTCGGGCCGTTCCAGATCGGGCCGCTCCAGATCAGCCGCGCTCACAGGCTGCGTTCAAGCTGCCAGACCTGGTACCTCAGACCGATCACGGCCCCGCCCACGATGCCTGCAAAGGCCAGGAAACTGCCCAGGGCCAGCGTGGAAACGCCGGACAAGCCCTGACCCACCGTGCAGCCCATGGCAGTGACGCCGCCCACACCCATGAGCACCGCACCCACCAGGTGATGCGCCGTGTCCTGCGTGCCGGCAAAGCCTTCCCAGCGGAAGCTGCGGGTGGCCAGCGCGCTGGCCAGGGCGCCCACGATCACACCCACCGTGCTCACCACGGCGATGGTCAGCACCTTGCTCTTGTCGCTGAACATGATCAGCCAGTCCACCGTGTAGGCGATGGGCGCGACGAAGGTGAGCGACTCCATGCGCTGCGAGTTGGTGGCCAGGAAGGCCTCCTCCAGCGTCTTCGGGTGCTCTTCCAGGTGACCCAGCCGCCCGGACACCCACCACACGCCCACCACCACCAGCCCGATGCCGATGCCCGCCAGCAGCACGTCGGCGCTGCGCCCCTCGGGCCGCCACAGGGCCCACAGCACCAGGCCACCGCCCAGCACGCCGCCCAGGGCCAAGGCCAGCACGCGCCGATCCAGGCCCGCCACGCCCGCCAGCATCGACGGCAGGTCCTGCCCCGTGGGCAGCGTGACGGCCACCGCGTCCACCGTGGCCACGCGCGCCACGCCCACGATGCCGCGCATGGTGGCGTAGGCGGCAATGGCCAGCACGACAAACACCACCACGGCCTTCAGGCTGCCGCCGCCGATGCGCACCAGCGTCTTGCTGCCGCAACCCGAGGCCAGCACCATGCCCACACCGAACAATGCCCCGCCCAGCAGGTTGGACAACCAGATCAGACGGCTGCCTGCATAGAAGCTCTTGCCCGCCTCCACCCAGCCCAGGTACACCATGGCGTTGAAGCCCAGCATGGCCACGCCGATGGCCAGGGCCCACATGCGCATGCGACTCCAGTCGCCGATGTTGACGATGTCGGCCACGGCCCCCATGGTGCAGAAGTGGGTGCGCTGGGCGATGGCGCCGAAGACGGCGGCCAGACCAAAGGCGGCCCAGAGCACCTGCGAGGTCAGGCCGGGAAGATCGGATTCCTGCATGCGCGAGATTCTAGGAGGGCGTCCCGCGGCCGCCGCGCGGGAAGCCCGGCGCTACTTCAGCGCCGACAGACGCTCCCTGGCCGCCTGCGCCGCCTCGGACTGCGGGTGGGTCTTGACCAGTTCGTCCAGCGTCCTGCGGGCGCCGGGACGGTCCTTCATCTCGGCCTGGCTGTTGGCCAGGGCCAGCAGCGCCTCCGGCGCACGCGGGTGCCGGGGTGAGGCCGCCACGAAGGCCCGGAAGGCAGCCACGGCCTCCTTGTAGTCGCGCTTGCCGTACAGGGCGTTGGCCGACCAGAAGCGGGCCGCCTCGGCGTAGCCGCTGGCCGGGTAGCGCCGCAGCAGCGCGGACAAGGCGCCGATCGCCTTGTCGAACTCGCCCGCCCGCATCCAGGCCAGGGCTTCGTCGAAGCTGCGTTTCTCCTCCGGGGCCGCGAGGAACTCCTGGCCGTCCAGGCTGACCTTCACGGGCTCGAGCCGCGCAAGGCGGTCGTCGGCGGCCTGGGCCAGATCGCGCTGGCGCTTCTGCACCTCGGCCACATCGCGCGCCAACTGCTCCTGGCCGCCGCGCATGCGGGCCAGCTCGCCCTTGAGGGCCTCGATCTGGCCGTTCAGGTCCAGGATGCTGCGCTTGAGCGACTGCACCAGCTCTTCCATCGCAGCCTGCTGCTGGGTGGCCTGGGCGGCCTGGCGCGCCAGGGCTGCGGCGTTGGCAGCCTGGGCCTCGGCCAGGCGCGCCCTGCCCGCCTCGTCGGCAGCGGCCAGGCGCGCACGCAGCTCGATGATGGCCTTGCGCGCTTCCTCATCGTCGAACAGCCCGGCATGCGCGGCAGCGCCCGCCAGCGCAAGCGCCAGCGTCAAGGCGAACATGCGCAGGCGGCCCAGCGCCAGGGGCCGCAGGCCCCAGCGCAGGCGCCTCACGGACGGTCCTTCAATTCGACGCGGCGGTTCTTCGCCCAGGCAGCTTCGTCGCTGCCCTGCACCGCCGGGCGCTCCTCGCCAAAGCTCACCGCCTCCAGTTGCGCGTCAGCCGCTCCCAGCAGGGTGAGCGAGCGCAGCACGGCCTCGGCGCGCTTCTGGCCCAGCGCCAGGTTGTACTCCCGGCCCCCGCGCTCATCGGTGTGGCCCTCCAGCGTCATCCGGCGGGCACGGTTGGCGCTGAGCAGCCGGGCGTGGGCCTCCACCACGGGACGCCCGTCCTCGCGCACGGCATAGCTGTCGAAGTCGAAGTACACGATGCGGCCCACGCCGGGCGGCAGGCCGCTGCCGGCCCCGGCCGCGCCGGCCTGCACGGTGGCCACCTGGGACTGCGCGGCGGGGCCCGCCCTGGCGGCTGCGCCTGCAGCGCCAGTGGCAGCGCCGCCCTGCCCCGCGGCGGCCCGCTCGGCCGGGGCCACGGGCGTGGGCGTGCGCGATTCCACCGGCGGCTCGTCGAGCTTGACGGTGGAGCCGCAGGCCGCCAGCAGGGCAACCAAGGCAAGGGACGCGCAGATGCGGACAGGTCTTCTCATGGTGTTGGTCTCCAACTCAAGGTCCCGATGGAAGGGAAGGGAAAGTGAAAGCAGGCGAGGATAGATCGGCACGACAAGTCCGGAGCCGGGCGGGGTCAACGTCCGAAGGGTCCCCACGCCGGCTCGCGCATGTCGGCGCCACCGGACAGCAGACGCGTCCTGATCCTGCCAACCAGCGTGGTGGTCATGAGCACGTCTCGCCCCTGGGCACGGGTGGCGAACACGATCAGCCGGCCATTGGGCGCAAAACTCGGGCTCTCATCGTCCACCGTGTCGGACAGCGTCTGCACGGTGCCGTTGGACAGGTCCAGCGTGGTCAGGCGAAAGGCCGAGCCGTTACGGTTGATGTAGGCCAGCGTGCGGCCGTCGGGGCTCAACGCCGGGCTGATGTTGTAGCTGCCGCTGAAGGTGACGCGCTCGGCGCTGCCGCCCGAGGCGGGCATGCGGTAGATCTGCGGGCCGCCGCCGCGGTCGCTGACGAAGAAGACCTGCCGGCCGTCGGGCGAGAACACGGGTTCGGTGTCGATGGCCGCGCTGGTGGTCAGGCGGCGGGGCGTGCCACCCGCACGCGGCATCACGTAGATCTGGGCCGGACCGTCACGCGACAGCGTCACGGCCAGCTCGCTGCCGTCGGGTGACCACGCCGGAGCGCTGTTGCTGCCCCTGAAATTGGCCACCATGCTGCGCTGGCCCGTGGCCACGTTCTGCACCCACACCGCGGCCTTCTGGCTCTCGAAGCTGACATAGGCGATCTCGCGCCCGTTGGGCGACCACGCCGGGGAGATGATGGGCTCGGCACTGCGCAGCGCCACCTGTCCGCCCTCGCCGTCGGCATCGGTGATGTGCAGGGCGAACTGCCGGCCGCTGCGCGTGATGTAGGCGATACGGGTGGCGAACACGCCCTTGTCGCCCGTGAGCGCCTCGAACACCTCGTCGGCGATGCGGTGGGCGGCCAGGCGCAGGTCGGCCGCCGGCACCGTGACGGCGCGGGCCAGCGCCTGCGTGCCCTTGACGGCGTCCCACAGGCGGTAGCGCACGTCGAAAGTGCCGTCGGCCAGCCGATGCATGGAACCCGCCAGCAAGGCGTCCGCGCCCTGGGCGCGCACCTCAGCCTGGGGCAGGCGGCTGCGCTCGTCCAACCCAGCGGGGGCATCCAGCCCGCGGAAGGCACCGCTGCGTTCCAGATTGGCACGGATCACCGATGACAGCGACACCAGCCCCGGCGCGTCCCCCCCAAACGGCCCCAGGGCCACGGGGATCTGGGTGGCGCCCACGCCGGAGATCTCGACACGGAATTGGGCCGCGGCAGGCAGCGCGAGGCTGGTACCGAGGGCGGCCATCAAGCGACGTCTGGACCACATACGCCGGATTCTAGGAGGAGCCCCCGCGATAATCTCCCTCATGCCTTCGGTGCTGCAACGATTCGCCCGCGTGGCGCCGCACTTCCGCAGCGGCAAGGCAGCCATCGCGGTGGCGGGTCTGGCCGCACTGGTGGGAGCGGCCACCGAACCGCTGATCCCCGCGCTGATGCAGCCTTTGCTGGACAAGGGGTTTTCCGGGAAGAGCCTGCCGCTGTGGACGATTCCGCTGGTCATCGTGGCGCTGTTCGCGGTGCGCGGGGTGGCCGGCTTCGTCGCCCAGTACGGCCTGACCTGGGCCGCCAACCAGGGCGTGCAGCGCATGCGCCAGGCCATGTTCGAGCACCTGATGCGGGCCGAGCCGGCGCTGTTTTCCCGCCACAGCTCCAGCCAGCTCACCAACACCCTGGTCTATGAGGTGCAGCAAGGCGCCACGCTGCTGGTGGGCTCGCTGCTCACCCTGGTGAAGGACTCGCTCACGCTGGTGGCGCTGCTGGCCTACCTGCTGTGGCTGAACTGGCCGCTCACGCTGTTCGTCTCCATCCTGTTTCCGGCCGTGGCCTTCGTGATGCGCACCCTGGGCAAGCGCCTGCACAAGCTGACCGTGGCCGGCCAGGGCGCCACGGACGAGCTGGCCTACACGGTGGAGGAAAACGTGCTGGCCTGGCGCATCGTGCGTCTGCACGACGCCGCGCACCACCAGGGCGAGCGCTTCGCCAACCGCAGCAGCCAGTTGCGCCGGCTGGTGATGAAAGCCGCCATCGCCGCCGGCACCATGACGCCCATCACCCAGATCATGGCGGCCATCGCGCTGTCCTGCGTGATCACCGCAGCGCTGTGGCAAAGCAGCACTGGCGGAGCCACCGTGGGCGGCTTCGTCGCCTTCATCACGGCCATGCTGATGCTGGTGTCGCCCATCAAGCACCTGTCGGACGTGATGGCGCCCATCACGCGCGGGCTGGCGGCCATCGAACGCGGGCTGGACCTGATCGAACACACCCCCACCGAGCAGGGCGGCACGCACGACGTGGAGCGGGCGCGCGGCGAGATCGAGCTGCGCGACGTGGGCCTGCGCTACCGCGAAGACCAGGAAGGCGCGCTGCAGGGCGTGAACCTGCACATCGCGCCCGGGCAGACCGTCGCCCTGGTGGGCCCCTCGGGCGCCGGCAAGACCTCACTCGTGAACCTGCTGCCGCGCTTCGTGGCCCCCACCGAAGGGCAGGTGCTGCTGGACGGCGTGCCCCTGGCGCAGTGGGACGTGCGCGCCCTGCGCCGCCAGTTCGCCTTCGTCAGCCAGGACGTGGTGCTGTTCAACGACAGCGTGGCCGCCAACGTCGCGCTGGGAGCGGACGTGTACCCGGCGCGCGTGCGCCAGGCGCTGGAAGGCGCGCACCTGGCCGAGTTCGTGGACAGCCTGCCGCAGGGCGTGGACACCGTCATCGGCCACAACGGCGGCCAGTTGTCCGGGGGGCAGCGCCAGCGCCTGGCCATCGCCCGCGCGCTGTACAAGGATGCGCCCGTGCTCATCCTGGACGAGGCCACCTCGGCCCTGGACAGCGAAAGCGAACGCGCGGTGCAGGCGGCGCTGAAGCAGCTGATGCGCCACCGCACCACCCTCGTCATCGCCCACCGCCTGTCCACCATCGAACACGCCCACCGCGTGGTGGCCATGGACGCCGGCCGCGTGGTGGAGCAAGGCCCCCCGGCGGAGCTGCTGGCCGCCGGCGGCCTGTACGCGCGGCTGCACGCCATGCAGTTCAGGACCTGACCGTCCCCCACCGCCCCACCGCCCCACCGCCCCAACGTCCCGACCGCCCCCACGGCCCCTGACAGCGCCCGAAAGCCCCGAAAGAACCCGACCCGAGGCCCCGCATGAACACGACCACCGCCCCCATCTCCCGCTACCCCGTGCCCACCCTGGAAAACCTGCCCGAAGACATCCGCGCGCGCATCCTGGAGGTGCAGGCCAAGGCCGGCTTCGTGCCCAACGTCTTCCTGGCGCTGGCGCATCGGCCGGCCGAATGGCGCGCCTTCGTGGCCTACCACGACGCGCTGATGCTCAAGGAGGGCGGCCACCTCAGCAAGGGCGACCGCGAGATGATCGTCGTGGCCACCTCCGCCGCCAACGAGTGCCTGTACTGCGTGGTGGCGCACGGCGCCATCCTGCGCGTGTACGAAAAGAAGCCCCTGGTGGCCGACCAGGTGGCCATCAACTGGCGCAAGGCCGACATCACCCCGCGCCAGCGCGCCATGCTCGCCTTCGCCCTGAAGGTGTGCCAGCACTCGCACGAGGTGAACGAAGCCGACTTCGCCGCCCTGCGCGAGCACGGCTTCGACGACGAGGACGCCTGGGACATCGCCGCCATCACCGCCTTCTTCGGCATGAGCAACCGCCTGGCCAACGCCACCGGCATGAAGCCCAACGACGAGTTCTACCTGATGGGACGCGTGCCGCGGGTGAAGTGAACGCTGGGGGCGGTGGGCCCGGTTGAGTCTGCCGCAAGGGCACGTCAAGTCCACAGCCGCTTTTGGCGCGCCCTCCTGAACAAAGCTCAAGCCCGTTGAATGCAAACATCTGCAATGCATGCATTCAAGAAGGGGCTGACATGGCCATGCTGACCGTCCGAAACCTGCCCGCCGAGGTGCACCGGGCCCTCGCCCTGCGCGCGGCCCAGCGGGGCCACAGCATGGAGGCCGAGGTGCGAGACATCCTGGCAACAGCCGTCACGCCCTCGGGGCGGGTGCGGCTCGGAGCCCTTCTGACCGAGTTGGGCAAGCAGTCGCGCCTGACCGAAGAAGAGTGGACCGTGTTCGACCAGGTACGTGACCGCACGCCGGCCCGGTACGTCAACATCGAGTGATCCTGCTCGACACCAACGTGGTGGCCGAGCCGCTACGGCCCTTGCCCAGCCAAGCCGCGGTCGCCTGGATCAACGCCCAGCCGCTCGAAACGCTCTTCCTGTCCGCCATCACCGTGGCGGAGTTGCGCGCCGGTCTGTCCCTGCTGCCTGCTGGCAAGCAGCGTTCCTCTTTGCAGGACGCACTCGAAAGGCGGGTGTTGCCTCTGTTTGCAGGCCGCGCGCTCGCGTTCGACATGGGCTGCACGCCGGCCTATGCAGAACTCCTGGCGCGAGGCCGCTCCAAGGGCGCATCCATCGCCATGGCCGATGCCTGCATCGCCGCCATTGCCGCCACCCATCGATTGACGGTGGCCTCGCGAGACACGGCACCCTTCATGGCAGCCGGCGTGGAGGTGATCGATCCGTGGGACGCTGTGGGTCCCTGAGTTGTGGGCGCGGCGATCGATGTGGGACTCTTGCTTTCGCGCGATCAGTACCGTGCCGAAGTGAAGGGGCTCAGGTGCGGCTTCCTCGAGGCAGGAGCGAAGCTGACATGTCAAGCCGCTGGCTGGACACCTTGCCCGACCCTTCGAGCGTTTCAGCACGTTGATACGATGACATACAACAGCAAGTTCGATTACAGCGGACTCGAGACCGGGGAGTAGCAGTGCGAGAAGGCGTGATCACTGAAGCAGATACCTGCCGAGAGTTCGTCACGCCCCGGCTCGTCGACGCTGGATGGGGTGTGGCACCACACGCCATCGGCGAACAGCGCAGTTTCACCAACGGCCGCATCATCGTCGCGGGTGGAAAGGTGCGCCGCGGCAAGCAGAAGCGCGCCGATTTCCTGCTGTACTACCGCCGGGACCACCCCCTGGCAGTCGTCGGAGCCAAGGAGATCGGCCTGCGACGTCCACCGCCTCTCGCCCACCTGAGGTCGCTCTAGCCGACGTGGCGCGCCAATCGCTCAAGGAAGGTCCCTTCATGCCCCGCGCCCGGGTGCTGGGCATGGCCACGGCCGGTGTGTCGCCGCGGGTCATGGGCATCGGCCCGGCACCTGCCGTGCGCCAGGTGCTGGCGATGACGGGCCTGAGCCTGGCCGACATGAGCGTCATCGAGCTCAACGAAGCCTTTGCCGCCCAGGGTGCATTGGCGTGGGCAGGGGATTGCGGTGGTGTTGGAGAGGGTGTCATCGTTCGGCAGGGCCGGCATCGGCTGTGGCCACGTCGATGCTGTCCTTGTGAACATCCAGTCCGACGTACAGCGTGCTAGATTCCTTCTGGTCTATCTCCTTGCAAGTTCGCAACGACGTGACCGACCATCGGTCCGGCGCATTGGTGCAGCTCTGCACGCCTGCGGCGTGCAACCTATTGATATTTCCTAAAATAATGACGACTGATTGGCTGCTGATGCGTTGTATGGATACTTGTTGGGTATCGGGTGCAGCAGATGGCAGCAAAGCGGTTGGACGAGGCGGTTCGCAAGCGGGTGCAGGCTGGACGAATGTTGTTGGCTGGCAAGACGCCCGCGCAGGCAGCGCATGCGGTGGGCGTGGCGCGGCAGACCGCGTACACCTGGAAGGCGGTGCTCGATGAGGGTGGTATCGACGCTTTGCGCGCCATGCCCACCCGCGGTCGGCCTGCGCGGCTGGACGAGGAGCAGTTGCAGGCCCTGGGCCGCGTCCTGCTGCAGCGCCCGACCGAGCACGGATTCGGCACCGAGCTGTGGACACTCAAGCGCGTGGGCGTACTCATCGAGCGGCTGTACGGCGTCAAGTTCGGGCAGACGCAGATCTGGCGCCTGCTGGGCAATCTGGGCTTTTCGGCACAGAAGCCCGAGCGTCGGGCTATCGAGCGCGACGACGATGCCGTGCAGACGTGGAAGCGCAAGACCTGGCCTGCGCTCAAAAAAAAGCCAAGCGCCAGGGGCGAGTGATCGTTTTCATCGACGAGTGCGGCCTGAGCGAGCGTCCTACCCGCGTACGCACCTGGGCCCCCAAGGGACAGACACCCGTCATCCAGTTCCACTTCAACTGGACCCACATCTCCGTGATCGCTGTGGGCGCCGTTGCGAACCTGCTGAGTTTTGGCCGGCTTCAAAATGCGGAGGGGATCGCGGCGGTTTTGAGGTGGTTCCGGCGCTCACCCGAGCGTGGCGTGCGGGAGTCAGATCTCGGTGTGGGACTGGCCGCGGTAGCTCTTGCCCTCGATGACGACGGTCTCGACGTGGTGCAACAGGCGGTCCAGGAGTGCCGAGGTCAGGGTGGCGTCGTTGTTGAAGATCGCGGCCGATTGCTTGTAGGGGCGGTTCGTGGTCAGCAGCGTGGCGCCGCGCTCGTAGCGGTGGCTGACGATCTAGAACAGGCAGTCGGCGCCGAACTTGTCGATGGGCAGGTAGCCCAGCTCGTCGATGCACAGGACCTCGGGCTTGACGTAGGCCGCCAGCGCCCGCTTGAGGCCACCGGCGGCATGCGCGGCGGCCAGTGTGTTGATGATGTCGATGGCGCCGGTGAACAGCACCGAGTGCCCGCGCTGGCAGGCGGCATAGCCCAGGGCCGTCATCAGATGACTCTTGCCCAGGCCCACACCCGAGATGAACACCACGTTGGCATGCTTGGCCACGAAGTCCAGGTGGAAGAGGTTCTTGACCTGCGGCCGGTTGATCTTGGTGGGCCAGTTCCAGTCGAAGGTGTCGATGGTCTTGAGCACGGGGAAGCGGGCCTGGCGGATGCAGCGCTGCACGCGCCGGTTTTCGCGCTGGGCGGCCTCGCCGTTGAGCAGCTCGCTGAAGTAGTTCAGGTGCGACCAGTGCTTGTCGGCGGCGGTCTTGGCCAGCGGCTGGTAGTGCTCGCGCATGAACGGCAGGTTCAGCGCGGTGAGCTTGGCATGCGCGGACAGGGTATCGGGGTGGGCATGGCGGGCTCGCATGGCTCTGGCTCCTTCAGTCGCGGTCGTAGATGGACAGGTCGGGCTCGGGGATCTCGAGTTCCAGCAGGTCAGCACTGCGGGTGAGCTGCAGGGCGGCGGGCTCTGCGCCGATGCGCTGTCGAGCCGCCAGGATGTGGGCGATGTACTCCGCGCTGAAGGCCGCCAGCTCCAACCCGTCGTCCATGGCGCGGGCCATGGCCTCGCGGCCATGCATCTCGGCCAGCGCGAGGATCTGGCGCAGGTGCACGCGCGCGTTCACGCGGCGTGCCTCCAGCCCCTCGCGGTAGGCCTGAGCGCGGGGTGAGAGGGCCAGGAATTGCACCAGCAGACGTTGCTCGCGGGCGCTCTTGCGCTGCTGGGTGAGTTGCTGGGCATGCTCGGTAAGCTCGATGTCCGTGTGGCGCTGCATGCTGCGCACGTGGCGCGCGACGAGTTGGTCGCCGGCATACAGGCACACCCGGTCGGCCCAGGCCTTCATGGTCAGGCGCTGCCCGACATGGCGCGAGGGCACCGAGTAGGTGTTGGAATCCAGCGCGACCCGGAACTGCTTGTTGACGCTGACCGTGCGCACCCGGGCGAGGTCGAATCCGACGGGGTTCAACGGTTTGAGGTGGGCGCGTTCTTCCTCGAACATGTCCACCGGGCGGCGGTTGGTGGCGCCGTGCACGCGCACGTCGGCCACCGTGTCCACCCACAGCTGCGCGGCGGGCTGCACGGCCGAGAAGTCGAGGAACTCCTGCCCGGCCAGGAAGTTCTTCTTGACGTAGCCCACGCCGTTCTCAACCCGCCCCTTCTCCCAGCCTGAGAGCCTGTGAAGATTTGGGATAACCCCGGCAACCACAAGCGGGTTCAGTCGTTGAAGTGGCATGAACACCGAGACGACTGATTCGACGCTGAGCGAAGGGCAAGACCTCTTCGGTCCCAGGCCTGTGGCGGCCGTGGCGGGCGACAAGCCTGCGCATGCGGGGAGCATGA
>JBJTZN010000132.1:0-23057 GCA_046087245.1 Rubrivivax sp.
GTGGCACGGTCACGATCGCCGAAACGACCGGTCACGATGCCGAAACGGTCGGTCACGATCAGCCGAAATGCGCGGTCATCATCAGCCGAAATGTGCGGTCACGATCCCGAAATCGGCGGTCACGATGGGCCGAAATACGCAGTTGGCTGCGGCGCCCTGGGGTTGTGGCAGGAACAGGTCCAAGGTGGACGCCGGATCGGTGCGTGCGCGAGCCCGCCGCGGTTCCTGCGCCCGGTAGTCCACCTCCCGCACGCAGGCCGAGGTGGCCAGCGCTTGTGCCGAGAGCTGGGCCCACTGCTGCAGGATCTGCGGATGCTCGGGAATCCGCCCCCGGTTGTTGTACTGGGCGTCGTGCCACGCGGGTGAGCGGCGTCTGGTCATGCGGTACCTCTTGGCTTGCGGCGGGTGGCGGCGGTGGTGACGGTGGCGGGCAAGGTGGTGCTGAGAGGGGTATTCGCCGGGGTGCCGGGAGGGGCCGATCTGGCCTCGTTCAGCGCCGCGTTCACCAACGCATCGGCCATCCACAGCGCCACCTTCTCCACCGCCCGGTCCGACAGGCCCCAGATGTCCTTGAGCACGATGTAGGTTTCGATGCCGTACACCACCGTCAGGGCCTGGTGAAGCCGCATCTGCGCAGCGGGTTCCAGCAGGTCAGACAACGGCGCAATGGCGGAGCCCACGATGCGCACCCGGTGCCCGCGCTTGTAGGGCTCCTCCTCCAGCGTGCCGGCCCGCTCCTGCGCCCATTGCTCCAGGGACAACTGCACAGCCGCCCGCATCTGCGCCTCGAAGGCCTGGAACAGAGGGAAGGTCTGCTCGAAGACATCACGAACCCGGCTCGGTCCGTCCGCGTGGGGCGAGGCAAAGTTGCGCACGGGACCGAGCGACGCGTCCATCACGGCGGCGATGAGGGCGCTGCGGCTGGGAAAGTAGCGGTACACCGTGGCGCGGGACACCCCGCTGCGTTGCGCGACGTCCGCCATCGACGGCACGTGTCCGGCCTCGCGGATGAGCTCCATGGCGGTGTCCAGCAGCAGGCGGAAGGTCGAGGCCTTCACGCCCCGCGCGGGCGGAGCAGGCCCGAAGCTGGGAGCGACCTGGGTGGCGGGCATGAGGGTTTGTCCTGGGTGCTGATCAAGGTTTCAGCCCTTGGCAGGGCATGACAGGCGCGCCTATGATGCATCGATCCAGATTTGAGACACAAGTCTCATTTTGTCTGCAGTCATCGGGACCAGCCAGCAGTGACCTTGCACCTGTTCGAGCGCGTGGCCGTGGAGGAGGAGGGCGAGGGCGATCCCGTGGTCTGCGTGCACGGCCTGGGGGGCAGCTCTAACACCTGGACGCCCATGATGTCGGCGCTGGCGCGGCACCGGGTGCTGCGCATCGACTTGCCGGGCAGTGGCCTGTCGCAACGCGCCGAAGGGCCCTTGTCCATCGATCGTTTTGTGTCGGCGGCGGCGCAAGCCTGTGAGCGCCTGGGCGTGCGCCGGGCGCATTGGCTGGGACACTCGCTGGGCACCATCGTCTGTCAGCACCTGGCGGTGCAGCATCCCGCTCTGGTGCGTAGCCTGGCGCTCTTCGGGCCGCTGCTGGCGCCGGCCGATGGGGCGCGACAGGGTTTGAGAGACCGTGCTCAGCGCGCGCGCAGCGCCGGGGTGGACGGCATGCACGCCATCGCCCAGCAGATGGTGCAGGCGGCGCTGTCGGCCCACACCCGACAGCAGCAGCCGCTGGTGTGCGCTTATGTTCGCGACGGGCTGATGCGCTGTGAGGGTGGTGCCTACGCCCGCACCTGCGAGGCGCTGGCCGATGCCCAGCCTGCGGCGGTGGATCGCATCCAGGCCCCGGTGCTGCTGGTGACGGGCGACGAGGACGGCGTGGCCCCGCCCCAGGCGGTGCGTGGCCTGGCCAGCCGCTTGAATGCCGCCCCCAGCGTGCGCACCGAGGTGCTGCCCCGCTGCGGCCATTGGACGCCCCTGGAGCGCGCCGCCGAGTGCGCCCGCCTGTGGCAGGACTTTGCCGCCTCGGTGCTGCGGTCTGCTCCTGCGGCGGCCACGCGGGCCCCCTGGGCGTCGCCTGCAGCCGCTGTCTGAACCCCAAGGACATAGTCGAGGATCCATCGAATGGCCGACGTGCTCTTCACCAACGTGCGCATCTTCGATGGGGGCGGTGAGACCCCGTTCCAGGGCGAGGTGCTGGTTCAGGGCAACCGCATCTCCCGCGTGGTCCAGTCCGGCTACGGGGCCCACTCGACCCCAGTGGCCGGCGCCCAGGTCATCGACGGCGCCGGGGCCTTTCTCATGCCAGGCATGGTGGAGGCGCACACGCACTTCTCCTGGAACGACCAGCCCAGCCTGGAGTCCATCCAGCGCATGCCGCCCGAGGAACACATCCTGTGGTGCGCCGAGGTGGCCAAGCGCTACCTCGACATGGGCTGGACCTCCTGCGTCGGCGCAGCCACGGCCAAGCCGCGCCTGGACGTGGTGATCCGCAATGCCATCAACGACGGCACCATCATCGGTCCGCGCTACCTGGCGGCCAGCCAGGAGATCACCGTGCCGGGCGGATTGGGGGACACCACCGCGCCCCACCTGCCGCAGCCCGAGTTCGCGTTCGGTGCGGTGGTCAGCGGGGCGGAGGAGATGCGCCGCTGCGTGCGCATGTTCTGCAAGTACGGCGTCGATTCGCTGAAGATCAACCTGTCGGGCGAATCCATCACCGGCATGCCCTCGGAGATGAGCCAGTTCACCGAGGAGGAGATCCGCGTCTGCGTGGAAGAGGCCAAGGCCTGGGGCAAGCGCGTGGCGGCGCACGCGCGCTCCACCTGGTCGATCATGCAATGCGTCAAGCTCGGCATCGAGGTGATCTACCACGCGAGCTTTGCCGATGAAGAGGCGCTGGACCTGCTGGAAGCGAACAAGTTCAATCACTTCGTCGCTCCGGGTCTCGCCTGGCTGATCAACACCTCGCACCACGCCAGCGCCTGGGGCATCACGCCCGAGATCGCCCAGAAGATGGGCTACCACCGCGAGCTGGGGGCGGCCATCGAGAGCATGAAGGCCATGCGCCGGCGCGGCATCCGCATCCTGCCGGGCGGGGATTACGGCTTCGCCTGGACGCCCCACGGCACCAACGCCAAGGACCTGGAGTACTTCGTCAAATACATCGGCATGAGCCCGATGGAGGCGCTGCTGTCGGCCACCGCCTGGGGCGGGCCGATGATGAAGATGGGCAAGCAGCTGGGCTACATCCGCGAAGGATGTCTGGCCGACATCCTGCTGATCGATGGCGACCCGCTGGCCGACATCACGGTGCTGCAGGACAAGGCCCGCATCCTGGCGGTGATGAAGGACGGCGAGTTCCATCGTGCCCCGCCCGTGCGTCACGCGCGCACCACGCGCTGGGCGGCCTGAGCCACCTGCGGGAGATGATCATGGCAGCGCCCAGCACCGAAACCCTCTTCACCAACGTCCGCATCCTGGACGGCAGCGGGCAGATGCCCTATGCCGGCAGCGTGCGCGTGCGCGGCAACCGCATCGTGGCCGTCGGCCGCAGCGCGGGCGGTGTCTCGGCCGGTGACGCACTGGTCGTGGATGCCGCAGGGGCCACGCTGATGCCGGGCATGACCGAGGCCCACACGCACTTCTCGTGGAACGACGCCGCCTCGCTGGCCGGCATCCAGACCATGCCGCTGGAGGAGCATGTGCTGTGGACGGCCAAGGTGGCGCACAACTACCTCCAGGCCGGCTTCACCTCGTGCCTGGGTGCGGCCTGCGCCAAGCCGCGCCTGGACGTGGTGATCCGCAACGCCATCGAGGCCGGCCAGATCCCCGGCCCCCGCTACCTGGCCGCCAGCCAGGAGATCACTGTGCCGGGTGGCCTGGGTGACGAGATGTTGCCGCACCTGCCCTTTGCGGAGTTCAGCTTTGGCGTCGTCGTCAATGGCGCGGAAGACCTGCGCCGCGTCACGCGGATGTTCCTGAAGTACGGCGTGGACACCGTCAAGCTCAACCTGTCGGGCGACAACTTCGTCCCCGGCGCCGATGCCAAGACCACCTGGATGACCGACGCCGAGGTGGCCGCCTGCGCCGAAGAGGTACGCATGCGCGGCAAGCGCATCGTCGTGCACGCCCGCTCCTGCGCCAGCGTGAAGCAGGCCTTGCGCCACGGCATCCGCCTGATCTACCACGCGAGCTTCACCGACACCGAGGTGCTGGACAGTCTCGAAGCAGTGCGCGACGAGGTCTTCGTCGCCCCGGGCATCGGCATCCTCTATGCCATCCTCAACGAGGCCGAGCCCTGGGGCATCGACCGAGCCAAGGCCGTGGGCATGGGGTACGAGGAGGAGTGGAACGCCGCCTGCGAATCGCTCAAGGCCATGCACCGGCGCGGCGTGCGCGTGCTGCCGGGCGGCGACTACGGTTTCGCCTTCAACCCGCACCTGAAGAATGCACGCGACCTCGAACTGTTCGTGAAGTACCTGGGCTTCACGCCCATGGAAGCCATTCGTGCCTGCACCCTGTACGGGGGCCAGGTCATGATGCGGCCGCACGAACTGGGGCTGGTCAAGGAAGGCTACCTGGCCGACCTGCTGCTGCTGGACGGCGACCCGCTGGCCAACCTGTCCATCCTGCGCGACCCCAAGCGCATCCTCGCGGTGATGAAGGACGGTGTCTTCGCCAAGGCGCCGCCTGTCGCCCGACCTCACGCTTGGGAGCACGCCGCGTGAAGTGGGACGCCCGCCTCTGGGCCTGGCTGCTGATCGGCGGCCCGATCGCGGTGTTCTCGCTGTGGGCGATGTTCGACAACACCCGCCTGTACTTCGTCACGCTGCTCAACGGCCTGACGCTGGCCTCGCTGTACTTCATCGTCGCCAGCGGTTTCACGCTGGTCTTCGGGCTCATGCGCAACGTGAACCTCGCGCACGGCTCGCTGTACCTGCTGGGCGGCTACGTGGGTTTCTTCGTCGCCGAGAAGACCGGCTGGTGGGTCCTGGCCGTGGCCGCCGGCTTCCTGGCCGCCGCCATCGCAGGCCTGCTGATGCAGGTGCTGATCCTGCGCCACATGCAGGGCCAGGACCTGCGCCAGACCATGGTCACCATCGGCTTGTCCATCGTGATCGCCGATCTGCTGCTGTGGGCCTTCACGGCGCAGGTGCACCAGATGGAAGCCCCGGAATGGCTGCAAGGCCCCATCCGCAACATCCCGCTGATCAAGGCGTACTCGGCCTACCGGCTGAGCCTGCTGGTGGCCGGCGTGGCCATTGGCGTGTTCCTGTGGTGGCTGCTGACGCGCACCACCGTGGGCGCCATGATCCGCGCCGGCGTGGACGACCGGCAGATGCTGGCGGCCTCCGGCGTGAACGTGAACCTGCTCTTCGCGGTGACTTTCATGCTGGGTGCCGGGCTCGCCGGGCTGGGCGGCGTGATCGGGGCGGTCGAGCTGTCCATGGTGCCCGGCGAGGACACGAGGTTGCTGCTGGCCTCGCTGATCGTCGTGATCGTGGGTGGCATGGGCAGCGTGGTGGGGGCGGCCTTGGGTGCCGTGATCCTGGGCCTGGCCGAAACCTATGGCCTGGCCTACGCGCCCACCTACAGCGTGGTGTTCACCTTCGTGATCCTGATTCTCGTGCTGGCCTTCCGGCCGCGCGGCATCCTGGGCAAACCGGCATGAGCTGCCAGCGGAGGTCCGCATGAGCGCAGCGCAATGGCGGCGTGCGATGAACGGCGGCCTGCGCGCGCAGTCCGCCTCGGCCGGGGCACGCCTGCCGGCCCGCGCATTGCCCGTGGCAGCGCCGGCTGCCTTGCCCGACCCTTACGCCGCGAGTGATGCGCCGCGCTGGCTGAAGTACCTCTGGCGCACGCTCTCGGCGCGACATGTGTTCACGCTGGTGCTGGTCCTGGTCTTTCCCTTCGTGGCCACGCCCTTCTTCACCTTCCAGGTGGCAGCGCAGGCTCTGGTGCTGGGGTTGATCGCCCTGTCGCTCACGTTTCTGGGGGGGTACGGCGGCATGGTGTCGCTGGCGCAGATGTCGGTGGCCGGCATGGCGGGCTATGCGTTGGCCATCTTCGGCACCAGCAGCACCCCCATCAGCCTGGGCTGGCCCTGGTGGCTGGCGGTGTTGTTCGCCTTGATCGTCGCCACGGCCTGTGCCACGGTGATCGGCTGGCTGTCGGTCCGCACCGAGGGCATCTACACCATCATGATCACGCTGGCCTTCGGCGTGGCCTTCTATTACCTGGTGCTGCAGAACTACACGCTGTTCAACGGCTTCCAGGGCTTCCAGAAGGTCTACCCGCCCGAGGTGTTCGGCCTGAACTGGCGCGACCCGGTGCCGTTCTACTTCATGAGCCTGTTCTGGGCCCTGCTGGGCTACCTGGCCGTGAAGTGGCTGGTGCGCACGCCCTTCGGCATCGCGTTGCAAGGCGTTCGCGACAACCCGCGCCGCATGGCCGCGCTGGGCTTCAATGTGGTGGCGCACCGCGTGGCGGCGTACTCGGTGGCCGGCCTGATGGCCTCCGTGGGTGGCGTGCTGATGGTCTGGTACAACGGATTGATCACCCCGGGTTCGGTCAACACCGGCTGGCAGATCAACATCCTGGTCATCGCGGTGCTGGGGGGCATGCGCCACCCCATCGGGGCCTTCCTCGGCGCGATCATCTTCGTGCTGCTGCAGACCTTCGCGATCGACGTCATCGACCGCGAACGCTTCAATCTCGTGATCGGCGTGGTCTTCCTCGCCATCGTGCTGTTTTCCCCCGACGGCCTGCTCGGACTGTGGGCGAAGCTTCGCTCGCGCTTCGGCCCGAACCAGACCGTCACTTCCCCGCAACGTCGACATTGATTGAGGAGACGACAGTGAAAGTGACGAAGAGAATCTGGATTCGTTCCATGGTCGGGGCAGCGGCAGCTGCCGCCGTGACTGGCATCGCCTGGGCGCAGGGCGCGCCCATCAAGATCGGTGTCCTGGCCACGCTGGAAGGGCCCTTCGCTGCTGGCGGTGCCGATGGCATGCGCGGTGCGGAACTGGCGATCAGGCAGCGTAATGCGACGGTGGCTGGCCGCAAGATCGAGATGGTCAGGGCCTCTTCCAACGCCAACCCCGACGTGGCCGTGAACGCGGTGCGCAAGCTGGTGGAGCAGGACAAGGTGGACATCGTGGTCGGCCCCCTGTCCGGCGGCGAGGGCATCGCGGTCAAGGACTACTCCAAGACCCAGCCCAACATGACCTTCATCAACGGCGGCTCGGGCGCGCAAGCCACCACGCTGGTGAGCCCCAGCCCCAACTTCTTCCGCTTCAATACCGAGGGTGCGCAGTGGATGGTGGGCCTGGGCAAGGCCGCCATGGACAAGGGCTACAAGCGCGTGATGGTCATTGCCGAGGACTACGCCTTCCCGTACTCGCAGGTGCAGGGCTTCATGTCGGAGTTCTGCCGTCTGGGCGGCAAGGTGCCGGTCAAGGCCTGGGTGCCGCTGGGCGGCAAGGACTACTCCTCGGTCATCGCCCGCATCCCCAAGGATGTGGACGCCCTGCTGGTGGTGCTGGGCGGCGCTGACGCGGTGAACTTCCTCAACCAGTACGAGGCGGCCGGTGGCGACAAGCCCATGATGGGCGGCTCCATCACCGTCAGCCAGGACGTGCTGAACTACCGCGGCAAGCGGCGTGATTCGCTGGTGGGCACCATCTCCGCTGGCCCGTACGCCGACAGCTTCGACGGCGCCGACTGGAGAGCCTTCGTCGCCGACTATCAGAAGAGCTACCCCGTCTCCGCGGGCGGCTACCCCAGCCCCAGCCTGTTCGCCCTGGTGTACTACACCAACATGAAGGCGGCGCTGGACGCGCTGGACCAGGTCAAGGGCGACCTGTCCGGCGGCCAGGCCAAGTACCGCGAGGCCTTGTCCAAGCTGGAGTTGAGGATGCCCACGGGCACCGTCAGACTCGACGCGAACCGCCAGGCCATCGGCAGCACCTTCGTGACCGAAGTGGTCAAGGACAGCAAGGGCGATCTCACCACCCGCGTGCTGCGCAAGGTGGACAACGTCGACCAGATGCTGGGCATGAAGCGTGAGGAGTTCCAGATGGGCTCCCGCGATGTGCCGGCCTGCCCCTGAGGCCGTGCCGAGACGAATGGCGCACGCTGACTGAGCCCCGATGGCCTCCATCTCGCAGATGCGATCCTCCCCCCGCGTGGCCTCCCCAGCTGTCGCGGCGGGGCAGGAGCGCGCGCCCCTGGCGTCTTCAGACGCCCTGGTGCTGCAGGGGGTGACCCGGGCTTTCGGGGCCCTGCGGGCCGTGGACGACGTGTCGTTCGCGGTGGCCGCCGGTCAGAAGTACGCCGTCCTTGGTTCCAATGGCGCGGGCAAGACCACCTTGTTCAACGCCATCACCGGGGACTTCCCGCCCACTGCCGGGCGGATCGAATTCTTTGGCGAGGACATCACGGCGCTGCCGCCGCACGAGCGCATCCGCAAGGGCCTGCGGCGCACCTACCAGTCCTCGCTGCTGTTTCGCGACCTGTCGGTCCGGGACAACCTCTTCCTGGCCGTGCGTGGCGTGGCCAGCGGCCGTTTCGGCATGTGGCGCCCCGGTGCGGGCCACCCCTCGCGCCTGGCCACCGAAGACCTGCTGGAGCGCGTGCGCCTGTCGCACATCGCCGACGAGCCGGTGGCCAACCTCGCCCACGGCCAGCAGCGCCAGCTCGAGATCGGCATGGCGCTGGCCGGTGCGCCGCGCCTGATCCTGTTCGACGAGCCGGCAGCGGGCCTGTCGCCAGCCGAGCGCCGGGAGCTGGTGCTGCTGCTGGGATCGCTGCCGGCGCACATGAGCTTCGTGATCATCGAGCACGACCTGGACATCGCGCTGCGCGTCTCGCAGCGGGTCACGGTCATGCACAACGGGCGCGTGCTGCGCCACGGCACCCCGGCCGAGATCGAGTCGGACCCGCAGGTGCAGGCCCTGTACATGGGAGGGCGGCACTGATGGCCTGGTTCCGCCGCGACCGCAACGATGCGCGGGACCGCCGGGGCGCGGACGACGCGCCTTCATCGTCGGGCCGCCCGGGCCGTCAGGACCAGCCCAAAGCCCGACGCGTCCCGCTGCTGCAGGTGGAGGGCCTGGACGTCTACTACGGCCGCGCGCATGCGCTGCAGGGTGTGAGCCTCAGCCTGGACGAGGGCGTGCTGGGCATCGTCGGCCGCAACGGCATGGGCAAGACCACGCTGTGCAACGCCATCACCGGCCTGGTGCCGGCCCGCGGCAGCGTGAAGCTGGCGGGCGAGGAGATCCTGGGACGCAGCCCGCACGAGATCACGCGCCGCGGTATCGCTTACGTGCCACAGGGCCGGCGCGTGTGGCCCTCGCTGTCGGTGGACGAGACCTTGCGCCTGGTGGCCAGCCACCGGCGCGAGGTGGAGCGCGTGTACGCGATGTTCCCGCGCCTGGCCGAGCGCAAGGGCAATGGCGGCTCGCAGCTCTCGGGCGGCGAGCAGCAGATGCTGGCCATCGGGCGGGCCTTGCTTCTGGAGCCGCGGCTGCTGGTCATGGACGAGCCCACCGAGGGCCTGGCTCCGGTGATCGTGGAGCAGGTGGCGCAGGCGCTGCGCGATCTGTCACACGAGGGCTCGATCGCCGTGCTGCTGATCGAGCAGAACCTGGGCGTGGCCACCAGCGTGGCCGACCGCATCGGCATCATGGTCAACGGCCGCATCGCGCAGGAGATGCCGGCAGCCGAATTGGCCGCCGATCGTGAACTGCAGGAGCGTCTGCTGGGGGTGCGCTCGCACGGGGGTGACGAGCCGCAGGACGCCGCTGCCGCGCAAGAGGTTGCTGGCCCTGGGCAGGCTGCGGCCGCTGCCGAATCCGAGACGCGGGTGCTGACCGTGGTGCGCGCCCATGGCGACGGGGTGCCGTCGTTGAACGACCTGTCGCCGCGCACCGTGCGCGGCTACAACCGCTGGAACGCGGGCACGCCCATGGCACCCGTGGTCGACCGGGCTCTGGAGCCCGCGCCCCCCTCAGCGTCTGCTGCCGGGGCAGGGGAGGTGCCCGGCCCGGGCCTCGCCAGGCCTGCGGCCGTCTTCGACTTCCCGGTCGCCGCCACCAGTGGGCGCGCCGCCTACGTGGCCGGCACCTTCGACACCAAGGGCCGCGAGCTGTTCTACCTGCGCCAATGCCTGGAAAAGCTCGGCCTGCGCGTGGTGACCGTGGACCTTTCCACCAGCGGCAAGACGTCCACCGCCAGCGTGCACCCGCGCGAGGTGGCGCGCCACCATCCCCAGGGCGAGGCCGGGGTCTTCAGCGGGGACCGTGGCAGCGCCGTGGCGGCGATGGCGCTGGCTTTCGAGCGCTTCATCCTCACGCGGCGCGATCTCGGCGGCCTCATCTCCGCCGGGGGCTCAGGCGGCACCACGCTGGCCACGGCCGCGATGCGGGCCCTGCCCGTGGGCGTGCCCAAGGTCATGGTGTCCACCATGGCCAGCGGCGACACGCGTCCGTACGTGGGCCCCAGCGACATCTGCATGATGTATTCGGTGACCGACGTGCAGGGCCTGAACCGCATCAGCGAGCGGGTGCTGGCCAATGCGGCGCACGCGCTCGCCGGCATGATCACCCACCCGCCCGCGGCCGTGCAGGCCACCAAGCCGGCCCTCGGCCTGACGATGTTCGGTGTGACCACGCCCTGCGTGCAGATGGTGACCAAGCGCCTTGAGGACGACTTCGACTGCCTGGTCTTCCACGCCACCGGCGTGGGTGGGCAGTCGATGGAGAAGCTGGCGGATTCCGGTTTGCTGGAAGGCGTGATCGACGTCTCCACCACCGAGATCGCCGACGAGATCGCCGGCGGCACCCTCTCGGCCGGCCCCGACCGGCTGGACGTGTTTGCCCGCCACGCCCTGCCCTGGGTGGGCTCCTGCGGGGCGCTGGACATGGCCAACTTCGGCGCCTGGGACAGCGTGCCGGAGCGTTTTCGCGGCCGGCGCCTGTACCGCCACAACCCCACGGTCACGCTGATGCGCACCACGGCCGATGAGTGCCGTGCGATTGGCGAGTTCCTCGTGGCCAAGATCAACGCGATGCGCGGGCCCGTGCGCTTCCTGATCCCCGAAGGCGGTGTGTCCGCCATCGACCGGCCAGGCCAGCCTTTTCACGACCCCGAGGCCGACCGCGTGCTGTTCGAGACCCTCGAGAAGGGCTTTCGCAGCGGCGCCGATCGGCGCTTGGTGCGCCTGCCCCACCACATCAATGACGAGGCCTTTGCCCAGGCGCTGGTGGCCGCCTGGCGCGAGGTCAGCGCCGGCCGCGAAGCCCGGCGCGCTTGAAGCCCAGGTGAAGCCCAGGTGTAGCCCAGGCCCCAGCAGGAGAAGAAGACGCATGCCCAGGATTGCAAGGATGGAACTGCTCAAGCGCTTGCGCGCCAAGCTGGCCCGCGGCGAGCCCATCATCGGCGGTGGTGCCGGCACGGGGCTGTCGGCCAAATGCGAGGAGGCGGGCGGCATCGACCTGATCGTGATCTACAACTCCGGCCGCTACCGCATGGCCGGGCGCGGCTCGCTGGCCGGGCTGCTGGCCTACGGCAATGCCAACGAGATCGTGTGCGACATGGCGCGCGAAGTGCTGCCGGTGGTGCGCCACACGCCCGTGCTGGCCGGCGTGAACGGCACCGACCCGTTCATGATCCCGGACCAGTTCCTGCGTCGCCTGATCGACCTGGGGTTCTCGGGCGTGCAGAACTTTCCGACCGTCGGCCTGATCGACGGCACCTTCCGGGCCAACCTGGAGGAGACGGGCATGGGCTACGGCCTGGAGGTGGACTTCATCGCCCGCGCGCACCAGGCCGACATGCTGACCACGCCCTATGTCTTCAACGAGGACGAGGCGCGTGCCATGACCAAGGCCGGCGCCGACATCGTGGTGTGCCACATGGGGCTGACCACCGGCGGGGCCATCGGGGCGGAGACGGCGCTGAAGCTCGAGGATTGCGTCGAGCCCATCAACCGGTGGACGGCCGCCGCGCGCAAGCTGCGCCGCGACGTGCTGGTGCTGTGCCACGGCGGGCCCATTGCCACCCCCGAGGACGCACGCTTCATCCTGCAGCACTGCCCCGGCTGCGATGGGTTCTACGGGGCCAGTTCCATGGAGCGTCTGCCCACCGAGGTGGCGCTGACCGAGACCACGAAAGCCTTCACCCGCATCCGGCGTGAAGCCGCGGCCGCCACAGCGGTCGCCCGCAAATCCAGCAAGAGGAGAGCACCATGACCGGCGCTGAATTCGGCAGCTTCATTCTGGGTCTGATCGTCGTTGCGATCGTCGTCGCGATCGGCGTGTGGCTGCTGCACTGGCTTTACCTGCGCAGCTCCAAGGAGCGGGCCTTTGTCCGCACCGGCCTGGGCGGGCAGAAGGTGGTGGTCGATGGCGGCGCCTTCGTCCTGCCCATCGTGCATGACGTCATTCCGGTGAACATGAACACCCTGCGCCTGGAGGTCAGCCGCGGGCGTGACAAGGCGCTCATCACCAAGGACCGCATGCGCGTGGACGTCATCGCCGAGTTCTACGTGCGCGTGGCCGCCAAGGCCGACAGCGTGGCGGCGGCAGCCCAGACCCTGGGCCTGCGCACCATGGAGCCGGCGCAGCTGAAGGAGTTGGTCGAGGGCAAGTTCATCGACGCCCTGCGCACCGCCGCGGCCGAGATGACGATGGAGGAACTGCACGAGAAGCGCGGCACCTACGTGCGCCGCGTGCGCGAAGCCGTGGCCGAGGACCTGACCAAGAACGGCCTGGAATTGGAGGCCGCCTCGCTCACACAGCTGGACCAGACCTCGATGGAATTCTTCAACCCGAGCAACGCCTTCGACGCCGAGGGTCTGACGCGGCTGACCGAGCAGATCGAGCGGCGCAAGAAGCAGCGCAACGATGTGGAGCAGGACACCCTGATCGCCATCCGCAACAAGAACCTGGAAGCCGAGAAGCTCTCGCTGACCATCGATCTGGAGTCCGAAAGCGCCCGCCTGTCGCAGCAGCGCGAGGTGGAGATGGCGCGGGCGCGCCAGCGTGCCGAGGTGACGACCGAGCGCGCCCAGCGCGACCAGGACGCCGAAGGCGCGCAGATCGCCGCACGCCAGGCCATCGAGGCGGCGCGCATCCGCAGCGAGCAGAGCATCGAGCAGGAACGCATCCGCAAGGAGCGCGAGATCCAGGCGGCCGAGATCGAGCGCCGCAAGGCGCTGGAACTGGCAGAGCAGCAGCGGGCGATTGCCATCGCCCGTGAGAGCAAGGCCCAGAGCGAAGCCCAGACCGAGGCCGAAGAGGCCCGCGCGCAGGCCGTGGCCGCCGAGGAGCGCGTGTTCACGGCCCGCGAGGTGGAGATGGCCCAGCGCAAGAAGGCCATCGATCTCATTGGCGCGCAGCAGGCGGCCGAACGCGAAGCCCTGCAACTCACCGCGGCCGCAGCGGCTGAAAAAGAGGCCAGCGGCGACCGCGGCGCGGCCATCCGTGCGCAGGCCGAGGCCGATGCCGATGCCGACCGTATCCGCGCCATGGCCCACCGCGTGCGCGCCGAGATCGAGGCCGAGGCCCTGCGCCTGATGAACGAGGCGCAGAACGTGCTGTCGCCCGAGGCCCGGACCTCCGCGCTGCGCCTGAAGCTGGTGGAGAAGGCCGAGGCCATCATCCGCGAGTCGGTCAAGCCCATGGAGCGCATCGAGGGCATCAAGATCCTTCACGTCGAAGGGCTGGCGGGTGGTGGCGGTGGCGGCGGTGGGGATGCCGGCAACGGCGGCTTCGCCGACAACGTGGTGAACTCGGCGCTGCGCTTCCGTGCCCAGGCGCCCATCGTGGACCAACTGCTGCGCGAGATCGGCCTGGAGGGCGGCGACATCGGCCGTCTGGCCGCGGGGGCCTCCGGGGTCGCGGCGCTGCCGCCGGCCGCCGCGCAGGCCAAGGAATGAGGCGCGGTCCCGCGCGCCACGGGAGGTCTGCAGCGTGATCCGCCTCTACGTCTCCAGCGTCATCGAGGCCAGCGCCGACACGGTCTGGGCCCGCATCCGCGACTTCAACGGCCTGCCCACCTGGCACCCGGCCATTGCCGACAGCCGCATCGAGAACCAGCAACCGCCGGACCGCGTGGGCTGCATAAGGCACTTCCACACCCGTGACGGCGGCATGATCCGCGAGCGCCTGCTGGCTCTGTCGGACTACGACTTCAGCTGCACCTACGAGATCCTGGAAAGCCCGATGGGCGTGGACCATTACGTCGCCACGCTCAAGCTCACGCCCGTGACCGACGGCGACCGCTGCTTTGCCGAGTGGAGCGCCGAGTTCGAATGCGCCGAGGGCCGGGAGCGCGAGCTCTCCGATCTCATCGGCGGCGGGGTCTTCCAGGGCGGCTTCGACGCCCTGAAGCGCCACTTCGCGCGGCGCTGATCCCATGAGGGCCTCGTCGTTGCAGCGCGAGATGGTCTTGGGTTGGCCCGGCCGACCGGCGTACTGAGCTCACGGGACCTGACTTGCTGCAGAAGGTTGTCCGCTCCACCATCATCGACGCGCCCATCGAGCGCGTGTGGGCGGTGCTGCGCGACTTCAACAGCCACGACCAGTGGCACGCCGTGGTGGACCAAAGCCGCATCGAGGGCGGGCAGGCGTCCAGCCAGGTGGGCTGCGTGCGCGCCTTCCGGCTCAAGGACGGCCACTTCATCCGCGAGCAGTTGCTGACGCTGGACGACGTGCAGCACAAGTCCACCTACTGCATCGTGGAAGCCACCGTGCCGCTGCAGCGCTACGTGGCCACCGTGACGCTCAAGCCCGTGACGGACGGACGCCGCACGTTCTGGCACTGGGAGTCCACCTTCGCCACGCCGCCGGGCCAGGAACGCGAACTGCGCGACATGGTGGCCCAG
This sequence comes from Rubrivivax sp., assembly GCA_046087245.1. Taxonomy (GTDB): domain Bacteria; phylum Pseudomonadota; class Gammaproteobacteria; order Burkholderiales; family Burkholderiaceae_C; genus Rubrivivax. The sequence continues at coordinate 14,893 of JBJTZN010000132.1, forward strand.
GGCGTGTACGAGGCCGGCTTCGAGAACCTGCGCCGGCACCTGCAGCAGGGGGCCGACCTGCGGGCCCCGGGCAGCGCGCCCATGCCCACGGCGCTGCCGCAGCCCTGCCGGCGCGTGGTGGTCTCCCACTACGGCGGCCCCGAGGTGCTGGTGGCGCAGGATGGCGAGGTGCCCGCCCCTGGGCCCGGGCAGGTGCGCATCCGCCAGCGCGCCATGGGAGTGAACTACTTCGACGTCTACCTGCGCCGCGGTTGGATCCCCGCCCTGCTGCCGCTGCCCGGCACGCCGGGCATGGAAGCCGCCGGCACCGTGCTGGACGTGGGCGAGGGCGTGACCGGCCTGATGGCTGGCGACCGGGTGGCCTGCATGACCCCCGCGCCCGGCGCCTACGCCAGCGTGCGCAACGTGGCGATGGAGCACGTGGTGCGGCTGCCAGCGGCGGTGGACGACGATGTGGCGGCGGCCCTGCTGCTCAAGGGCGTGACGGCCGACTATTTGCTGCGCGACCTGGGGCGGGTGCAGCCCGGCGCGCGCTGGCTGGTGCATGCGGCTGCGGGCGGCGTGGGCCTGCTGTTGTGCGCCTGGGCCCGGCGCCTGGGCGCCCGGGTGGTGGGTACGGTGTCCAGCGAAGACAAGGCCCGCCTGGCGCGCGAGCATGGTTGTGAGCACGTCATCGTCACCACCGAATACCGGTTTGCCCAGGGCGTGCGCCAGCACTTCGGCGACGGCGCTGACGTCATCGTGGACGGCCTGGGCGATGCGGCCTTCGAAGAGAACTTCGAGGCCCTGGCTCCTTGCGGGCACTGGATCAGCCTGGGCCAGGCCAGCGGCCCGCCCCGGCCGGTGGACCCCGGCCTGCTGGTGCACAAGTCCGCCACCTTCTCCCGCCCGGTGGCCTTCGCCTACGTGGCCACTCGCGCGCGCCTGGCCGAACGCGCCCAGCGCGTGTGGGACGCCCTGGCCGACGGCACGCTCAAGCTGCCGCCCATCGAGCGCCACAGCCTGGAAGCCGCAGCGCGTGCGCACGAGCGCCTGGAGTCGCGCAAGACCACGGGGGCGCTGGTGCTCGTGGCTTGAACTCGGGTGCCATGCACTCGCAGGGCTTGAGCACGTCGGCCCGTTTCACCCGGTCTGATCAGGGTCTGCCGGTTCCACCCCAGCACGTAGGAGTTTTCGCATGATCCAGGGCATGAACCACTTCACCATCACGGCGCAGGACCGCACCGCGACGCTGGACTACTACTGCGGCCTGCTGGGCCTCGTGGAGGGGCCGCGCCCGGACCTGGGCTTTCCCGGCGCCTGGCTGTACCCGCCCGGTGGCAGCCAGGCCGTGCTGCACATCTACTGGGACCGGCCCGCCCCGGCCACGGCCACTGGCGTCATCGACCACATGGCCTTCACCGCCACCGACCTGCGCGCCGTGAAGGCCCGCTTCGACGAGTGCGGCCTGCGCTACGACCTGCGCCGCCAGGCCGGCGCCGGCACCTGGCAGCTCTTCAGCTTCGACCCGAACGGGGCGCGGGTGGAGCTGGATTTCGACGCGTCGGAACAGCTCTGAGGCGGGCAAGGGATCCGGTTCGCGGGAGGCTACGGTTGGCTGCGCCGCCAGCCCGCAGACGGCCCCCTCAATTCCTTGTCTTGCGCGGCTTCGGTAGCGCCTTGGCTGCATCCTCCAGGGCCCGCAGATGGACCTCGACCCCCTGAGCCTCCAGCAGCGCCCGCCGCTGAGCGGCGAACTGCTCGTACTCGCTCTGCGCTTGGGCGTCGGCCTGCTTCTTGGAAACGCGGCCTGCGCTGTCCAGCACATTGCGCTCGTTGAACTTCAGGAAGGCATCCAGCCTCTCGGCCCAGTCCTTCAGGAAGACCTCTTTGCGGCGGCGGGCCTGGTCATCAGCGAAGTCCAGCCACATCGTCACGATGCGATTGAGCTCACCAATCTCGGGCTCGTGCAAATAGTTCTTGGCCACGGTCACGTCAGCCTTCTGCACGCTGCCCGACTTCCAGGTCGTCAGACCCATGTTCGGCAGGCTGCTGTCGGCGCGCTCGGCGATCAGTTCGGCGGCGGTCTTGCCGGTGACGGCAAAGTGCAGTTTGTTTTGCATGACCTGAAAGAACTGGGTGGTCTGCGGCAGCGTAGGCGCGTAGTCGGCCGCCATCGCGAAGATCTCGCGCACCCGCAGGTACATCCGGCGCTCGCTGGCCCGGATGTCGCGAATGCGCTCCAGCAACTCGTCGAACCGGTCCGGCACGGCCGAGCCGGCGACGGGCGGGTTCTTCAAGCGCTCGTCGTCCAGCGTGAAGCCCTTCACCAGGTACTCGCGCAAGCGTTCGGTGGCCCAGCGGCGGAACTGCGTGCCGCGCGCAGACCGGACCCGATAGCCCACGGCCAGGATGGCATCGAGGTTGTAGTAAGCCACCCGGTAGTTCTTGCCGTCGGCGGCAGTTGTCAACCAATGGTTGACAACTGAAGCGGCGTCCAACTCGCCCTCCGCGAAGATCGATTTCAGGTGCTTGGCGACGTTCTGCTTGCTTGTCTGGAACAGGTCGGCCATACCCCCCTGGGGCAGCCAAAGCGTATCTGACACGAATCGGCATTCAACCCGGGTGCGGCCATCCTCGGTTTCATAGAGCAGGAATTCGCCGGGTTGCGGGGCGTGACGGACGGTCACCCTAGCTTCTCCTCAATCGACTCCCAGCGCTTGTCCTTGACCATGACGAAGCGGCAGCGCCCCTCGGACAGGTTCGCCCACAGGCCGCCGATCAGCCGGTCATCCTCTGCGCTGACCCACCGATCGGCGCCTTTGTATTCCACGGCCAGAATTGGCCCGGGCTGGTCTGCACTGCCGGGAAGTTGACACAGGAAGTCCGGGTAGAAGCGTCCGTCCGCCTTCTGCAGGAAGAACGAACTTCCTTCGCGTCGAACGAGGTTTCGCACCCAGAATCGGATGCGTCCCTGCTGTGCCTGAATGTCCAGCCAGCAGGCGCACTCGAATTCCTCTTTGCTGTCGAAGTCGCCAATACGACCGTAGAAGTGCTGGCGGAAGTCAAAGTGCCCGAATCGGCCGTCGTAGTCACGGCTGGGTGCGTACGCCTGTGAATGGAATTCGAATGCGTAACGATCCGTCACCGCAACCCGCGAGGCCGCGTCTTCTCCGAAAAGTGCCTGCTGGAACGCTTTGCCCACGGCATACCTACGCAGATCTCGAATGCGTCCATCCAACAAGTTGCGCAGCATGAACTTCTGCAAGTTGGCGCGTGCCAGCGTAAACCCCTCGCGGCGTAACAGTTCTGCCAGCCACTTGGCAACAAAGGCTTGCTTGCTCGCGTGGGTGAGCGAAGGCTCGGGAAGGTTTCGGCACAGCCAAGTCGCGAGACGTACCTCGTCCCAGTGCTCGGGCTGATAGACCAAGCCCAGGTCACGTTGCAGATCGGGCAGGAAGCGCGACACAAGCTTGCCGCTTTCGCCATCAACATCAATCTCGCCGCCCTCGGACACCTTCAGGCCCGCACCCAGCGCAGTGATGTCCCCGTCAGTCGGCGCAGCGTCGAGCGTTGACAAGTCCCACGGGTAGTCGAGGACTTCCGGGTCATCGAACAGTTGCAGCTCATCCTGAACGCGCAAGGCCAACTGCGGCACGCGGAAACGCTCCCCCAACTCGGCCGGCGTCTGAAAGAACTCGATGGCCTTGGTACGGCTGATCTCGGCCGCCTCTACGATGGCCGCCGCCGCCGATTCGCTGGTGACCGAGGCCTTGAGCACCTCGGCCTCGTCCTGGGTCAGCGGCGTGGTGATGGTCAGCGTGTTGAGCTTGCCGTCCCAGCTCACCTTGTCGCGCACCGGCTTGGGCACGCTCTTGAGGTCAGGCTTCTCGGTCAACGTGATCGCCACCGGCCGAACCACGACGCGCCCGGCGTGACCTTCCAAGTCCAGTCGCGCCTGCTCAGCCTTGGCGGCGGTGACGAACTCGGTCACTTCCCGTCGTTCGAAGCCCGCGCCCGCCACCAGACGATCTCTCAGCGCACCTGCCGTCTCGGCAAAGTTGCGTGACACCACGAAGGCGTAGGACTGATTCAAAGCCTTGGCCTGCCGATGGCTGGCGCCGGGTTGGCGCAACACGCGCCCGAGCAACTGCTCCACCGCCGTGGCCGATGACAGCGAGGCCATGCTGACCAGGATGTAGGCGAACGGGCAGTCCCAACCTTCGGCCAAAGCCTTCTGGGTGATGACGAACTTCACCGGGCAGGTCGGGTCGGCAATGCCCAGCTTGTAGTCGGCGTCGATCTGCTCCAGCCCCTTTTCCTCACCCGTGGCCACCACGATCTCGCTCGACGGGATGCCATGGTTGGTGACCAGCTCGCTCTTTACGCGGTCGACGTCCAGCGTGTCCACCCCCGTACGCCGAGGTTCTGCCTGGATCAGGATCAGGGGGCGGAGGTAGGGACTGCCGGTGCGAACTTCCTCATCGGCCAGCTTGTGCAGAGCGTCGCGTCGGCCGATGGCATCGGCCAAGCACTGTTGCCAGTTCGGCTCGGTTTCCAGGACCACGGGCAGCTTGATCATTTCTTCCGCCTTCAACTCGGCGGCGGAGACGCTGTGGAGCACATTGCTAGGCGTACGTTCCAGGTCGGGCGTCGCGGTGAGCTCCATCACGCCGCTGGGGCGGAAGCGCGCCAGCATGTCGAAGGCCAGTTCGGTGCGGCTGTTGTGCGCCTCGTCCACCACCACGAAGGGCCGGCGCAGGCGCAGCACGTTGGCCAGCGAGCACGGCGTCGTGCGTTCGGCACCAATGCCCTCGCTCAACAAGCCGTCGCGCTGGGTGGGCGACAGGTTGTCGAAGTGGTGCATCAGCGCGCCGCTGCTCTGGTACACCTTGCGGGACTCCTCGTCCTCCACCTGAAACGCCTGCCGGGTGGCGACGATGATCGTGGTCGTGGTGTCCAGCGTCGCACGGGTCACGCTCTTGGCCTCGTCCAGATCCATCACCGTTATGGGCCCGGCCTCTCGCAGCGCCGTGTGGTACGGGTGCAGGCGGTCGCGCAGCGCCCGCAAGGTCTGCTCGCGGACGGGTTTGCTCGGCACCAGCCACAGAATCACGCTGTGCTCGCAGCGCAGCAGATGCATGTTGACCAACGCCACGCTTTTGGCCGCGAGCCAGGTCTTGCCACCGCCAGTGGGCACGCGCAGGCAGAAGTACGGCATGTCGGCGGGAAAGCCCGACAGCGGGTGGTACGGATTGCCACGCCCCCACAGGCGTTCCGTGGTGGCGGTGAAGGCGATCGACGGCGAAGGTAGCTCGTGGCAGGCCTTGAAATAGTTCTCGACACTGTCGAGCACCTGCTGCTGGTAGGTTTTCGGAGAAAAGCTGCTCATGGCTTCCCGTCCGCGTAGGGCGCGGGCGGCTCCTGAACGGCCGGCGCGGGGTCAGCGACCGCTGCCGGTGGACAGATGGTCTCAAGCACGCCATGCCGGCTGACGACGATGGCAGTGCCCGTCTGCGCCGCGATTTCACGCGCGCGCTGCGCCGCACGGTGCATCGCGGCCACCGAAAGGCGCAGGTCGGCATCGCGGGCGGCGGCAATGGGTTGCGGGTTCATGGCTTTTCACTCCAATCGAGCAATACGGGCTGGGGGCCTGCGTTGTCGTAAAGCGCCCAGGCATCGACCAGCGGCGCATACAGGTTGGTGAAGTTCTCCCGGCCTGCGGCAAAGCGCCGCCGGATCGTCTCTTCCGGGATGTGGTGCCCACCTTGCTGCACACGCTGTGCCACGCGGGCGATGGCTGCCTCAGGGCCGTCGAGCTGCAGGAAGATCAGCTTGACGCGGTAGCCAGCGGCCTGCCAGGCGCGGATGTGCGGCACGTAGCCGCGACCGGCGAGCGTGGTCTCGAAGGCGAAGCTCTCGCGGGCAGCGAAGTGCCGCGCCAGTTCCTGCAGCATCAGGCGGCCGGCGTGCACGGCGGCCGTCTCGGGCGCGAAGGGCGCTAGGCCAGCCGCGATCAGGTCGGCGTTGACGAACACCGGGCAGCCTGCCTCTTTAGGCAGGAACTCGCGCGCGAAGGTGGTCTTGCCCGCGCCGTTGGGGCCGGCGATGACGATGACCTTCAATGCATCGGGCACCCCTACACCTCCAGCGCGTAAGGGGTTTGCTTGAAGGTGATGCCCTCGCGTGCCGCGCGGCCGCCCATCCGGTTGGCAGCGGCGTAGATCACTTTGGAGCCGGCGAACTTCGGCAGTACATCGAACACCGGGCCGGTGAGCACGTTGCCGCCCGCGACAGTGCGGTCCTTGAGGATGCCGTTGTAGAGCAGGTAGATCGCGCGGCCCTCGTGCACGCCAAGCAGTGGCGAATCTGCATGGCCTGTGTAGCCTGTGCCGGTCTCGGCAAACCAGACGAACTCGGCCAGTTGAGCGAAGGTCACGTCGCGGCGGATCTGGCCTTCTGCATCGAAGAGTGGTTCGGACGAAAGGCGACTGAACTGGAAGCCACCCCCGAGGCCTTCGACGGCGATGCCCTTGGCGCGGGTGTAGCCACTGGCGACGCGCTTGACGCGCTCGGCGGTTACTTCGCGGGCGATGCTCTCGTCCATCTCGATCAGGATGAAGCGTCGCTTGCCGCCGTCCTCGACGTTCTGCTTCAGCACGGCATGACCGGTGGTGCCGGAGCCGGCGAAGCTGTCTAGGATCAATTCACCGGGCTTGGTTGCGATCTGGATGACGCGCTGGATCAGCCGTGTCGGCTTGGGCGTGTCAAACGCTGTCTGTGTACCAAACAGGCTCTGAACCTCTTTTCGTGCTTCATCTGTATGGCCGACTTCTTCGTGCGGCCACCACGTCCATGGAACGAAGCCTCCCACCTCTGACAGATAGCGAATCACGTTGGGCTGTGAATCACCGTTCTTACCAAAGTAGATGCGCCCTTCGGCCTTGAGCTTCAAGAACTCACTTTCGATGGTTGACCAGCAGCGCCCTTCCGGGGGCTTCAGCTTCTTCCCTGTGGGAGTTTCGATCTCATACACTTGATTGGGACGGTAGCCTTGTGCGGTCATCGGAATGCCCCGCCACCGCCCCTTCGGATCATTGTTCGGGTTCTTGTAAACGGCCGACTGCTTCTCGTCGATGGGGACGCGGTTACGGACCTCCTGGAACAGCGCCGGCCTTTTGGCATAAACGACGAGGTACTCGTGCACATCGCCGATCGCGCCCCGGTTTTCGCGTGAGTAGCGCTTTTGCCAGACATTGCTGGCGACGAAATTGGATGCCCCGAAAATCTCGTCCATCAGTAGTCGCAACGTCGCCACCTCGTTGTCGTCAATCGACACAAAGATCGCACCGTCGTCGCGCAGGAACTGTTTCAACAACACCAGCCGCGGGTACATCATGCACAGCCAGCGGTCGTGCCGGTCCAGCGTCTCGCCTTCCTTGCCGACCACCCCGCCCAGCCACTTGCGGATCTCCGGGCTGTTGACGTTGTCGTTGTAAACCCAGCCCTCGTTGCCGGTGTTGTAGGGCGGGTCGATGTAGATGCATTTCACCTGGCCGGTATAGCGGGGCAGCAGGGCCTTGAGCGCGTGTAGGTTGTCGCCCTGCACGATGAGGTTTCCGCTGCCACTGTCTCCGCAGGAGAGCTCGGGCACCGGCTCCAGCAGGCGGAAGGGCACTTCCTTGTGATGCTTGACGACGGCTTCCTTGCCGATCCAGTTCAGTGTGGGCATAGCGCCTCGTGATCTTCGGTTCTTGCGGCCGTTGCTGCCGTTATCGCCTTGCTGGCCGGGCCTTCCAGTACCGCGCATGCGCTTTGGCGAAAGTCACCACCGGAACGGGGCACGTCGACCAGCGGGTTGGTGTCAACCGCGTTCACGGTAGATCTCGTCGCGAATGCGTTCCCAGCCCGCAGATTGAAACTCCGGGGTCAGGCCGTCACCTGCAAAGGGCTTCAGCTCGAAAGGCTGGCGGCGCTTGCTGCGCTCCAGCAGTTCATCCGGTTTCTCGATGGTAGGCTTCATCAGGTTATCTCATGTCAATCGGTAGAGGCAGAAGGTAATTCAACTGCGGTCTGCCGAATGCGGTACCGAAACGTGCAGCGCCCGTGGCCCTGCATGATGGTGTGCTCGCGCTCCATGGTGATGTCGTGGTTGTAGCCCTGGACGAAGGTGCCGTCGCGGTTGC
>JBJTZN010000133.1:0-7665 GCA_046087245.1 Rubrivivax sp.
GCTGACCAACCTCGAGAAGAACGACGTGCTCTTCATCGACGAGATCCACCGCCTGAGCCCGGTGGTCGAGGAGATCCTGTACCCGGCGCTGGAGGACTACCAGATCGACATCATGATCGGCGAGGGCCCGGCCGCGCGCTCCATCAAGCTGGACCTGCAGCCCTTCACCCTGGTGGGCGCCACCACGCGCGCGGGCATGCTGACCAACCCCCTGCGCGACCGCTTCGGCATCGTGGCGCGGCTGGAGTTCTACACCGACGAGGAACTCACGCGCATCGTCACCCGGTCAGCCGGGCTGCTGGACGTGCCCATGGACGCCGCCGGCGCGCTGGAGATCGCCCGGCGCTCGCGCGGCACGCCGCGCATCGCCAACCGCCTGCTGCGCCGCGTGCGCGACTACGCCCAGGTCAAGGGGAACGGCACCATCGATGCCGCCACCGCCGACCGGGCGCTGGCCATGCTGGACGTGGACCCGCGCGGCTTCGACGTGATGGACCGCAAGCTGCTGGAGGCGGTGATCCACCGCTTCGACGGCGGCCCGGTGGGCCTGGACAACGTGGCTGCGGCCATCGGCGAGGAGCCCGGCACCATCGAAGACGTGATCGAGCCTTACCTCATCCAGCAGGGTTACCTGCAACGCACACCGCGGGGTCGCATCGCCACGCTGGCGGCCTGGCGGCACCTGGGGCTCACGCCCCCGGCGCGCCCGGGTGCGGGCGGCGATCTGTTCGAAGGCTGAAGTTCGAAGGCTGAAGGCGGCCGGCGACCACGAAGCCGCCTGGAACCAGACCGGCGTTCAGGCGCTCACACCGTTCAGGGCGTCCGGAGCGTCAAGAGCGTCCTGAGCGTCCTGAACCTCCAAATGGGTGGTGTCGTTCCAGCCCACCAGCGTGAAACCCTCGGGCGTCCACAGCAGGCGGTTGACGGTGGCATTGCCCACCTGCCAGGTGCGCGGGGCCTGCAGTTCCAGCCGCGTGGCCGCCCGGTACAGGCAGTCCAGCACCCCGCCGTGCGCCACCAGGGCGATGGTCTGGCCGGCATGCGCGGCCGCCAGACGGTGGGCCGCAGCCACGCTGCGGTCAAAGAAAGCCTGCAGGGCCTCGCCGCCCACGGGGCCGAAATCCGGATCTCGCTGTCGCCAGCGCCGCGCGTCCTCGGGCCAGCGCTGCGCGATCTCCTCGAAGGTGGCGCCCTCGAAATGACCGAAGTGGCGCTCGCGCAAGCCGGTGTCCTCCCGAAGCGGCGCGCCGCAAGCCTGGGCCAGGGCGGCCGCGGTGTCGCGGGCACGCTGCAGATCGCTGGTGTAGACGGCGTGCAAGGTCTCGTCGGCCAGCGCCCGGGCCAGGCGTGCGGCCTGTTGCCGGCCGAGGGCGTTCAGCGGAATGTCGGTGAGGCCCTGGATGCGGGTGGCCACGTTCCAGTCGGTCTCGCCGTGGCGGATGGCCAGCACGCGGGTGACACCGGGTTCGCCAGCGGCAGCGGATCCAGGCGCGGGAACGGACAGGGTCATGGCGGTGGGGGTGGCGTGGGTGCCGGCGGACCGGGCCGCCCTCAAGCGGCCAGGCGCCGGTTCAGCGTGTAAGTGCCCGAGAACGTGGCCACATCCAGCACATGACCTTTCAGCGCCTCGCGCACCTGGGGGCCCGTGAAGCGGCCCTCCACCGCCAGCCGCGGCACGTCCAGCGCATACAAGGTGAAGACGTAGTGGTGCACCAGGCTGTCATTGAAGGGCGGGAACGGGCCGTCGTAGCCGAAGTAGTCGCCCGCCATGTCAGCGTTGCCGGCAAACCATCCCGTGTAGTCGTTCAGCCCCTGCCGGGCGCCGCGCAACGCCTGCGGGCCGGGCTTGCCCCGGGCCGTGAACGCGCGGCTGAACTCGCCCTCGGCGATCTCCGAAGGTTGCGCCGGCAGGTCCACCAGCACCCAGTGGAAGAAATCCACGCGCGGCAGGTCGGCCGGGATCTCGCGGTCGCTCTGGTTGACGTCGTCACCCTTGCTCGGCACATCGAAGTCGTGGCAGATCAGCACCAGGGAACGTGTGCCCTCGGGCAGGTCGCTCCAGGCCAGGTGAGGGTTGAGATTGTCGGAGAAGCCGACACCGCCATCGTCGCCCAAACGCCCGGCGGCAAAACGGGTGGGAATGCAATCGCCATTCAGCCAACTGCGGCTCTTCAGTTCCATGAGGAGGCTCCGTTGAGGGGTGCGGTGAGGTTGGGGTGGGGCTGGTCAATCGCCCCAGACCACCGGCTCGTCGGCCGCCTGGGCGCGCCGGATCATCTCCACCATGGGCCACAGGCGGCGGCGCAGCGACACCGGGTCCTGTCCCGCAGCCTCCATCACGGCGTCATCCACCTGGCCCTGTGCGCGAGCGGCGTCGTCACGGGCGATGGCCTGCTGCAAGGCGGACACGACAGCTGGCATGGCCGATGGCTCGATGATGCCCTGGGGCGCAGGCTCGCGGCCGATGCTGCGCAGGAACTGCTCGCCTTGCGGGCCCAGCATCAGCGTGTCACCGGCGGCCTTGCTGCGGAATCTGTAGATCATGTTGGAGGTCTCCGGGAGCCTCGCTCATTGTGCGCCCCTGAAGCGCCACTGCAGGCGTCGGGCCGGGGGCCTGCGCAGCACTCTTGAGGTTGCACAGGCCTGCCGCGGCGCGGGTGGTCGGGCTACCGCCAGGCAGGGTCCGCCCGGGCGCAGCGAAAGCCGATGTAGACCACGGCCGTGTCCGGCGGCTTGCCCTGCAGGTGGTCGGCGCGCATCTGTGCGCTGCCGTACCACCAGGAACCGCCCCGCGTGCGACGCTCCTGGCCGCCCGTGACCCCGGGCGGCTCGTCCACCCACTCCCAGGCATTGGCACCCATGTCGTGCAAGCCGTTCACCCCGGCGGGCGTCACCCCGGCCAGGGCGTGGCCGATGCCGCGCGACAGAGCAGCGCCGTGCGCCACGGCACGGGCTTGGGCCTGCGGTCCGCAGTCGCCCAGGCATTGCGCGCCCGCAGGGCTGTCGCCCGTGGGGAAGGGGTAGGTACGGCCCGTCTGGAACGGTGCAGGCGGTGCCGCCCGACGTTCGGTGTAAGCGGCGGCCACCCACTGTGCGTCGGTCGGCAGTTGACCGCCCGCCCAGCGGCAAAAGGCCTGGGCCTCGTGGAAGTCGACATGGACCGCGGGCTCGTCATCCGCCGCGGGGCGTTGGCCGAAAGGCCGCGACCAGATCCAGCCCGGCTTGCGCACCCATCCTGCCTCGTAGACCTGTCCGCCGCCGGCGCGCTCGGCCCGCGTGACGGTTCCCGTGGCCTGGACGAAGTGGCGGAACTGCGCCACCGTGGTCTCGGTGCGGGCGATCTGGAAGCGGCCCGGCCCCGCCGGCGCGTCGATGCGCACCCAGTCGATGAGGCCGGCCTCGGCGGCAGGCGAGGACACAGCCGCAAAGGCGCCGGCCCAGGCGCCCAACGCACAAGCGACCACGGCCTGGCGCAAGCGCTGCGCGGCCGGCTGATGTGACAAGGGGCTGAGGCTTAGCGCAGGCGGCAGAAACTTCATGAGGGGTCGGGGCATTGACACAGGACAGGTCCGGTGCGGGACGCCCGGCGCGCCCGATGGTGTACCGCAAGACGTCCGTCCCCTGCACGACGAGGGTCTGGGTCTGCGCGATGGGTTTGCAGCCCCGGGCCGCGCGGGCGCTGCGTCAGCCCGGGCCGACGGCCTGCAGACGGCGTCGGCTGGTGAAGCAACGCTTGGCGCCGCTGAGCGGGTCCGTGAAGGCGATCGAGCGGGCCAGGAGCTGGAGCGGCTCGCGAAAGTCGGGCTGCCCGCCAGGTGCTGGCTCGGGCTGCAGCTGCGGGTAGATCCGGTCGCCACGCAAGGGCAGGCCCACAGCACTCATCTGCGCGCGCAGCTGGTGCTTGCGCCCGGTCAGCGGATGCAAGCGGTAATGGGCCCCGCCCGCCGGCAGCCGCGCAATCAGCTCCACCTGCGTGTGGGCGTTGGGCTCGCCCGGCACCACCTGCATCTGCATGAAGCGCTCGTCGCGCGGCTCCTGCAGCCGGTGCTGCAGCGTCAGCGGAAAGCCCAGGCCCTCGCGCCAGGGCGCGACGGCCTCGTAGACCTTGCGCACGGCGCGCGTGCTCCACAAGGCCTGGTAGGCGTGGCGCGAAGCGGGCTGCACCATGAACAGCAGCACACCCGCGGTCTCGCGGTCCAGCCGGTGCATGGGCACCAGGTCCGGCAGGCCCAGCAGGCGCTTCAGCCGCACCAGCACCGTTTCCTGCAGGTAGCGCCCGCGCGGGATGACGGGCAGGAAGTGCGGCTTGTCCACCGCCACCAGGTGCTCGTCTTGGTGCAGCACCTCCAGCTCGAAGGGGATGCGCGGCTCGGGCGGAAGCGCGCGCCAGTACCAGAGCACCGCGCCGGGTCGGCAGGGCGCATCCGCCGCCACGGGGCGGCCATCGGCCTGCAGCACCTGCCCCGCGGCCAGGCGCGCGGGCCAATCGTGCACCCGGGGCAGGCGCTGGCAGAGGAAGTCCGCCACATCGCGCCAGGGGCCGGGCGTGACGGCCACGCGGCTGGCGCTGACGCCGTCGCGCAGGGGCGGTATCCAGGCTGGGCGGGGGCGGTTCATGGGGGGCTCATGGGTTGCGCAGGGGCGGGGCAAGGTCAGGTCAGAGGTCGCGCAGGACCTCTGGGCGCTGCGCTGTCAATCATCCTCGTCCAGGCGGCGCGCGCGCTGCAGGCGCCAGGCTTCGTCGGGATGCGCCGGGTCGAACACCTGCTCGGCCGTGGTGCCGGTCTCGCGCAGATGCGCGTCCAGGGCGATGCGGCGGTCGAAGACGAAGCACTCGCCTTGCCAGGGGGCCCCGTCCGCCGCCGGCGAGTGCTGCAGGTAGTTCAGGATGCCGCCTTCCAGTTGAATCACCTCCAGCCCCAGGCTGCGCATCCAGGGCGCGGTCTTGTCGCAGCGGATGCCGCCCGTGCAGTACATGGCCACCGGCCGGCCCTGCGCACGCCAGGCCGGCGCCTGCTGCTCGACAAAGCGCACGAAGTCGCGGAAGTGGTGCACGCCGGGGTCCACCGCACCGCGGAAGTGGCCCAGGCGAAACTCGAAGTGGTTGCGGTTGTCCAGCACCACAGCCTCGCCACGCGCCAACAGCTCGTTCCAGGCCGCGGGCGAAAGGTGGCTGGCATCGCCCTCGTCAGGCAGGTCGTCAGGCAGGTCGTCAGGCAGGTCAGCGGGCAGGTCGGCAGTGCTGCGTGGGGGACTGGCAGGCAGACCCAGCGCCACGATCTCGGGCTTGACGCTCACCTTGAAGCGGCCGAAAGGCGGCTGCGTGCAGACGCTGCGCTTGAACCTCAGCCCGCGCAACGCCCCCTGCAGCGCGGCACCCGCGAGCAGGCGCTGCTCGAAGGCCTCCACCTGATCCACCGACCCGGCCACCGTGCCGTTCACGCCCTCGGTGGCCACGATGATGCTGCCCCCCAGGCCGAGGGTGCGGCCCAGTTCGCGCAGTTCGCCGGCAGCGGCCTGTGAGTCGGCCAGGTGGACGAAACGATAGAAGGCGGTGTGCAGAAAGCACCTCGCTGCGACGTCAGGCGCCTGCACCGGCGCGGGTCCGGGCTCGGGTGCCGGCTCGACAGGGGTCATGCCGAAGGTTCTCGGCGAGCGCTGCGGGCGGCGGGGGCGGGAGGATCGTGAGGACTGAAGCTGAAGGGTGGGAGTCGACCGAGGCCACCCCTGACCGAGGTAGGAACGTCGTCAGCAGTGCAGCGTGAGGAGCCGCTGGCGGACCTTGGCTTGACTTACGCCATGCGCCATCTAGCCGACACTGGGGCGGACGTTCGTAGCCTGTGCAGTGCGGGTGCAGGTCGCTTGCGGGCCGAAGCAACCGTCAGGCTGACGTCGGGAGACTTGAGTGGCACAGAGCGCCACGCCGGCCTTGATTGCGCGGCTGCCCACTCCATGCGGCTTTCGGCAGGGCCGTACTACCCCAGCCGACCAGCCAATGACAGGCTGGCACGCAGCATTTCGTTGATGCGAGTCTGCCAACCGTCGCCCGTGGCTCGCAGCGCGGCCAGTACGTCGGGATCCAGGCGCAGCTTCACCGGCTCCTTGATGACCGCAGCCACGCTGCCGACTGGGCGTCCGCGACGGCGCGCCAAGACCTGCTCTGGGGTGTGCACTCGACCGGCATGTCCCGCCCGGGCCTCGGCAAGGGCCTCGCGTAACCCCGGCAGCGCCTGTCCTGCGTCAGCCTCGACGGCGGCAGCCACCTTCTCCACATTCAGCTTTTTCAGGGCTTTCATGCTCTCAGCTCCGCTTGATGTCCTTGGGTTTGACATTCGTGCGTTCGGCCTTGGCGTAGACCATGACCAACAGCACAAGTTCGTCTCCCACTAGGTGGAAGTAGATGATGCGCGCACCACCGCGCTTTCCGGTTCCTCGGCGATGCCAACGCACCTTATGGGCGCCATCCGCACCCGGGATCACGTCGCCAGCTTCAGGGTTCTCGGCAATGAAATCGATGAACGCTTCGCGCTCCAAAGTGGTCCAGATGGCATCGGCCTGCTTCTGGAACGTGGGGGTTTCAATAACCGTAAGCACAATTAATTGTACACCCACATAATCGGGGGTATCGATGTTGAGACGCCGTTGCGGGCGCGATCGCCAATGTCCGCCTGGCTCCGAGGTAGACCAGCCGCCTTAACAGAGGTCTGGCCAAGAGCAGCTTTCGGTGCGCAGCGACGTTCGGCCCCCGAGGCTGAACGTCGGCATTCAGTCTGAACCGGCACGACGACAGATGTTCGACAGTTATGCAGCGGTTGGAGCCATTCGCAGATGGCGGGCGTACTCACGGTAAGCGCCAGGAAGCCGACATCCGGTTCAGCAGCCGGTGCCACCGTGAGCGTCAGCAATGGATTGGAAAGCTGAACTTCACGACGGGAGTGCGTAGTCTCGCCATGAGCGACCGGTCCCGACAGGCGCGGCGGACTCGAGTCGACCCAAAGCTGCCAGCCAGCTCGCTCCAAAGCGGCCGGGCTGCGAGCCATCGGTTATCTTGTTTCGCTTCCACGACGTAGTCGCTCGGGATCTCACACCCGGCAAGCGGCCGCTCAAGACGGTCAACGGCTGCCAGCCCGTGCATGAGCCCGGCCAGGGCATGCGGGTGTTTGTGCCCCGCTTCCCGCGGGGACACGAACGGGCCCGGTGCCATCGACTCAGGCCTTGCGGTGGCGGGCTGCGCCGACGCAAACAGCGCCAGGCTGTTGGCGCCGACCGAAAACTGAGGCTCAGAATTGGATCGGCGCCGACATGCGAGGAGCAAAAAAGCCGCCTCGTAGAGACGGTTTTCAGAAAGCGACGCAGGCCGCGCCTCGATCAGCCCCCGATGGCCACTTCAAATTCCTCCACCCGTGGCCGGGTCAAATTCCCCCAGGCCAGGACAGTGAGGAGTGTCTCTCAGTCGGCTGAGTCCTTGATGGCCAGGCGCTGGGCGGCTTCCTTGAGGCGGTAGCTTTTGCCTGCGAACTGCAGCAGCCGGCAGCGGTGCATGAGCCGGTCCAGGATCGTGGAGGCCATCGTGGCGTCGCCCAGGTACGCGCCCCAGTCCTCGATGACGCGGTTGGAAGTCACCAGCAGGCTGCCGCGCTTGCGGTAGCGCTGGTGAACCAGCGC
>JBJTZN010000134.1:0-12230 GCA_046087245.1 Rubrivivax sp.
CGAGATGATCGAGCTCGTGGCCACTCACTTCGCCGCGCGCGAGCCGCAGGCCATGGCCGTGGCCAACCGCACGCTGGAGCGCGGTCAGGCGCTGGCCGCGCGCTACGGCGCCCAGGCGCTGCGCCTGGCCGACCTGCCCGAGCGCCTGCAGGAGTTCGATGCCGTCATCTCCTGCACCGCCAGCTCCCTGCCCATCATCGGCCTGGGCGCGGTGGAGCGCGCGCTGAAGGCGCGTCGTCGCCGGCCCATGTTCATGGTGGACCTGGCCGTGCCACGCGACATCGAGCCCGAGGTCGCGCGACTGCAGGACGTCTATCTCTACACCGTGGACGATCTCTCGGCCGTGGTGCAGACCGCCGGCGAGAAGCGCCACGCCGCTGTGGAGCGCGCCGAGGCCATCGTCGATGCAGGCGTGCGCAGCTTCGCGCATTGGCTGGACCAGCGCGCCAGCGTGCCGCTGATCCAGGCCTTGAACCGCCAGGCCGACGACTGGCGCAGCCTGGAACTGGCCCGCGCCCGCAAGCTGCTGGCCAAGGGCGAAGACGTGGACGCGGTGCTGGAAGCGCTGTCGCGCAGCCTGACGCAGAAGATGCTGCACGGCACCATGGCCGAGCTGCATTCGGCCGACGGCCCGCAGCGGGAGCAGTTGGCGGCCACGGTGTCGCGCCTGTTCCTGCGCGGCGGCGGCCGGCATCCTTCAGGCGACGGGCGTTAGCGGGGCAGCGCTCACTGCCGCGCCCGCGCATGTGCCGCAGCCCCGCAGGGGCCGCCGTCCGGCCGGGTCCCTCGGGCTCCACGAGCCTGCCCCGTCAAGGCCCTGCCACCACGCCCCATGAAAGACACCCTTCGACACCAGCTCGACCGCCTGGGCCTGCGCCTGGCTGAACTGGACGCCAGCCTGGCCGACAACACCGTGGCCGCTGACATCCAGCGCTTTCGCGCCCTGTCCAAGGAGCAGGCGGATGTGGCCGAGGTGGTGGGGCTGTACCGGCGCTACCTGCAACGCGAGGAAGACCTCGACGTGGCCCAGGGCCTGCTCGAGGAGCCGGACATGGCCGACATGGCGCGGGAGGAGATCACCCAGGCCCAGGCCGACATGGCGCAGTTGCAAGCCGAACTGCAGGCCGCCCTGCTGCCGCGCGACCCTGACGACGAACGCCCGGCCTTTCTGGAGATCCGCGCCGGCACGGGCGGCGACGAGTCGGCCCTGTTCGCCGGCGATCTGGCCCGCATGTACCTGCGCTTTTGCGAACGCCAGGGCTGGCGCACCGAGATCATGAGCGAGAGCCCGGCGGAACTGGGGGGCTACAAGGAACTGGTGCTGCGCGTCGAAGGCACCCAGGCCTACGGCACGCTGCGCTTCGAATCCGGCGGCCACCGCGTGCAGCGCGTGCCGGCCACGGAAAGCCAGGGCCGCATCCACACCAGCGCCTGCACCGTGGCGGTGATGCCCGAGCCCGACGAGGCCGCCGAGGTCACGCTGAACCCGGCCGAGCTGCGCATCGACACCTTCCGCGCCAGCGGTGCTGGCGGCCAGCACGTCAACAAGACCGACAGCGCCATCCGCATCACCCACCTGCCCACGGGGCTGGTGGCCGAGTGCCAGGACGACCGCTCCCAGCACCGCAACAAGGCCAAGGCCATGGCGGTGCTGGCCGCACGCCTGCGGGAAAAGGAACGCAGTGAACGCGCCGCCCAGGAAGCTGCCACCCGCAAAGGTCTGATCGGCAGCGGCGACCGCAGCGACCGCATCCGCACCTACAACTTCCCCCAGGGCCGCTTGACCGACCACCGCATCAACCTGACGCTGTACAAGCTGGGCCAGGTGATGGAAGGGGACCTGGACGAGGTGGTGGCCGCGTTGCGGTCAGCGCGAGCGGCGCAGCAGTTGGCCGCGCTGGAGAGCGGGACTTGAGACCAGCACCACCTCGCAGGAAGCGGCCCGGCGACGGTGAGACAAGCCCCACGGCGGCAAACCCTGCGCCGGCTGCCCCGCCGACGCCCTGCGTGGCCGAGTTGCTGACCGCGGCCCGATGCGCTGGCGTGGACCGGCTCGACGCCCATCTCCTGCTGGGGCGGGTGCTCGCGCGGCCACGGTGCTGGCTGATCGCTCATGGCGAGCACGCACTCACCACCGAACAGGCCGACGCCATGGCCCGGCTTCTGGGCCTGCGCAGCCAGGGCGTGCCGCTGGCCTACCTGCTGGGCGAGCGCGAGTTCCACGGGCTCATGCTGAAGGTGACGCCGGACGTGCTGGTGCCCCGCCCGGACACGGAAGTGCTGGTGGACTGGGCGCTGGAGTTGCTTCACGACCGATCGCGGGGCCCTGTCTCCGGGACGTCGTCCGGATCTGCCGAAGTGGCGGACCTGGGCACAGGCGGCGGCGCCATCGCGCTGGCGCTGAAACACCGCAGCCCGCACACCCGGTTGACGGCCGTGGACCTCAGCGCCGCGGCGCTGGACGTGGCGCGCGACAACGGCCTGCGCCTGGGTCTGGTGGTGGAGTGGATCCAGGGCGACTGGTTCGGCCCGCTGGCCGGGCGCCAGTTCGATCTGATCGTCTCCAACCCACCCTACATCGCTGCTGCCGACCCGCACCTGGCCGCCCTGCACGCCGAACCTCAGGCGGCGCTGACCCCGGGTGCGGACGGACTGGGTGCGCTGCGCCTGCTTTGCCAAGATGCGCCCGGGCATCTGCGGCCGGGCGCCTGGTTGCTGCTGGAGCATGGCTTCGACCAGGGCGCAGCCGTGCGCCGACTGCTCCAGGACGCAGGCCTGCGCCGCGTGACCACGCGCGTGGACTTGGCAGGGAATGAGCGCTGCTCGGCGGGACACTGGCCAGGTGACTGACCCGCGGTTTCCGGGCCCTACACCCGCGTGCCGGCGCAGATCCGGGCTTTGCCTTATCCTCGACGTACGAGCCAGATTTACAGGAGCGAGGAACCCATGAGTGACGTCCAACAACAGATCGACAGCCTGGTCAAGGGCCATCGCGTCGTGCTGTTCATGAAGGGCACGGCCCAGTTCCCGATGTGCGGCTTCTCCGGGCGGGCTATCCAGGTGCTCAAGGCCTGCGGCGTGGCCGAGCTCAAGACCGTCAACGTGCTGGAAGATGAAGACATCCGCCAGGGCATCAAGGACTACGCCAACTGGCCCACCATCCCGCAGTTGTACGTCAATGGCGAATTCGTCGGCGGCTCGGACATCATGATGGAGATGTACCAGAGCGGCGAATTGCAGCAGATGCTGTCGCCGAAGTCCTGAAACGGCCGACCCCATGCGGCAGCGCCTGGTCGTCGGCATCACCGGTGCCACAGGCGCGGTCTATGGCGTGCGCCTGCTGGAGCGTGCCCGCAGCCTGGGGGTGGAGACCCACCTCGTGGCCACCCCCGCAGGCGTGCTCAACGTCCACCACGAGGCGGGACTGGACCGCAAGGCCCTGGAGGCGAAGGCGGACTTCGCCTACGCCCCGGGCGATGTCGGTGCCTGCCTGGCCAGCGGCAGTTTCGGCACATCGGCCATGGTGGTGGCGCCCTGCTCGATGAAGACACTGGCGGCAGTGGCGCACGGCTTGTCGGACAACCTGCTTACCCGGGCGGCGGACGTCACGCTCAAGGAGCGTCGCCGCTTGCTGATGATGGTGCGGGAGACCCCATTCAACCTGGCCCACCTGCGCAACATGACCGCGGCCACCGAGATGGGCGCCATCATCTTCCCTCCCCTGCCGGCCTTCTACCACCGGCCTTCGAGTATCGAGGCCCTGGTGGACGAGAGCATCGAGCGCGTCCTGGGACTGCTGGGCCTGTCCGGCACCGCACCCCGGGAGTGGACCGGCCTGTAGGCCGCAATTCCGCATTGCCTGCCCCCCGTCGGACCGCGCCGGTCACGGCGGGCGACCCGAAGCCCAGGCCCGACGGGCCCCGAGAACGGCATCCGGGTACGGCGCGCGACCGCGGCTGCCGTTGTAGCGCCCCAGCGCCAGGAACAGATCACCCCGCTCCATGTCCAGGTAGTGGCGCAGGATGGTGCAGCCAAAGCGCAGGTTGGTCTGAAGGTGGAACAGGCGGCTCACATCACCGTCGCCGATCAGGCGCGACCAGAACGGCATCACCTGCATGTAGCCTCGGGCCCCGGCAGAACTGATCGCGTACTTGCGAAAGCCGCTCTCCACCTGGATCAGGCCGAGCACCAGTTCGGTCTCCAGGCCGGCGCGGCGGCTTTCGTACCAGGCGGTCTCCAGGAACTCGATGCGCACATGGGCCTCGGACTTGTAGCGCCTGAGCCTGAGGCTGGCCTGCTCGAGCCACTGCAGGAAAGCCGAACGGTCTTCCTGCCGTTCGAACACCGGCCGTGGCGGCGCAGCATCGGCCACGGCAGCCGACAGCGCCGTGCGTACGGACTGGGACAGGGGCTCCTCGACCTGGGCGCCTGCGCCGACCTCCCGCGGTCCCAGCATGAGCAGCGGCAGGCCCAGGCACGCACGCCGATCGATCATCGTTGGGCCCAGCAGCCTGCAACGGACACAAGTGGGGGCGGTCGCCGCGACGAAGGATCGCGAGCCAGGCGCGACACGCGGCTCAGCGCGTGAGGAAGATGACCGCCGTCTGCGCGGCCTCGGCCAGCGGCACGGCGGTAGCCGCGCTGTCGCGCCGGCCTTGCATCTCGACGGTGCCGGCCTTCAGGCCGCGATCGGAGATCACCAGGCGCAGCGGAACGCCGATCAACTCCCAATCCGCGAACATGGCGCCGGGACGCTCGCCACGGTCGTCGAGCACAACGTCCATGCCGCGGGCGATCAGGTCGTCGTGCAGGCGCTCGGCCGCAGCCTTGACATCTGCACTGCGGTCCATGCCGATGGGGCAGATCACGCACTGGAACGGCGCGATGGCCGCCGGCCAGATGATCCCGCGCTCGTCATGGTTCTGCTCGATGGCCGCACCCAGGATGCGCGTCACGCCGATGCCATAGCACCCCATCTCGAAGGGCTGCGGCTTGCCGTTCTCGTCCAGGAAGGTGGCTCCCATCGGTACGCTGTACTTGCTCGTGCCGAGATAGAACACGTGGCCCACCTCGATGCCGCGCTGGATGGCGAGTACGCCCTGGCCATCGGGGCTGGGGTCGCCAACCACGACGTTGCGGATGTCGGCCACGAGGTCGGGCTCTGGCAGGTCTCGGCCCCAGTTGACGCCGGTGAAGTGGAAGTCGGCCTCGTTGGCGCCGCAGACGAAATCGGCCATGTGCGCCACCGTACGGTCAGCGACGATCTTCACGGGCTTCTTCAGACCAATCGGGCCCAGGTAGCCGGGCTTGCAACCGAAGTGGTCCTCGATCTCGGCCACGGTGGCAAAGCGCCAGCCGTCCTTCAGGCCCGGCACCTTGCCGGTCTTCACCTCGTTGAGGCTGTGGTCGCCGCGCACCAGCAGCAGCCATACGGTGGACTTGACGATCGCGTCGTCGGCACCGAGTTCGTCAGTGGCCAGCACCAGCGACTTCACCGTCTGCGCCAGCGGCAGCTTCAGCAGCTCGGCGACGTCTTCACAGGAGCTCCTGGACGGCGTGGGCGCCTTCTTCAACGCCTGCAAAGCCGCCGCGCGGGCGGGAAGCAGCGGCAGCGCCTCGGCCAGCTCGATGTTGGCAGCGTAGTCGCTGTCGGGGCAGTAGACGATGGCGTCCTCACCGGTGTCGGCGATGACCTGGAACTCGTGCGAGGCATCGCCGCCGATGGCACCGGTGTCGGCGGCCACGGCGCGGTATTGCAGACCGAAACGGTCGAAGATGCGCTTGTAGGCCTCGAACATGATCTGGTAGCTCCTCAACGCGCCGGGCTGGTCGCGGTCGAAGGAGTAGGCGTCCTTCATGGTGAATTCGCGCCCGCGCATCACCCCGAAACGCGGGCGGCGCTCGTCCCGAAACTTGGTCTGGATGTGATAAAAATTTTTCGGCAGCTGCCTGTAGCTGCGCAGTTCCTGGCGGGCGATGTCGGTGATCACCTCCTCGCTGGTGGGCTGGATGATGAAGTCCCGCTCATGCCGGTCCTTCACCCGCATCAGCTCGGGGCCGTAGGCCTGGAAGCGGCCCGTCTCCCGCCAGAGCTCGGCGGGCTGCACCACGGGCATCAGCAGCTCCACGGCACCGGCGCGGTCCATTTCCTCGCGGATGATGGCTTCCACCTTGCGGATCACCCGCAACCCCATGGGCATATAGGTGTAGATGCCGGCCGACAGACGCTTGATCATGCCGGCGCGCATCATCAGCCGGTGGCTGGCGACCTCCGCATCGGCGGGGGCCTCCTTGAGGGTGGCGATGAAGAAGGAACTGGCTTTCATGGGCGGAAGGCTGTCATGGCGTCGAGCAATCACCCGACGGGGTCGCACCTGTGCGGAAGTCGCGAGCGGGGCGGGAAATGGGGCCTGATCACACCACCTCAGCACATGCGGGAAAGCGAGGGTTCGCCTTTCGCAAGGGGCCGGTGCAATAATGATTTCAGTCAAGAAATTGGGGTCCGATTATGCTCGACCGAGAGGGCTTCAGGCCCAATGTCGGCATCATCCTGCTCAACGCTCGCAACCAGGTGTTCTGGGGCAAGCGGCTGAAGACGCACTCGTGGCAGTTTCCTCAGGGCGGCATCAAGTACGGCGAGACGCCTGAGCAGGCGATGTTCCGGGAGCTCCACGAGGAAGTGGGCTTGGGGCAGGAGCACGTGCAGATCGTGGCCCGCACCCGCGACTGGCTGCGCTACGAGGTACCCGACCATTTCATCCGCAAGGACGCCCGGGGTCACTACCGGGGCCAGAAGCAGATCTGGTTCCTGCTGCGTCTGGTGGGCCGCGACAGCGACATGAACCTGCGCGCCACCGACCACCCCGAGTTCGACGCGTGGCGGTGGAACGACTACTGGGTACCGCTGGACATGGTCATCGAGTTCAAGCGCGGGGTCTACGAGATGGCGCTGACGGAGTTATCGCGCTACCTGCCTCGCGTGCACGGCCCAAGCCGGCCTGTCCGTGCCCCATCCAGGCACGACGCTTGGCCTGCAGCCAACGCCGCAGAGCCCGGCACGCCGGGGTCGACACCCCCCGACCCGAGTTGAAGCCCTGCGGCTTCACGTGCGCTGCGCGCACATGAGCCTTCGCCGCAATCTTGTCCTCGCTACGCCAGGACACACCAGACACACGTTGTGGCTGCGGCCCGCCGCTGACGCGGCTTCACGTGCGCTGCGCGCACATGAGCCTTCGCCGCAATCTTGTCCTCGCTACGCCAGGACAAGATTGTCGCGGTGGATGAGTTCGGGTTCGTTGGCATAGCCCAGCAGAGTGTCGATCTGGCTCGAAGGCTTGCGCGCGATCAGGCGGGTTTCGGAAGCAGAGTAGTTGGCCAGTCCGCGGGCGATCTCGGCGCCGCCGGGCGAGCACACGGCAATCACATCACCACGTGCGAACTCCCCGCTGACCTCCACCACCCCGATGGGCAACAGGCTCTTGCCCTCGTCGCGCAGCTTGGCCACTGCACCCTCGTCCACGGTCACCGAGCCACGCATCTGCAGGTGATCGGCCATCCACTGCTTGCGCGCAGCCAGCTTGGGAGTACGCGCCTGCAGCAGGGTACCTATCGGCTCGCCCGCAGCAAGCCGGAGCAAGACATCGGGCTCACGCCCCCAGGCGATGACGGTGCTCGCACCACTGCCCGCCGCACGCCTGGCCGCGAGGATCTTCGTGATCATGCCGCCGCGTCCGATGGAGGAACCCGCCCCGCCGGCCATGCGCTCGAGCTCCGGGTCGCCCGCCAGTGCCTGATGGATGAACCGGGCAGCCGGATCGCGTCTGGGGTCTGCCGAGTACAGGCCTCGCTGGTCGGTCAGAATGATGAGTGCATCGGCATCCACCAGGTTGGCCACCAGCGCGCCCAAAGTGTCGTTGTCGCCGAACTTGATCTCATCGTTGACCACCGTGTCGTTCTCGTTGATCACCGGAATGACCTTCATCTGCAGCAGCGTCAGAAGGGTCGAGCGAGCGTTGATGTAGCGTTCGCGGTCGGCCAGGTCGGCGTGCGTCAGCAGCACCTGCGCGCTGGCCATGCCATGGGTGCGCAGCTGAGTCTCGTACATCTGCACCAGGCCCATCTGCCCCACCGCTGCAGCGGCCTGCAGCTCGTGCAATTCCTTCGGACGGGTGGCCCACCCCAGGCGCTTCATGCCCTCGGCAATGGCGCCACTGGACACCATGACCACTTCGCGCCCCCCCTGTGCCAAGGCCGCAAGCTGGCGTGACCAGTTGCCGATGGCCTGGCCGTCCACGCCACGACCCTCGTTGGTGACGAGGCTGGAGCCGACCTTGACGACGATGCGCCGGGCACTGGCCAGGGACGCTGCCACGCTCAATCCCGGGGACGATCCGCCTGGCGCGGTCGGGCGCGCGTGGAAGTCGCAGTCGGCATGGCCTGCGGGGCTTCAATGGGGGCAGGCACGAAACGCACGTCCGGCGCCTCGGCAGCCACGCGCCTGACGGCAGCCACATGCTGGTAGGCCGCGCGCACCAGCACCTCCAGCCCATCGCGTGCCAGCGCCGACACGGCAAACACCGGACCCTTCCAGCGCAGTCGGCGCACGAAGTCCGCCACGCGCGCATCGCGTTCTTCGGCCGGCACCATGTCGAGCTTGTTCAGCACGATCCAGCGCGGCTTCGCATGCAAGCCCGCATCGTAGGCCTTGAGTTCCTTGACGATCGCACGGGCCTGAGCCGCCGGGTCTGCGCCATCAAAGGGCGCCAGATCCACCAGGTGCAGCAGCAACTCGGTGCGTTGCAGGTGGCGCAGGAACTGGTGCCCCAGGCCTGCGCCTTGCGAGGCACCTTCGATCAATCCGGGAATGTCGGCCACGACGAAGCTCTGGTCGGGTCCGACTCTCACCACGCCCAAGTTGGGGTGCAGCGTGGTGAAGGGGTAGTCGGCGATCTTCGGTCGCGCATTGGAGACCGCGGCGATCAACGTCGACTTGCCGGCATTGGGCATACCCAGCAGACCCACGTCGGCCAGCACGCGCAACTCCAGCCTGAGCTTCCGAGCCTCGCCCGGCCAGCCCGGCGTCTTCTGCCGCGGCGCGCGGTTGGTGCTGCTCTTGAAGTGCAGGTTGCCAAATCCACCGTCACCTCCTTTGGCCAGCAGCACGCGCTGCTGCGGCTCCAGGAGTTCACACAGTTGCTCGCCGGTGTCGGCATCGGTGAAGATGGTGCCCACAGGCGCGCGCAGCACAACGTCATCACCAGCCGCCCCGAACTGATCCGAACCCCGCCCAGCCTCGCCGTTGCGGGCTTCAAAACGGCGGGTGTAACGGAAGTCGATCAGGGTATTCAGGTTTACATCGGCCACGGCCCAGACGCTGCCGCCCCGTCCGCCATCGCCGCCATTGGGCCCCCCGAATGGGATGAACTTCTCGCGACGAAAGCTCACGCAGCCCGCACCACCGTGCCCGGCAGCGATGTCGATGGTGGCTTCGTCGACGAACTTCATGCCTGTCAGACGCTTCAACGAGAAACCCCGGCCGAGGCCGGGGCTTCGCTACGGATGGGCCGGGGCCGTCAGGCCGGGATGACCGACACCACTTGGCGATTCAGTTCGCCCTTGACGGCAAAACTGACCTGCCCGTCGACCAGCGCGAACAAGGAGTGGTCGCGACCCATGCCGACATTGGTGCCGGCGTGGAAGCGGGTGCCGCGCTGGCGCACGATGATGGAACCAGCAGGCACCGCCTGCCCGCCAAAGACCTTGACGCCCAGCATCTTGGGCTGAGAGTCGCGGCCGTTCCGGGTGGAACCGCCGCCTTTTTTCTGTGCCATGGCTGAAGACTCCTCGCACGATCAGGCGTTGACCGCGCCGATCTGGATTTCGGTGTAAGTCTGGCGGTGTCCGCCGTGCTTCTGGTAATGCTTGCGGCGACGCATCTTGAAGATGCGCACCTTGTCATGCTTGCCGTGCGCCACGACCGTGGCGGTGACGCTGGCACCCGTGACCCACGGACTTCCGACCTTCAGATCCGCACCGTTGCCCACGGCCAGCACCTGATCGATCGTGATGTCCTGGCCCACGTCCGCAGCAATCTGTTCTACCTTGATCTTCTCGCCGGCTGCAACCTTGTATTGCTTGCCACCGGTTTTTATGACCGCGTACATGTGTGACCTTTCAACAATAGCATCGCGCAAAGCATCGAAGCCTAGCGACGGCGGGCGAAGCCGCTCTTCGAATTCATGCTTTGAATCCGACTTCTCGACCGCGACCCTTCGACCACGCGTCCGCTCATGAACGCCTCTGGTCGCGAGCGATCTGCTCAAGAATCCAAAACCCAAGATATTAACATGAAGCGCGCCACCGCCTTTCGGACGCCGGCGCACGAAGCAAGCCACCCCGCGTGCGGCAGCAGGCACGCAAGTCTGTCGGGAACCTCGTGGGACCGCCATGACTGCCCCGTTGGGCCAAGGTCTCGGACGCTCGCAGAACGCCCGGGGCGACAGCGCGAGCCTGTGGGTCCCTTCTCATCGTCCCTTCCTATAATTCAATCGCATGATTTCCGGCCCATCGAATTGACGTCCTTCCCCGCGCCTGACACGGCCTCCAGCGACTTCCTCGACCTTGCCATGAAGCAGGTCGACACCGTGATCCGGCAGCGCCTGTCGTCCCAGGTCCCCTTGGCAGAGCAGATTGGCCACTACATTGTCGAGGCTGGCGGAAAAAGGATGCGGCCGCGATTGCTGCTGCTGTTCGCGCGGGCGTTCGGGTACGAGGGCGTCGACAGCTACGAACTGGCTGCCGCAGTGGAATTCATCCACACCGCGACACTGCTGCACGACGACGTGGTCGACGAGTCCTCCCTGCGGCGCGGGCGGGCCACGGCCAACGCCTCCTTCGGCAACGCCGCCAGCGTACTGGTCGGGGACTTCCTGTACTCCAGGGCCTTCCAGATGATGGTGTCGCTCAACCGGATGCGGGTGCTGGACGTGGTGGCCGATGCGACGAACGTGATCGCCGAGGGCGAGGTGCTTCAGTTGATGAACATGCACGACCCGGATCTGGCTGTTGAGGACTACCTCCAGGTCATCCGCTTCAAGACGGCCAAGCTGTTCGAAGCCAGCGCCAGGCTCGGGGCCATCCTGGGAGGTGCCGACGCGGACACGGAAGAGACCTGCGCCGACTTCGGGCGCCGCCTGGGCACCGCCTTCCAACTCGTGGACGACTTGCTGGACTACGAGGGACGCAGCGAGGAACTGGGCAAGAACGTGGGTGACGACATCCGCGAAGGCAAGGCCACCCTGCCCATTCTGCTGGCCATGGAGCGCGGGACCCCCGAAGAACGCGAGATGCTCAGGCAGGCCATACGCTCGGGAGAGGTGGACAAGCTGGCCCTGGTCATCGACGTGGTGCGCCGCACGGGTGCGATCGAGGCGACACGGCAAGCTGCAGAGGTGGAAATGGCGCAGGCCCGCATCAACCTGCAGTGCTTGCCCGGAAACCGCGCGCGGGAGGCCCTGCTAGAATTATTTGCGTGTGCGGTGCATCGGTCTTCCTGATGGCACCAGGCGGCCTTCGCCGGGTTCAAGTCCTGGCAGGGCTTCTCGGGGTGTAGCTTAGCCTGGTAGAGCGCTACGTTCGGGACGTAGAGGCCGGAGGTTCGAATCCTCTCACCCCGACCAGGATCACGCACAAAGTGCTCTGCGTATGGTGAGTCACAGGCTGCAAGAAGCTGCGTCCATCGACCGCCTGGAACGGGGTGAGCTGACCCTTGACCCGCGAAGCGCTCCCGGACATGATCCTCGCTCTATAGGCGGGACTGCTTGAACGGAACAGGTCAGGATGGCTTCAGCGAACATACGCACCGTAAAGGCGCTGGCCGCCCAGGAGGACTACTTTACCTGGGAGGGTCGGGACAAGAATGGCAAAGTGGCGCGTGGGGAGCTACGAGCGGCCAGCACCAGCCTTGCCAGATGGGCCCTGCGACGTCAGGGAATCGTGCCCCACAAGCTCAAGCGGCGCTCCGCTGCCGTCGGGCGCGCCATCAAGAGCAAGGACATTGCTCATTTCACACGCCAACTGGGCACCTTGCTGGCCGCGGGCTTGCCTGTGCTGCAAGGCCTGGATTTGCTCGCACGTTCACATCCGAACGAACGAATGATGCGCATGATCAACGAGATACGCGTCGCCGTTCAAAACGGTGCCAGCCTATCCCAGGCCATGCGACAGCATCC
>JBJTZN010000135.1:0-27144 GCA_046087245.1 Rubrivivax sp.
CGCTCGTTCGCCCCAAACGGCCCCGCTCGTCGTTGCAAATGCTCGCCGTAGCCCGAGCTACGGCTGTGCTTTGCGCCTGGATCGGCACCCTTTGGAACGCCCGCTCGGGCGCGCCGGAATACTTCACAAGCTCTGAGCCGGCTTGAATGCCCGAACGACTGAACGCATGAGCGCCCGGCCCCTGCACACCCGCATCACAGGCACCGGCGGCTTCCTGCCGCCGCGGCGCCTGTCCAACACCGACATGGTGGCGCTGCTGGCGCAGCGCGGCCTGGAAACCAGTGACGAGTGGATCGTCGAGCGCACGGGTATTCGGGCCCGGCACTTTGCCGACGAGGGCGTCAACGCCAGCGATCTGGCCGTACCGGCGGCACGGCGGGCCCTGCAGGCGGCGTCGCGGCAGGCCAGCGAGATCGACCTGATCATCGTGGCCACGTCCACGCCGGACATGGTGTTCCCGTCCACAGCGGCCCTGCTGCAGCACAAGCTGGGCGTGGCAGGCTGCCCCGCTTTCGACCTGCAGGCCGTGTGCTCGGGGTTCGTCTACGCCCTGACCGTGGCTGACTCGATGATCCGCGCCGGCTCCGCCTGCAAGGCGCTGGTGGTGGGCGCCGAAGTGTTCTCCCGCCTCCTGGACTTCCAGGACCGCACCACCTGCGTACTGTTCGGCGACGGCGCCGCGGCCGTGGTGCTGGAAGCCAGCGACACGGCGGGCATCCTGGCCACCGAGCTTCATGCTGACGGCAGCCATGTGGGCATCCTGTGTGTGCCCGGTACCGTCGCCGGCGGCCACGTGCTGGGCGACCCGCTGCTGAGGATGGACGGGCAGGCCGTGTTCAAGCTGGCGGTGGGCGTGCTGGAGGACGTGGCCCGCTCGGTGCTGGTCAAGGCCGGCCGTACCGAGGCCGACGTCGACTGGCTGATCCCGCATCAGGCCAACATCCGTATCATGCAGAGCACGGCGCGCCGGCTCAAGCTGGACCCTGCCCGCCTGGTGGTCACGGTCGATCAGCATGGCAACACCTCGGCCGCCTCGGTGCCCCTGGCGCTGGATCATGCGGTGCGCAGCGGACAGGTCCGGCGTGGAGACACCGTCATGCTCGAAGGCGTGGGCGGCGGCTTCACCTGGGGTGCGGTCCTCCTGGACTACTGATGGATTCCACAATCAAGCTTGGCATGAAATCCTTCGCGTTCGTGTTCCCCGGTCAGGGGTCCCAGTCCGTGGGCATGCTCGATGCCTGGGGCGACCACCCGGCCGTACGTGCCACCCTGCAAGAGGCCTCGGATGCACTGGGCGAAGACATCGCCGGCATGATCCATGAAGGCCCCAAGGAGGTGTTGGAGCTCACCACCAACACCCAGCCCGTCATGCTGACGTCGGCCATCGCCTGCTACCGCGCCTGGCGCCACGAAGGCGGTGCAGAACCTGCGGCGGTGGCGGGCCACTCGCTGGGAGAGTACAGCGCCCTGGTCGCCGCAGAGGCCCTGAGCCTGGCCGAGGCCTTGCCGCTGGTGCGCTTTCGGGCGCAGGCCATGCAAGAGGCGGTGCCCGTGGGCGAGGGCGCCATGGCGGCCATCCTTGGGCTGGAGGCCGCAGCGGTGCGAGAGGGTTGTGCCCAGGCGGCGGCGCTCACGAGGCAGACGGTGGAAGCTGCCAACTTCAACGACCCCCGGCAGACCGTGATCGCCGGCACGAAGGTCGGCGTCGACAAGGCTTGCGAACTGCTCAAGGCCGCCGGCGCCAAGCGCGCCTTGCCTCTGGCGGTGTCGGCACCGTTCCACTCCTCCCTCATGAAGCCTGCGGCGCAGCGCCTGCGCGACAGGCTGTCGGCGATCACGCTGTCCACGCCGAGGATCGCCGTGATCAACAACATCGACGCGGCGGTACAGACCGATCCCCAGGCGATACGTGAGGCGCTGTACCGCCAGGCCTTCGGTCCGGTACGCTGGGTGGAAGTGGTGCAGGCCCTGCGCGCTCGCGGGCTGACCCATGTGCTGGAATGCGGCCCGGGCAAGGTGCTTTCCAACCTGGTCAAGCGCGTGGATGCCGATGCCGTGAGCATGACCGTGCTCGACCCCACCACGCTGGCTGAGGCCCGGGAGTTGCTGGCATGAATGCTGAAGTTCCGGTCCCGGCCGCTCAGGCACCTCAGGTCGCGCTCGTCACCGGCGCCAGCCGGGGCATCGGGCAGGCCATCGCGCGCGCGCTGGCCGCGCAGGGCCTGCAGGTGGTGGGCACATCCACATCTCAGGCCGGCGCCGATGCCATCACCGCGGCCCTGGGCCCGTTGGGCGGCCGCGGCATCGCCCTGGACGTCAACGATGCGCCCGCTTGCGAGGCCGCAGTCGACGGTCTGGTCAGGGAGTTCGGCGGGCTGCACGTGCTGGTCAACAACGCGGGCATCACCCGTGACACCTTGGCCATGCGCATGAAGGACGCGGACTGGGACGCGGTGTTGGACACCAACCTCACGGCCGTGTTCCGCTTGAGCCGCGCGGTGATCCGTCCGATGATGAAGCAGCGCTACGGCCGCATCGTCAACATCACATCCGTGGTCGGAGCCAGCGGCAACGCCGGCCAGGCCAACTATGCGGCGGCCAAGGCCGGCGTGGCCGGCCTGACGCGGGCACTGGCGCGTGAACTCGCAAGTCGCCACATCACCGTCAATTGCGTGGCGCCGGGCTTCATCGCCACCGACATGACCCAGGTGCTGCCACCAGCGCAGAAGGATGCACTGCTGCAGCAGATTCCCGCCGGGCGCCTGGGCACACCCGAAGAGGTGGCGCATGCGGTGGTCTTTCTGACCTCGCCGCTGGCCGGCTACCTCACGGGCGTCGAACTGCACGTCAATGGCGGCATGTACATGACCTGAGCTCAGGTCGCTTCGGGACGGCCCTGGCGCCGCCCGCCGGTTTGTGGCCCCGGCCGGTAGAATCCGGGGCAGTTTTTCACGCTCCAGCACTGGAGTACTCGGAGAAGTCATGAGCGATATCGAAGCGCGCGTCAAGAAGATCATTGCCGAACAACTCGGCGTCCCTGAGGCCGACGTCACCAACGAGAAGGCCTTCGTGGCCGACTTGGGCGCCGACTCGCTGGACACCGTGGAACTGGTCATGGCGCTCGAGGATGAGTTCGGTATCGAGATCCCTGACGAGGAAGCCGAGAAGATCACCACCGTCCAGTTGGCGATCGACTACGCGGTCAAGCACCAGAAGGCATGACGCGCCGGCGCGTCGTCGTCACCGGCCTGGGGCTTGTGAGCCCGGTGGGCAACACCGTGGCCGAGGGCTGGTCGCGGCTGCTGGCCGGCCAATCGGGCATCGCGACGATCACGCGCTTTGATGCCTCGGCTTTCTCCTGCCGCTTCGCGGGTGAGGTCAAGGGCTTCCAGGTCGAGGACTACATTCCCGGCAAGGAAGCCCGGCACATGGACACCTTCATCCACTACGGCCTGGCTGCTGCTGTGCAGGCCGTTCAGGATGCGGGTCTTCCCACGGGCGATGCGTTGACACCGGAGCAGGCCGAGCGCATGGGCTGCATGGTGGGCTCGGGCATTGGCGGACTGCCCATGATCGAGCAGACCGACGGCGACTACCGCGAGCGGGGCCCGCGCCGCATTTCTCCCTTTTTCGTGCCGGCCTCGATCATCAACATGGTGTCGGGCCACATCTCCATCAAGTACGGCTTCAAGGGGCCCAACCTGGCCATCGTGACGGCCTGCACGACCGGCCTGCATTGCATCGGCGACGCCGGACGCATGATCGAGTACGGCGATGCCGACGTGATGGTGGCCGGCGGCGCGGAAAGCACGGTGTCGCCTCTGGGCGTGGGGGGTTTCGCGGCGGCCCGCGCGCTGTCCACCCGCAACGACGCCCCAGAGGCGGCCTCGCGTCCCTTCGACAGGGACCGCGACGGTTTCGTGCTGGGCGAAGGATCCGGCGTGCTCGTGCTGGAGGAGTACGAGCATGCCCGCCTGCGGGGCGCCAGGATCTACGCGGAACTGGCAGGCTTCGGCATGAGCGCCGATGCCCATCACATGACCGCTCCCGACGTCGACGGCCCCAGGCGCTCGATGCTGGCCGCGCTGCGTAACGCGCGCGCACACGCCGACGAGGTGCACTACCTGAACGCGCATGGCACGTCCACCCCGCTGGGCGATGTCAACGAGACCCGTGCGATCAAGCTCGCCTTCGGCGATCACGCACGCCGCCTCGTGGTCAATTCGACGAAGTCGATGACCGGGCACCTGCTGGGCGGGGCCGGTGGCATCGAGTCCGTGTTCACCGTGCTGGCCCTGTACCACCAGGTGTCGCCGCCGACCATCAACCTCTTCAACCCGGACCCCGAGTGCGATCTGGATTACTGCGCGCACACCGCGCGGGACATGAAGATCGATGTCGCGGTGAAGAACAATTTCGGCTTCGGTGGGACCAACGGCACGCTGGTCTTCCGCCGCGCGCCCTGAAGGCCGCGGAGCCCGCCCGGCCGCAGACCGCCGCCCTCCAAGGGCCCTGGACCGCTGGAGTTTTCCGTGCGCATGCCCCCGCCCGTTGCGGTGGACCTGTGGAACGAACCACTGTGGCGGTTTTTCTGTGCGCTGCTCTGGGCCGCGGCCCTTGCTGCGTCGCTCCTCTGGTTGCTGCAGGGCTCGGGCGTCGATGAGTTGGGTGTCGCCGGGGCGCCGGTCCTGGCTGTCGTCGTGGGGGTGGCCTGGGCGGCCTGGCGGCATGCTGGGGTGCCCCGAGGCCGGCTGGAATGGAGCGGCCAGGAGTGGTCCTGGCGCTTGCTGGCCCTGCCCGAGCAACCGGCGCAGCCCTGCGCTCCCAGGGTCATGATCGACCTGGGCTCGTGGATGCTGCTGCGCCTGGGTGTCCTGCATGCAGGCGCAGGGCCGGACTGGGTGGCGGTGTCCAGGCCTCAGGTCGGTGCGTCATGGCACGGCTTGCGGGTTGCGCTGTACGGCGCGCCTGTGGCCGGCCCCAGTTCTGGTACGGCGCCACCACCCTCCACCTGAATGGTCGACTCTGCCGCCGACGCCGACCGGGACCTCGCCGAGCGTGCACGGCTTGGCGACCGCCGCGCCTTCGAGATGCTGGCCGTCAAGTACCAGCGCCGCGTGGAGCGCCTGATCGGTCGGATGATCCGCGACCCCGAGCGGGTGCGGGACCTCACGCAGGACACCTTCCTGAGCGCCTACCGGGCGCTGCCGACGTTTCGTGGTGACAGCGCCTTCTACACCTGGCTGTACCGGATCGCCGTCAACAAGGCCAGCAGGGCGCTGGCCGACATGCGGCGTGATCCGCTGGTGTTCGAGTCCTCCCTGTCTGCAGATGATGACCCCACCGAGGGAACTTTTCCTGTCGGGCCGGAACCAATGATGGTGGACACGCCCGATGCGGTGCTGGCCAGTCGTCAGATCGCGCAGGCGGTGGAGCAGGCGGTGGAGCAACTGCCAGCGGACCTGCGACAGGCCCTGCTGCTGCGCGAACTGGAGGGTTTGAGCTATGAGGAGATTGCCGCCTTGGTCAACTGCCCCGTCGGCACGGTGCGCTCGCGCATCTTTCGCGCACGGCAGACGGTCGCGGAGCGACTGGAGCCCTTGCTGGAGCGCCGCTCCGGGGGACGGTGGTGAGAGGCAGGTGTTCCACCGCGGTCCTGATCACTCAGTCGCCGCGGCGTGGGCGGCCATGGACAAGTAGGGACAGACACTGACTTGGGGTGAACTCCAATGACTCTGGAAATCTTCTGGCAGCGTTCGACGGGTGGCCCCGGGAGAGCCGCCGGATGAGCAGTGATGCCACGATGCGGTCCCGAGAAGCGGAACCGCCAGCGCCTGCACAAGAGGGGCCGCCGGCCGATGCGCGGCCTCTGGTGACGTTGTCTCTGTTGGCTGATGGACGGGCCAGCGACCTCCAGGCTCAGGAGGCCTTGGCCTTGTGGGCGAGGGACGCCGCGGCGCAGCAGCGTTGGCAGACCTGGCACCTCGTGGGGGATGTGTTGCGCTCCTCCGATCTGGCCCCCGCCAGGCCTTGCAGCTTGCGAGACGACGGCTTCCTGGCGCAGTTGCAGGCGCGCCTGGGGACGGAGCCCGCGCCGCAGGCGCCGCCGCCCCGGTTCGCCTCCTGGGCCCTCTGGGCTTCCCGGGCCTCCCGGGCCGCCCGCTTCTCGGCGGCGTGGTGGGCGCCTCGTCGCGCACCGCTCATTGCCGGTGGCGGCTTGGCCGCCTTGTTCACGGTGCTGCTCCTGCAGCTTGGTGACGCGGGCACCGATTCGGCCTTGTCGTCCCTCAGCGTGTCTTCTCCAGCCGTGGCGCCATCAGACTCGCCTCGTTCAGTCTCGTCCCCTGCAGTCCTGGCGTCATCGACTTCGGATACGGGGCCGCAGGCGCAGCCGCTGCGGGTTTCGGCCGCGCCGTGGAGGACTGGGCAGGCCTCGGGTGCCGAGGGCTCGGCGACGACCGCCCAGGCCGGGCCGGTCTGGCAGCCCGCTGATGCGCGCCTGATCCGTGATGCCCGGCTGGACGAATATCTCAGGGCCCACCGGTCGGGTGGTCCTGCCATGCCGGGCACTGCAGCCGGCCGGTTCGAGTCGGTGGTGCTGGAGCGATGAGATCGGCGTCGGCCGCTTCGGTGCCGCGCTGCCAGGTGCTTGGCTCGCGTCCACCCCGCCAGCGTTGGCGCCTGGCGGGTGTTGTCCTGGCCGGGCTGTGCAGTCTGGCTTCGGTGGCGGCAGGTCCTGCACCGGGCGCACCCGCCGCCGTTACGGCAGATGCCGTGGCCTGGCCGCCGGCTCTGCCGGGCGCAGGGGCGCCCGGCGCGGAGATGTCGCCCCCGGCCTGGCTGCGGCGCGTGCAGCAGGCCGCCCGCAGCCACAGCTACGAGGGCACCGTGGTCTTTGCCGCGGGCAGCGTGGTGGCCAGTTCCAGGGTGGGGCATTACCGCCACGGGGGCGAGAGTTTCGAGAAGATCGAGGCGCTGGATGGGCGGCAACAGCGGCGCTATCGCCATGACGACAAGGTGCTGACGCTGTGGCCCGACGAGCGCGTGGCCACCATGGCCCAGCGTGACCTGGCCGCACAGCCCGGCCTGTTGCCGGCGCTGGAGCCGCGCCTGCACCAGCACTACGAAGTGCGTCTTCTCGGACCTGACCGGGTGGCCGGGCGCCGGGCCGAAGTGGTCTTGCTCAGGCCCCGCGATGCCTGGCGGCACGCGCAGCGCTTGTGGGTGGATCGGCTCACCGGGCTGCCGCTGCGTACCGACGTGCTGTCCCCCGACGGTGCGGTGCTGGAGTCTTGCGCCTTCACCGAACTCAGGGCGGGGGTGGTGGGCGGACATGACGCGGTGCTGGCGTCCATGCGCGAGGTGCCCGGCTGGCGACGGGTGCACCTGAGCAGCAAGGAGACCCGGCTCGAACAAGAGGGCTGGGCCGTGGGGGCGCTTCCTCCGGGCTTTGTTCTCGTGGGTGCGGTGCGAAAGGCCCTGGCGTTCACGGCGGACCCGGCCGTGAGGCAGGCGTCCGCCTCCACCGTCCAGGTCGTGCTCAGTGACGGCCTGGCCCGCGTGTCCGTCTTCATCGAACCGCTGCAGGGTCCGCCCCGTCCTGCCTTCATGACCCGCCTGGGTGCCACCCATACGCTGGCGCAGCCCGGTGGGGACGACCATTGGCTCACCTTGATGGGCGACGTCCCGCTGCCCACCCTGCAGGCCATCGCCGGGGTCTTGCAGCGTCGCCCCTGACCCGCACATGAACCCCAGGTTCGCCGCCAGGCGCATGTCCCTGCGTTCTGCACCGGTACCTTCGGGACCGCATGATCTACCGAAACCCCACTGGAGAAATCAGATGTTCCAAGCGCTTCTTCACCGCTCATCGAGCCCGGTCTCCGGCGCCCTGCGACGGCGCGTACTGCACCTGAGCGCGGCGTTGCTGGGCGCTGCGGCCATCGCCGGGCCGGCCGTCGTGGCCGCGCAGACGCTGCCTGACTTCACCGAACTCGTGGAGCGCGTGGGCCCGTCGGTCGTGAACATCCGCACCGCCGAGCGCGGGCGTGCCGGCCCTGCTGGCGCTGGCGAAGTCGATCCCGGCATGGAAGAGTTCTTCCGCCGCTTCGGTATCCCGATGCCGGGCCGGCCGGGGCCGCGTTCCGGCCCCCGCGGTGATGAGGAGCCCCAGCAGCGCGGTGTGGGCTCGGGCTTCATCCTGACTGCCGACGGTTTCATCATGACCAACGCCCATGTCGTGGACGGTGCTGATGAGGTGCTGGTGACGCTTACTGACAAGCGCGAGTTCAAGGCCCGGATCATCGGGGCGGACAAGCGCACCGATGTGGCCGTGGTGAAGATTGACGCTGCGGGCCTGCCCTTCGTCAGGATCGGAGACGTCAACCGCCTGAAGGTCGGCGAGTGGGTCATGGCCATCGGTTCGCCATTCGGTCTGGAGAACTCGGTGACCGCGGGCATCGTCAGTGCCAAGCAACGCGACACGGGTGACTACCTGCCCTTCATCCAGACCGACGTGGCCATCAACCCGGGCAACTCCGGCGGCCCGTTGCTGAATCTGCGCGGCGAAGTGGTGGGTATCAACTCCCAGATCTACAGCCGCTCGGGGGGCTTCATGGGCATCAGTTTCGCCATCCCCATTGATGAGGCGATGCGCGTGTCCGACCAGTTGCGCACCAATGGCCGGGTCATCCGCGGGCGCATCGGGGTGCAGATCGCGCCGGTGACCAAGGAGGTGGCCGAGGCCATCGGCCTGGGCAAGCCCGCAGGAGCCCTGGTGCAGAGCGTGGAGGCGGGCGGGCCGGCGGACAAGGCCGGCGTGGAGGCCGGCGACATCATCACCCGGGTGGACGGCAAGGTGGTGGAAAAGTCGGGGGACCTGCCACGCCTGGTGGGCGCCACGCGACCGGGGTCCAGGACGATGCTGCAGATCTTCCGCCGCGGCACGACCAAGGAGCTGAGCGCCATCGTGGGCGAGTTCGAGCCGGACCGCCCGACGCGCCGCGCCCAGGCCGAGCCCGGCGGGGTCGCACCGGTCAAGAGCGCGCTGGGCATCATGGCCTCGGACCTCACCGAGGCCCAGAAGCGCGAGCTGAAGGTCAAGGGCGGGGTGCGCGTGGAGGCGGTCGAGGGCGCCGCCGCGCGCGCGGGCTTGCGCGAAGGTGACGTGATCCTGTCGGTGGACAACACCGAAGTCGCGGACCTGCGGCAGTTCGCCACGCTGGCTGCCAAGGTGGAGAAGGCCCGCGCGGTCAGCGTCCTGGTGCGCCGTGGTGAGTGGGTGAACTACCTGGTGATCCGTCCGAACCGATGAAAGGACGCGCTGTCCCGGCGGGGCATTTCAGCGGGCCGCGAGGCTCGGCAGCCCGTCGTTCATCAGCACCAAGATGGTGCAATTTCTTTGTGATCACCCCTGTCAAGTCACAGGAAGGGGCCGCTGATTGGGTGCCGGCTGTGAATAGTGTGTGGATAACCTGCATACTGACAGGCTGCCGGTAGGCTGCCCGACTCAGCAAAGGGGGGTGAACGGGCGCTGTGTCCGGGGCCGGTTTGGCTACAATGGCCCTCCAACAAAGCAGTTGCCATATCTTGTTGGAAGGCGCGTCGAATCTTGGACGCGCCTTTTTTTTAGGGTCCGGCGCCGCTCACCCCACAGGCATGCCTTGGGGCCTGTGAGCGGTGCCTTCCAGCGCACCCCGGCGACGTCCTCGTTGTGCCCGCGTTCCCCTCCGAACCGATGAACCACATTCGAAACTTCTCCATCATTGCCCACATCGACCATGGCAAGAGCACGCTGGCCGACCGCATCATCCAGCGCTGCGGCGGGTTGTCCGATCGGGAGATGGAGGCGCAGGTGCTGGACTCCATGGACATCGAGCGCGAGCGTGGCATCACCATCAAGGCGCAGACGGCTGCGCTGACCTATCAGGCGCGCGACGGCCGGCTCTACAACCTCAACCTCATCGACACCCCCGGCCACGTGGACTTCAGCTACGAGGTCAGCCGGTCCCTGTCGGCCTGCGAAGGGGCCTTGCTCGTGGTGGATGCCAGCCAGGGCGTGGAGGCGCAGACGGTGGCCAACTGCTACACCGCCCTGGACCTGGGCGTGGAGGTGGTGCCGGTGCTCAACAAGATGGACTTGCCGCAGGCCGACCCTGAGCGGGCCAAGGAAGAGATCGAGGAGGTGATCGGCATCGACGCCACCGACGCCATCCCCTGCTCGGCCAAGACGGGCATGGGCATCGACGACATCCTCGAGGCGGTGATCGCCCGCATGCCTGCGCCGCGTGGTCAGCCTGACGGCCCGCCGCGGGCCATGATCATCGACAGCTGGTTTGACAACTATGTGGGCGTGGTGATGCTGGTGCGGGTGGTGGACGGGCGGCTGCGAAAGGGCGACCGCATCCGCATGATGGCCACCAACGCGGTGTACGGCATCGAGCAGATGGGCGTGTTCACGCCCAAGTCGGTGCCCCGCGATGAACTGAAGGCTGGCGAGGTGGGGTTTGTGATCTCCGGCATCAAGGAGCTCAAGGCGGCCAAGGTGGGGGATACCATCACCCTCGAAAAGAAGCTGCCCAACAACGCCGGGCCTGCGACCCAGGCCCTGCCAGGCTTCAAGGAGATCCAGCCTCAGGTCTTTGCCGGTCTGTATCCCACCGAAGCCAGCGAGTACGACTCGCTGCGCGATGCGCTGGAGAAGCTGCAGCTCAACGACTCCTCGCTGCGCTTTGAGCCCGAGGTCAGCCAGGCACTGGGCTTCGGCTTTCGCTGCGGCTTCCTCGGCCTGCTGCACATGGAGATCGTGCAGGAGCGGCTGGAGCGCGAGTTCGACCAGGACCTCATCACCACCGCCCCCAGCGTGGTCTATCAGGTGGAGTTGGGCGACGGCGAGGTGTTGGAAGTGGAGAACCCGAGCAAGATGCCCGACCAGGGCCGCATCCAGGAGATCCGCGAGCCCGTCGTGACCGTGCATCTGTACATGCCGCAGGACTGCGTGGGCCCGGTGATGACCCTGGCCAACCAGAAGCGCGGCGTGCAGCTCAACATGGCCTACCACGGGCGGCAGGTGATGCTGACCTACGAACTGCCGCTGGCCGAGATCGTGCTGGACTTCTTCGACAAGCTGAAGTCGGTGTCGCGCGGCTACGCCTCCATGGACTACGAGTTCAAGGAGTACCGGGCGGCTGACGTGGTGAAGGTCGACATCCTGATCAACGGCGACCGCATCGACGCGCTCAGCCTGATCGTGCACCGCAGCCAGAGCCAGTACCGGGGCCGGGAAGTGGCGGCCAAGATGCGCGAGATCATCCCGCGCCAGATGTACGACGTGGCCATCCAGGCGGCCATCGGCGCCCACATCATTGCCCGGGAGAACATCAAGGCCCTGCGCAAGAACGTGCTGGCAAAATGCTACGGCGGTGACATCACGCGCAAGCGCAAGCTGCTGGAGAAGCAGAAGGCCGGGAAGAAGCGGATGAAGCAGATCGGCACGGTGGAGGTGCCGCAGGAAGCCTTCCTGGCCATTCTTCGAGTTGACGACTGACGAGGCGACCCCTGATGAGTGCACTCACCGCCGCGCTGTATGGCGCGCTGGCTGTCTACCTGGGCGGCTGGTTCCTGGGCCACTGGGTCGGCAACTTCGCCTTGCTGCTGTTCCTGCTTTCTTTGGTGACCTGCGCCTACTGGGTTGCAGAACGGCTGCACTTCCTGCCCGCGCGCCGCGCCGCGGCCGAAGCGCTGGCAGCCCAGCAGCAGGCCCGGCGGGCCCAGCTGCAGCAGATGGGCATCGCCAAGGTGGACGACGATCTGGGTGAAGCCCAGGCCCGTCTGCTCATGCAGCCCTGGTGGCTGGACTGGACGGCCGGCCTGTTCCCGGTGATCCTGGCCGTGTTCCTGCTGCGATCCTTCCTGTTCGAGCCCTTCAAGATTCCCTCGGGCTCCATGGTGCCGACCCTGTTGGTGGGTGACCTCATCTTGGTGAACAAGT
This sequence comes from Rubrivivax sp., assembly GCA_046087245.1. GTDB lineage: Bacteria > Pseudomonadota > Gammaproteobacteria > Burkholderiales > Burkholderiaceae_C > Rubrivivax. The sequence continues at coordinate 11,987 of JBJTZN010000135.1, forward strand.
TCGATTACGGAGTGCGCCTGCCGGTGCTGAACAGGAAGGTCATCGCCAACAAGGATCCCCAGCGCGGGGATGTGGTGGTGTTTCGCTACCCGCCCGACCCGCGCCTGGACTACATCAAGCGGGTGGTGGGCCTGCCAGGTGACGAGATCACCTACGAAAACCAGAAACTGCGCATCAACGGCCAGCCTGCGCCCGTCAAGGCCCTGGGCGAGTTCTACGACGAGGACAGCCTGCGGTACGCGCCTGAGTTCGCGGAGCAGCTCGGTCAGAAGGAACACCGCATCCTGGTGGACCCGCGACGTTCGTCCTCTCTGGGCGGCCAGAGCCCCACGTTCGCGCTCGGGCAGAACTGCCGCTACACCGCCGAGGGGGTGAGTTGCAAGGTCCCGCCCGGCCACTACTTCGTCATGGGCGACAACCGAGACAACTCGCAGGACTCCCGCTACTGGGGCTTTGTACCCGATGAGAACCTGGTGGGCCGTGCGTTCTTCGTCTGGATGAACTTCGGCAACCTGGGGCGCATTGGCGGCTTCCAGTGAAGAACAGCGGCGGCATGCGCGGGGCTGCGGGGGCGCGCCGCGGGCGTGGCCTGCTGTCCCTGGCGGGCTTGGGGTGGCTTGTGCTGCTGGGCTGCGCGGTCTGCCTGGTCATGAGGGCGGCGCCCGCGGTCAGCGAGCATGTTCGGGTCCAGGTGCTGGTGCGTGGCATTGCCGCCGCCGCGCCGGCCACGGCGCTGGATGCGCAGGAGGCCTTCAACCCCAGGAGCGCCGGGGCGGGCCACCGGTTCCTGGCGCTGCGCTTCGACAGCAGCACGCGCCAGTCTCTGCCTTAGCGCAACCATGGACTTCCTCCTGCAGGCCCTGCAGGCCCGAATGGGCCACCGCTTCGCACAACCCCGGTTGCTGGACCGGGCGGTCACGCACCGGAGCTTTTCCTCCCATCACAACGAGCGCCTGGAGTTCCTGGGCGACGCGGTCCTGAGCCTGGCGGTGTCACAGTTGCTCTTCGAGCGCTTCGCCGACTCCGACGAGGGTGACCTGACCCGTGTGCGGGCCCATCTGGTGCGCGAACAGAGCCTGCACCGCGTGGCCCTGGAACTGGGCCTGTCCGAGGTCGTACGGCTTTCGGAAGGGGAGGCACGGGCCGGCGGCGCCCTGAGGCCTTCCATCCTCGCCGACGCCGTGGAGGCGATCATCGGTGCGGTGCATCTGGACGCGGGCTTCGATGCGGCCTTGTCGCTGGTGCGCCGCTGGTTCGGCGAGTTGATCGAGCGCGGCGACCCCGAGCATTGGGGCAAGGACCCCAAGACCGAGTTGCAGGAGCGCTTGCAGGCACGCCGCCTGCCAGTGCCTGCCTACAGGATCCGGGCCACGCGCGGACAGGCGCATGCCCAGACCTTCGAGGTGGAGTGCGAGGTGGCAGCCTACGCGCTGGCCGTGGTGGCCGAGGGCCGCTCCAGGCGCGCCGCGGAACAGGAGGCCGCGCGCCGCATGCTGGAGCGCCTGCCCCCGTTGTCCCAGGCGCCGCTGGCGTCCAGCCCGCCGTGAGCACGGCTGCCATCCCGTCGCCGGAGGCTGCGCCGCCGCATCGCTGCGGGCTCATCGCGATCGTGGGCCGCCCCAATGTGGGCAAGAGCACCCTGCTCAACGCCCTGGTGGGGCAGAAGATCAGCATCACCTCCAACAAGGCGCAGACCACCCGGCACCGCATCACTGGCGTGCGCACCGTGGGCGCCGTGCAGTATGTGTTCGTCGACACGCCGGGCTTCCAGGTCAGGCATGCCGCGGCGCTGAACCGTACCCTCAACCGCACGGTGCTGTCGTCGCTGGGGGAGGTGGACGCCGTGCTATTCGTGGTGGAGGCGGGCCGCTTCGGCCTGGACGACGCCAAGGTGCTGTCCTTGCTGCCTGCGGACAGGCCCGTGGTGCTGGTGGCCAACAAGCTTGACGCCGTGGCCCGGCGCACCGACATCCTGCCGTGGTTGCAGTCCATGCAGGATCGGCACGCCTTCGCCGAGTACGTCCCCATGTCCGCCCGCAAGGCATCCGATATCGAGCGCCTGCTGGCGATCCTGGCGCCCTACCTGCCCGAGCAGGCATGGTTGCACGAAGAAGACGCGCTGACCGATCGCAGCGAGCGCTTCCTGGCCGGCGAGATCATTCGAGAGAAGCTGTTCCGCCTGACGGGAGACGAACTGCCCTACACCTCCACGGTGGTGATCGACAAGTTCGAGGAGGAGGGGTCGCTGCGGCGCATCGCCGCCTCCATCGTGGTCGAGCGCGACGCCCACAAGGGCATGATCATTGGCGAGGGGGGTGAGCGCCTGAAGCGCATCGGCAGCGAAGCCCGCCAGGAGCTCGAGCCCTTGCTGGGAGCCCGCGTGTTCCTGGAGTTGTGGGTCAAGGTCCGCAGCGGCTGGGCCGATGACGAGCAGCATCTGCGCTCCTACGGCTACGAGTGATGGGCACGGCCATGCGCTCGGGCAGCCTGGCGGCGTGCGTGCTGCACAGCCACGAATGGAGCGAGTCCAGCCTGATCGTGGAGATGTTCACGCGAGAGCGCGGTCGTCTGGCGGTGGTGGCCAAGGGGGCGCGGCGCCCGTACTCCCAGCTTCGGGCCGTGCTGCTGCCCTTCCAGCCCATCTCGATCACGCTGGCCAAGGCTCCCTTGGATGAGGCGGCCGATCTGTTCACGCTGCGCCAGGCGGAGTTCGTGGGTGGCCAGGCGCCCCTGGTCGGGGCGGCGCTGTTCGCCGGCTTCTACCTGAATGAACTGCTGCTGAAGTCCGTGGCGCGCCTGGATCCGCATCCGGCCCTGTTTGATGCCTATGGCGCCACCCTGCCAGCGCTGCAGGGCGCCGACGACCCCCGGACACAGGTGGGGTTGCGGGCGTTCGAGCTGTTGATGCTGCGCCTGATCGGGGTGCTGCCGGATCTGGCGGTGGTCACGGCCACACAGCAGGCGGTGGCTCCGCAGCGCGGATATGCGCTGCGACCCGAGACGGGCGTCGTGCCGGCGCCTGCCGACCCGCAGGATTCCGGCAGCCTGGAAGGCGCGGTGCTGCGCGAGCTGGAGGCCGCCCTGGTGCAGGGGCGGCTCGACGCGATCCAGCGGGCCTGCCTGCCGGCCCTGGGGCCGCTGCGCGCCAGCCTGCGCGGTTTGCTGCATCATCACCTCGGTACGTCCCAGCTGCGCACCCGCCAGGTCGCCCGGGGTGTCCAGCGTCTGCTCGAAACTCCACCTCGCGCTGCCCGATGAACCCTCTTGTTGCTCCTGAAGCCGCCCTGCATGCCCGCCATGCCCCGGGGCGAGCCGCCTTGTCGGTCAACGTCAACCGCGTGGCGTTGCTGCGCAACTCGCGTCCCGTGGGCATCCCCGACGTGGTCCGCCTGGCCGCCATCGCGCTGGAGGCCGGTGCCGACGGCATCACCGTGCACCCGCGGCCTGACGCGCGTCACATCACCGCCCAGGACGTGGGTGATCTGGCGCAATTGATGAAACGCTGGCCCCAGGCCGAGTTCAACCTCGAAGGCAACCCCTTCCACAACCTGATGGATCTGGTGCGCGCGGTGCGCCCGCACCAGGCTACCCTCGTGCCCGACAGCGTGGAGCAGGCCACCTCGGACCACGGCTGGGACCTCGCGCGCGACGGTGAGCGTCTGCGCCCCGTGATCGACGAACTGCGCGCCCTGGGCGTGCGAGTCAGCCTGTTCATGGACCCGGAACCGGGCGACATGGCCGCTGCCCGCGCCGTGGGTGCCGACCGGGTGGAGCTCTACACCGAGGCCTACGCCCGAGCGCATGGCCGTGTCCGGCAGGCCGCGGTGCTGGCGCGTTACGCCGCGGCTGCGCAGGCCGCGCTGACTGCGGGCCTGGGCGTCAATGCCGGCCACGACCTGAACCGCGACAACCTGGCCGACTTCCTGCGCGCGGTGCCGGGGGTGGCCGAGGTGTCCATCGGGCACGCCATCGCTGCGGACGCGCTGGAGTTCGGCATGGCCGAAACCGTGCGCCGGTACCAGCGCTGCATCCGGCAGGCGCAGGCGCCCGCCGCAGGCCACTGACTCGCCGCGTCGCGTCCATTCGACAGGCTGCGTCCTGACCGTGATCTACGGCATCGGCACCGACATCTGCGACATCCGCCGTATCGAGGCCACGCTGGCCCGGCGCGGGCCGCGCTTTGCCCACAAGGTGCTGGGCCCGCATGAGATCGAGGTGTTTCGCGCACGCAGCGCGGCCGTGCCAGTGCGCGGCCTGCGCTACCTGGCCACACGCTTCTCGGCCAAGGAGGCCTTTTCCAAGGCCATCGGGCTGGGCCTGCGCATGCCCATGACCTGGCGCGATTGCGAGATCGTCAAGGCACGCAGCGGCAAGCCCGAGATCGCCCTGCACGGCGCCCTGGCCGACTGGTTCGACCAGCGCCGCCTGCGCGCCCATGTCAGTGTGACCGATGAATCCGACTACGCAGCGGCCTTCGTGGTCGTCGAAACCCTGGAGTGAAGCCATGACCGTATCGAACGCTGTGCATGCCCCCGTGGTGCTGGACATCGCCGGCCCCGCCCTGGACCGGGAGGACAGGCGCCGGCTGGCCCACCCGCTGACGGGTGGCCTGATCCTGTTTGCGCGTCACTGGGTGAATCGCCGCCAGTTGACCGCCCTGGTCGCCGAAGCCAAGGCCATCCGGCCGGACCTGCTGGTCTGCGTGGACCATGAGGGCGGACGCGTGCAGCGATTCCGCACCGACGGTTTCACGCACCTGCCGCCCATGCGTCGCCTGGGGGAGCAGTGGATGCGCGATCCCCTGGCGGCCACGGATGCCGCCACGGCGGCGGGCTACGTGCTGGGCGCCGAGTTGCGCGCCTGCGGCGTGGACCTGAGCTTCACCCCCGTGCTCGATCTGGACCACGGGCCCAGCGGCGTGATCGGCGACCGTGCCTTCCACCGCGACCCCCGGGTGGTGGCGCTGCTGGCCAAGAGCCTCATGCACGGCCTGCTGCGTGCGGGCATGGCGAACTGCGGCAAGCATTTTCCGGGGCACGGTTTCGTGGCCGCCGACAGCCATGTGGATGTGCCGGTGGACCGTCGCTCGCTGAAGACCATCCTGGCCGACGATGCACTGCCCTACGGATGGCTGTCCACCAGCTTGAGCGCCGTGATGCCGGCGCATGTCGTGTACCCCAAGGTGGACGCGCGCCCGGCCGGTTTCTCGGCGCGCTGGCTGCAGGACATCCTGCGCGGCCGGCTCGGCTTCACTGGGGCCGTCTTCAGCGACGACCTGACCATGGAGGGTGCCCGCCAACTGGCAGGCCGCAGCCTGGGCTATGTGGATGCGGCCACCATGGCCCTGCAGGCCGGCTGCGACATGGTGCTGATGTGCAACCAGTCGCCCGTGCAGGGCGGGCGTGCCTTGGACGAGCTGTTGGACGGGCTGCTGGACCGGCAGGCCCGCGGGCACTGGATCCCCGACACCCACAGCCATGCACGCCGCCTGGCGTTGCTGCCGGAGACCGCCCCCTGGGCCTGGGACGAACTCATGTGCGAGCCGGTCTACCAGCAGGCCCTGGCCCGGCTGACCTGACAGGCCGGGCCGCCGCGGGGGTGATGCAACCCCCGGGCCGGGTTCCGGCCTCAGAGGCTGTGAAGTGCCTTGCGGCGCCTGAGCGGGTGTGCGGGCGTGTTTCGCGGGCGCTCAGCGCATGTCGGTGCCGGCTGCCGTCTCGAACGGAAGCTTCACCTGCGTGAGGTCTTTGCGCGTTTCCACCAGCACCAGCGGACCTTCGTCCACCAGCGTCACCGGCTTGCGTTCGCGGGGTACGCGGACGACCTCGGGCTGCGCAGCCATTGCGGCCTGGGCGGCGGCGATCTTGTCCGCGTCGGAGTTGACCCACTGCAGCCCGGCGGCCTGAGCGATCTGGTGCAACTGCGTCAGCGGCAGCGCATAGGGCTCCGCCACCGCGCGCGCTAGCGAACCTTCGTTGGGCAAGGACGCGCCCAGGCCGGCCTGGTGGTCCTGCCGGGACTCACCCACCTCGCCAGGGACCGCCGCAGGCGCGGTCTGCGCCTCGCGTGCTTCAGGCGCAGCCTGTTCGCTGTGGACGGTCGCGTCGCTTTCTGAAGCAGCATCGGGACCCGGGCCGGTGGACGCCGTGACCTCCGCCTCGGGGCGACGTTCACGGCGGAAACGGTCTCGTCCCCGACCACGTCGGCCCTCCGCACCCGCCTCGCCTCGGGCGTCGACCGCAGGGCCCCCATCGGTCTGGACCGCCGCAACTGCCGTCGCTTCGGCATCGATGTCGCGGCTGCCGGCCTCGGCCGCCTCCTGCGACGCCGAGTCGCCCGCGCCAACGGCTGCCTCCTCGCGATCGCGGCCCCCGCGCCCGCCGCGACGGCGGCGGCGTCGGGTTTCGCGCTCGGCGTCGGCAGCCTCAGGCGTGTCGCCAGGGGCCCGGCCCAGGTCGGTGTCCGCCAGCACGGCCGTCGCGCCGGCCGCGGTCGGCGTCTCTCGTTCGCTGCGCTCACCACGGCCAGCGCGTTCTGTGCGTTCCGTACGATTGCTGCGGTCTTCACGATCGCCACGCTGGCCGCGTTCCGGCCTGTCACCCGGGTCCGGCAGGTCGGCCGAAACGCTGCGGCGCGTCCGTTCCTCGCGCGCCTGCGCGGGGGCTGCCGCACCCTCCATGGTCTCGTCGCGCCGCGAGCCGCGTTCGGCGCCCCGGCCGCGACCCTCGCGGCTTTCACGACCCTCGCGACCCTCTCTGGAGCTTCTGTCCCCGCGGTCACCGCGCTCGCCGCGTCCGCCGCGCGCCGCGCGTCGGCCTTCCTTCTTCTCGCCCGCTTCAGAGGTGGCTGGGGACGGGCTGATGCTGGGGGCAGCAGGGGTGGCAGGTGCGGCAGGGGCAGTTGCGCCGCCGCCAAAGAGCTTGCGCACCCAGGCGAACAGGCCGCCGCCCGCAGCGGGCGCGGTGTCCGGGGCTGCACGGGAGGGCGGGGCGGCAGGTGCCACGTGGGCTGTTGGGGCCGGCGGGGACGATGCGGTCGGCGCTGCCGCCTTGGGCGCTGGCGGTGGGGCTGGCTGGTCAGGCAACACGCCCTTGATGACCGGTTCCTGCTTGGCCTTGCCCTTCTCGCTGGCGTCGCGGCGGCGGGTGATGCCCACCTCGTCGTCCGGCTCCTCGATCATGGTGTAGCTGGCGCGGTAGCTTTCCAGCCGCGGGTCGTCGTGGCGCAGGCGCTCCAGCTTGTAGTTCGGCGTTTCCAGGTGCTTGTTGGGCACCAGCAGCACGGTCACGCGCTGCTTCAGTTCGATCTTGGTGATCTCGGTGCGCTTCTCGTTGAGCAGGAACGAGGTCACCTCCACCGGCACCTGCACGTGCACGGCGGCGGTGTTGTCCTTGAGCGCTTCCTCCTGGATGATGCGCAGGATCTGCAGCGCCGAGCTCTCGGTGTCGCGGATGTGGCCCGTGCCGTTGCAACGCGGGCAGGTGATGTGGTTGCCTTCGGACAGTGCCGGGCGCAGGCGCTGGCGCGACAGTTCCAGCAGGCCGAACTTGCTGATGGAGGAGAACTGCACGCGGGCGCGGTCGTTGCGCAGCGCGTCGCGCAGGCGCGTTTCCACCTCGCGGCGGTTCTTGCTCTCCTCCATGTCGATGAAGTCGACGACGATCAGGCCGCCCAGGTCGCGCAGCCGCATCTGGCGCGCGATCTCGTCGGCCGCCTCCAGGTTGGTGCGGGTGGCGGTCTCCTCGATGTCGCCGCCGCGCGTGGCGCGCGCGGAGTTCACGTCCACCGCCACCAGCGCCTCGGTGTGGTCGATCACGATGGCCCCGCCCGAGGGCAGGTTCACCGTGCGCGAGAACGCGGTCTCGATCTGGTGCTCGATCTGGAAGCGGGAGAACAGCGCCGCGTCGTCGCGGTAGCGCTTCACGCGGCCTGCCGTTTCCGGCATCACGTGGTTCATGAACTGCTGCGCCTGCTCGAAGATGTCGTCCGTATCGATCAGGATCTCGCCGATGTCCGAGGTGAAGTAGTCCCGGATGGCGCGGATGACGAGCGAGCTCTCCTGGTAGATCAGGAACGCGCCCTTGCCCGCCTTGGAGGCGCCGTCGATGGCGTCCCACAGCTTGAGCATGTAGTTCAGGTCCCACTGCAGCTCGGGCGCGGTGCGGCCGATGCCGGCCGTGCGCGCGATCAGGCTCATGCCCTTGGGGTACTCCAGCTGGTCCAGCGCTTCCTTGAGTTCCTCGCGCTCTTCGCCCTCGATGCGCCGGCTCACGCCGCCGCCGCGCGGGTTGTTGGGCATCAGCACCAGGTAGCGCCCGGCCAGGCTGACGAAGGTGGTCAGCGCCGCGCCCTTGTTGCCGCGTTCTTCCTTCTCCACCTGCACCAGCAGTTCCTGGCCTTCCTTGATGGCGTCCTGGATGCGCGCCGTGCGCACGTCCACGCCTTCGCGGAAGTAGTTGCGGGAGATTTCCTTGAAGGGCAGGAACCCGTGGCGGTCTTCGCCGTACTCGACGAAGCAGGCCTCCAGCGCGGGTTCGACCCGCGTGACCACGGCCTTGTAGATGTTGCCCTTGCGCTGTTCGCGCCCTTCGATCTCGGTTTCGAAGTCGATCAGCTTCTGGCCGTCGACGATCGCCAGGCGCCGCTCTTCGGGCTGCGTGGCGTTGATCAGCATGCGCTTCATGTCTCGTGCACTCCTCTCGCCCGCCAGGTCGGCAGGCACTTTCCCGGCCGACCACCTTCGGGTGCCGGCCCTCTCAGATGCACGAGAAAGGAGGGACGAACCGGGAAATCGAACCGCCCTGGACGGCACGTCGAGCCCCGGCCTTCCGCCCCTGCGGAAGCAACGCGGTGCTCAGGTGTGCCGTGTTGGCGCTGGCGCGAGACCTTCAGCGGCGCTTGGAAGGAGTCCGGTGCGTCCCCCGTCCGGGCACGATGGTGTCCGGTACAGCGCCGCCCTCGGCGGCCCAGGCAGGCGACGCACGGTCGTCCTTGCCAGGGCGCACAAGGGTGTGGCGGTGGGGCAGTGGAGTCTCATCACAGCGGGCGATGGGCTTGGCGCCGGGCTCAGTGGTCTGTCCGGATGTCGGACAAGGTCACTGCGCCCTGAATCTTTCGATGCAGTCTCGCCATCAAGGATCGGCGAGACGGGTTCTGTCCTTCGAGTCTCTGCCGCCTGCGCACCCGAACTCTGCGGCCACTTGGGGGCCAGGAGCCGATCGGATGCGCAGCCGTTGCATCAACGCTTGTGGCCGGCGGCTGACGTTCGGTCAACTCGTTGGCTGGTCCCCGACACAGGGCCGCCGGCCGCTCCGGTGCCATCGCTGTGCCGGGTAAACTTCCCGAAAATCAAGCACTTGCGATCATCACATGGAGCGCCGGATTATAGGGGCCAAACCCGCGCCGGCGGCCCCGCCTGCGGTGCGAAAACTGGTCGTGGATGCAGATGCCGCCGGGCAGCGCCTGGACAACTTCCTGCTGCGGCTGCTCAAGGGGGTGCCCAAGACCCATGTGTACCGTGTGATCCGCTCGGGAGAGGTCCGGATCAACGGTGGCCGTGCGTCTGCATACACGCGTCTGGCCGACGGAGACGAGGTGCGGGTGCCGCCCGTGCGGGTGGCCCAGCGCGAACATGTGGCGCCCGCACCTGCACGCAGCTTCCCCTTGTTGTTCGAGGATGCCCATCTCCTGGCGGTAGACAAGCCTGCGGGGGTGGCCGTGCACGGCGGCAGCGGGGTCAGCTCCGGGGTGATCGAGCAACTGCGTCAAGCCCGGCCTGACGCGCGCTTCCTGGAGCTCGTGCACCGCCTGGACCGCGAGACCTCGGGCGTGCTGCTGATCGCCTGCCGCCGCAGCGCGCTGGTCCACCTGCAGGACCAGTTCCGCGCGCGCGGCGCTGACAAGGGGGTGGGCAAGACCTACACCGCCCTGGTGGCGGGGCAGTGGCCCGAGCGGCTGAAGGTCATCGACACACCGCTGCACAAGTTCCTGACCCCAGAGGGAGAACGTCGGGTGCGCGCTGCCAGTGCCGACGACCCGCAGGGCGCCTATGCGCTGACGCTGGTGCGCGTGGTGGAGCGGCTCGACGGCTACACCTTGCTGGACGTGACAATCAAGACCGGTCGAACGCACCAGATCCGCGTCCACCTGGCCGGTGCCGGCCACCCGATCGCCGGTGACGACAAATACGGCGATTTCGCGCTGAACAGGCAGCTGGCGCGCGCGGCGGCAGGGCAGGTGCGGCTGGAGCGCATGTTCCTGCACGCCCGGCGCCTGCGTTTCTTGCACCCGGCCACGGGGCAGACGCTGGAACTGGAGTCGCCGCTGCCCCAGGACTGTGCAGCTTTTCTGCAGGCGCTCCAGAATCCGGGCCCGGCCTGTTCCCACCTTCAGTCTGCGCCTGGCGCCCAAGTCCCACGTTCCTGATCCGCCCATGACCCGCAGATTCGACCTCATCGCCTTCGACTGGGATGGCACATTGTTCGACAGCACGGCGCTCATCGTGCGCTCCATCCAGGCGGCCTGCCTGGAAGTGGGCACCGCCGTGCCCAGCGACGAGCAGGCCGCTTACGTGATCGGCCTGGGGCTGCGTGACGCGCTGCTGCACGCGGCGCCTGACTTCCCTCAAGAACGCTACGCCGAGCTGGGCAACGCCTACCGGCGGCACTACATCCAGCATCAACACGATCTGGTGCTGTTCGACGGCGTGCTGCCCATGCTGCAGGCGCTGAAGCGGCGCAATCACTGCATCGCCGTGGCCACGGGCAAGAGCCGGCGCGGACTTGACGAGGCGCTGGCCACCGCGCAACTCAAGGGCCTGTTCGACAGCACGCGCACTGCCGACGAGACGGCCTCCAAGCCCGACCCGCTGATGCTGCAGGAGTTGATCGCTGAGCTGGGCGTGTCGCCCCAGCGCACGCTGATGATCGGCGACACCACGCATGACCTGCTCATGGCCCGCCAGGCGGGCGTGGCGTCGGTGGGGGTGAGTTACGGAGCGCATGAGCATGGCGCCTTCGAAGGCTACGCGCCACTGCACGTGGCCCACTCCGCACGCGAGTTGCACGACTGGCTGGTGCAGCATGGCTGAAGACCGGTCCGACGCGCAGGACCTGTGCGCTTCCTCCGATCTCGAGGAAAGCGGACGCGCCTGCGTCTTTGACGTGCTGGAGCACGGGCGCCCGGCGCGCGCCTTTGCTTTGCGTCACGACGGCGCCGTGGTCGCCTACCTCAACCGATGCGCCCACGTGCCGGCTGAAATGGACTGGCAGGAAGGCCAGTTCCTGGACGCCGATCGCCGCTTCATCCAGTGTTCCATCCACGGTGCCGCCTACGATCCGCACAGCGGGCGCTGCGTGGCAGGCCCGTGCGGCCGTGGTCGACTCACGGCCTTGCGCGTGGTCGAGGAAGGCGGCAGGGTGACTTGGTATCCTTCTCCGACAATCCGACCCATTCCCTTCGACGACCCCGCCTGACGGGCCTGCCGATGAACGACCAGAATGACACGCCAGCGGCCCGGGCCGCGGGTCTTGATGTGCCCGCTGCGCCCGACAGCGGCCCTTCCCCGGGCGCGGCATCCGCTGCAGCGGTGCCGGCAGCGGCGTCGATCCTGGAATCCCGGCTGGACCTGCTGGCTGCAGAACTGCTGCGCGACCGCCGGGCTGAGCGCCGCTGGCGCGTGTTCTTCCGCCTGGCCTGGCTGGGCCTGGCCCTGGCCATAGCCTGGGCGCTGTTTGCCAAGCAGGTCCACGTGAACGCGCCTTCATCGCCGCACACGGCCTTGCTGGAGATCCGTGGCGAGATCGCCATGGACACCGAAGCCAGCGCCGACCTGCTGGTGTCGGCGCTGCGCAGCGCCTTCGAGGACCCGGGGGCCCAGGCCGTGGTGCTGCGCATCAACTCGCCCGGTGGCAGCCCGGTGCAAAGCGGCATCGTCAATGACGAGATCCGGCGCCTCAAGGCCTTGCACGGCAAGAAGGTGTACGCCGTGGTGGAGGAGATCTGCGCTTCCGGCGCCTACTACATCGCCGTGGCCGCGGATGAGATCTATGTCGACAAGGCCAGTCTGGTGGGCAGCATCGGCGTGCTCATGGACGGCTTCGGCTTCACCGGCTTGATGGACAAGCTGGGCGTGGAACGTCGCCTGCTCACCGCGGGTGAACACAAGGGCATGCTCGACCCCTTCAGCCCGCAAAGCGAGAAGGAGCGCGCCTTCGCCAAGGCCATGATCGACCAGGTGCACCGCCAGTTCATTGAGGTGGTCAAGACCGGACGCGGCAACCGCCTGAAGGAGACGCCCGAGACCTTCTCCGGCCTGTTCTGGAATGGCGAGGAGGCCGTGAAGATGGGCCTGGCCGACCACATCGGCAGCCTGGACCATGTGGCGCGCGACGTGATCAAGGCCGCGGACATCGTGGACTACACGCCCAAGGAGAACGTGGCCGAGCGCCTGGCCAAGCGCTTTGGCGCCGCCGTGGGTGCCGGGGCCGTGCGGGCCCTGCGCTCCACGGTGGACATGCGGTGAGCGCCGGGGTAGCGCTGCAGCACCTGTTGCCCAAGCAGGCGCTGACCTCCCTGGCCGGGATGCTGGCGGGGGCCCGCGGCGGCGCGGCCACCACGGCGGCCATCCGCGCCTTCGTGCAGCGGTACGGTGTGAACATGGCCGAGGCGGCGCAACCGGATCCGGCCGCCTACCCGACCTTCAACGAGTTCTTCACCCGCGCGCTCAAGCCCGGTGCCCGGCCACTGGCCCAGGCGGACCTGATCTGCCCGGTGGATGGCGCCATCAGCCAGTTCGGCGCCATCGAGGGCGACCGCATCTTCCAGGCCAAGGGCCACCACTACACCACCCAGGCCCTGGTGGGCGGCGATGGCGCGCTGGCGGCGCACTTCCATGGCGGCGTCTTCGCCACGCTGTACCTCAGCCCCAAGGATTACCACCGCATCCACATGCCCTGTGATGGGCGCCTGCTGCGCATGATCCATGTGCCCGGGGATCTGTTCTCGGTCAACCCCGCCACGGCGCAGGGCGTGCCCGGCCTGTTCGCCCGCAACGAGCGCGTGGTGTGCGTGTTTGACGGCGAAGCCGGCCCCTGGGTGCTGGTGCTGGTGGGCGCCACCATCGTGGGCAGCATGGCCACGGCGTGGCACGGGGTGGTGAACCCGCCGCGCCCCGGCCAGGTGCGCGAGTGGGCGTACCACGATCAGGATATCCGCCTGGCGCAGGGCCAGGAAATGGGGCGCTTCCTGCTGGGCTCCACCGTGGTGATGTTGTTCCCGGCTGCGCCGGCGGGCAGCGCACGCCTAGCCTTCAACCCGGTCTGGGCGCCGGGCCTGCCCATCCGCCTGGGGCAGGTGATGGCCACGCGCACGTGAAGCCGGCGCGCTGGGCTGCGGTGCTGCTGTGGGTGGTGCCGGGCCTGTGGTCTTCCAACTACCTCATCGCGCGTGCCAGCCATGGCGTGATCGCGCCGCACGCCCTGGCCATGGGCCGCTGGACCTTGGCCCTGGCGCTGATGCTGCCCTTCGTGGGGGTGGCGCTGTGGCGCCAGCGCTCGGCCGTGCGCCAGGAGTGGCGCCATCAGCTGCTGCTGGGGGCCCTGGGCATGTGGGTCTGCGGGGCCTTCGTCTACCAGGCGGGCCACACCACCAGCGCCACCAACATTGCCCTGCTGTACGCCGTGGCCCCGGTGGCCATCACGGCCGTGAGCCTGCGCCTGCTGCACGAGCGGATGTCGTGGCCCCAGCGCATGGGCGTGGCCCTGGCGCTGAGCGGCGTCCTGTTCATCATCGCCAAGGGGGACATCGACAACCTGCTGGCCGTGCGGCTGGCGGTGGGCGACGCCTGGGCCCTGGTGGCCGCGGCCTGCTGGGTGGCTTACTCCGTGCTGCTGCGGCACTGGCCTTCCGCACTGAGCCCGGCGGCGCGCCTGGCGGCCATCATCGCCGGGGGCCTGCTGGTGCTGGTGCCCTTCACCCTGGCTGAAGCGCTGTGGACGGACACCCCGCCCTGGAGCCCGCAGGCGCTGGGCCTGGTGGTGGCCGGGGCGGTGCTGCCGGGCGTGCTGTCGTATACCGCCTATTCCTACCTGCAGCGTGAACTCGGCGCCTCGCGCACGGCCTTGCTGCTGTACCTGGCGCCGGTCTACGGGGCGCTGGGCGCCTGGGCCTTGCTGGGCGAGCCCCCCGGCTGGTACCACGCTGCGGGCGCGGCGCTCATCCTGCCCAGCATCTGGCTGGCCACCCGCCCGGCCGGACGTTGACCTCCAGGCCCTCGGGATCAGGGCCTGCGCGGGCGAAGTCGGCCTGCACAATGCCGGCATGGGAACCTTGTATCTCGTCCGCCACGGGCAGGCCTCTTTCGGGGCCGAGGACTACGACCGCCTGAGCGAGCTGGGCCACCGCCAGTGTGCGCAACTGGGCGCCTGGATGCAGGCGCGGGGCCTGCGCTTCGAGGCCGTGCTGCGCGGCAGCCTGCGCCGGCACCGCGAATCCCTGGAAGCCCTGGCCTCCCACTTGCCGGGCCTGCCGCCCGCGCTGGAGTGGCCGGGCTTGAACGAATACGACAGCGAGGCCGTGGTGCGCAGCGTGCATGCGGGCGAGCCACCGCGCCCGGACACCCCCGAGGCCTACCGCTTGCACTTTCGGTTGCTGCGCGAAGGCCTGGCGCGTTGGATGGCAGGCGAGGTGCAGCCCCAGGGCATGCCCACCTGGCCAGGCTTCCTGCAGGGCGTGACCACCGCCCTGGACCATGTGCGCACCCAGCACCAGGGCGACGTGCTGCTGGTGTCCAGCGGCGGGCCCATCGCCACCGCCGTGGCCCATGTGCTGGAGGCCCCGCCCACCACGGCCATCGAACTCAACCTGCGCATCCGCAACAGCGCGCTCACCGAGTTCGCCTTCACCTCCAAGCGCCACATGCTGGTGACCTACAACACCCTGCCGCACCTGGACCACCCCGAGCGCCAGGACTGGGTGACCTTCACCTGAGAGCCTGTGAAGATTTGGGATAACCCCGACAACCACAAGCGGGTTCAGTCGTTGAAGTGGCATGAACACCGAGACGACTGATTCGACGCTGAGCGAAGGGCAAGACCTCTTCGGTCCCAGGCCTGTGGCGGCCGTGGCGGGCGACAAGCCTGCGCATGCGGGGAGCATGA